>NZ_VJZD01000055.1 GCF_009377175.1 Streptomyces adustus
GCACCCCCTTGCTCGCCAGCGGCCCCTGCCCGACCGGGGTCCTCCCCGGCTCGACCGCCGCCTGGTGGATCAACGGCCTCTGATCATCCAGCAGTCACCAGCATTCGAAGGGACATCAACGATGATGCGACGACGTACGACCCTGCTCACGAGCTGCACCGCCCTCACCCTCGCCCTCGGCGCCACCGCCTGCGGCGGCAGCGACGCGGTCAGCGCCGGCGGCGGGGACAAGGCACTCAGCGGCCAGACCGTCACCGTGGCCGGCGTCTGGTCCGGCACCGAACAGAAGAACTTCCAGAAGGTTCTCGACGCGTTCAGCGCCAAGACCGGCGCCAAGACGCAGTTCGTGTCCACCGGCGACAACGTCTCCACCGTCGTCGGCAGCAAGATCGAGGGCGGCAACGCCCCCGACGTCGTCATGGTCCCGCAGGTCGGCGTCCTCCAGCAGTTCGCCAAGCAGGGCTGGCTCACCCCCCTGTCGGCCACCACCCAGAAGTCCGTCGACGCCGGCTACGCCCCCGTGTGGAAGAAGTACGGCAGCGTCGACGGCACCCTCTACGGCCTCTACTTCAAGGCCGCCCACAAGTCGACGGTCTGGTACAGCCCCGACGCCTTCAGCCAGGCCGGCGTCAAGCCCCCGACCTCGTACGACGACATGCTCAAGGTCGGGAACACGATCTCCGACTCCGGCCTGTCCGCGTTCTCCGTCGCCGGCCAGGACGGCTGGACCCTCACCGACTGGTTCGAGAACATCTACCTCTCCCAGGCCGGCCCCGAGAAGTACGACGCCCTCGCCGCCCACGAGCTCACGTGGACCGACGCCTCCGTGGTCAAGGCCCTCACCACCCTCGGCAAGCTCTTCAAGGACAAGAAGCTCGTCGCCGGCGGCCAGAAGGAAGCCCTCAACACCGACTTCCCCGGCTCGGTGGAAAAGGTCTTCGGCCCCAAGCCCGACGCCGGCATGGTCTACGAGGGCGACTTCGTCGCCGGCGTCGCCCACGACCAGTTCAACAAGACCATCGGCAAGGACGCCAACTTCTTCCCCTTCCCGCCCGTGGACGGCGGCAAGGCCCCGGTCGTCAGCGGCGGCGACGCCGCCGTCGTCCTCAAGGACGGCAAGAACGCCAAGGCGGGCATGCAGCTCCTCGAATACCTGGCCACCCCCGAGGCGTCGGCCGTCTGGGCGAAGGCGGGCGGCTACCTGTCCCCGAACAAGAACCTCCCCCTCGACTCCTACGGCGACGACGTCACCCGCGCCACTGCCAAGTCCCTCGTCGACGCCGGCGACTCCGTCCGCTTCGACATGTCCGACCAGGCCCCCGCCGCCTTCGGCGGCACCAAGGGCGCCGGCGAGTGGAAGCTCCTCCAGGACTTCCTGCGCGACCCGTCCGACCCCAAGGGCACCGCGGCCCAGCTGGAAGCGGCCGCGGCCAAGGCCTACAAGGGCTGACGGATCATGACATCCACCCTGGTCAAGGAGACGGTCGGCCCGCCGTCCACCGGACCCGCCACACGTGCCCGCCGCTCCCGGCGGCGGGCACGCCTCGGCGCCGTCCTCTTCGCCTTCCCGGCGCTGCTCCTGCTCGGCGCCCTCGTCGTCTACCCCGTGCTCTTCTCCGTCGGCCGCAGCTTCTTCGACGCTTCCGGCACCCGCTTCGTCGGCGCCGACAACTACACCGAGATGTTCCGCGACCCGGCCACCCTCAAGGCCGTACGCAATACGGCCATCTGGGTCGTGGTCGCGCCCACCCTGTTGACCGGCCTCGGTCTGGTCCTGGCCGTCCTGGTGGAGAAGGTCCGCTGGGCGACCGCGTTCAAGCTGCTGCTGTTCATGCCGATGGCCGTCTCGTTCCTGGCCGCCGGCATCATCTTCCGGCTCGCCTACGACGAGGACCCCTCCAAGGGCGTGCTCAACGCGGCCGTCGTCAGCGTCCACGACGCGTTCAAGGACACCTCCGCCTACCCGACCGCGAGGGCCCGCGACGGTCACGGCCTGACCGCGAGCCCCGACGGCTCCTACCGCACGAGCGGCCGCGTGTCGCCCGGCACGTCCGTGGACTTCGGGATGGTCGGCATCGCCCCCGCCGACGTCCCCGCCGACGCACGGTCCGCCTACCCGGCCGCCCAGCGCACGGCCGCGGCCGACGAGGTCGGCGGAGTCGTCTACCTGGACTTCACCCCCGGCGGGGGTGGCAAGCAGGGCGTGGTCGACCGCAAGGAGAACGGACTGCCCGGCATGCGGGTCGAGGCGGTCGACGCCCACGGCAGCACCGCCGCGAGCACCACCACCGCCGCGGACGGCTCCTACCGCTTCTCCGACCTCAAGTCCGGCACCTACACCGTCAAACTCCCCGCATCGAACTTCGCCCAGCCCTACCAGGGCGTGTCCTGGCTCGGCCCGGCCCTCGTCACGCCGGCCATCATCGGCGCGTACCTGTGGATCTGGACCGGCTTCGCCATGGTCCTCATCGGAGCAGGACTCGCGGCCCTGCCGCGCGACGCGCTGGAGGCGGCGCGGATCGACGGCGCCAACGAGTGGCAGATCTTCCGGCGGATCACAGTCCCGCTGCTGGCCCCCGTACTGACCGTGGTCTTCGTGACCCTCGTCATCAACGTGATGAAGGTCTTCGACCTCGTCTACATCATCGCGCCGGGCCCGGTGCAGGAGGACGCGACCGTCCTCGCCACCCAGATGTGGCTGGTGTCGTTCGGCGGCGGCAACAACCAAGGCCTCGGCAGCGCGCTGGGCGTGCTCCTGCTGTTGCTGGTCATCCCGGCCATGGCCTTCAACGTCCGCCGCTTCCGAAGGAGTCAGCGATGAACGCGATCCGGCGCGGCCTGGGCAACAGCCTGGTCCAGGCCTTCCTCGTGGTGACCGGCCTGGTCTGGTTCACCCCGCTGGCGGGACTGCTGGTGTCCTCGCTGCGCTCGGCCCAGGACACCGCCAAGGGCGGCTGGTGGACCGCGCTCTCCAGCCCCGGCCAGCTGTCCTTCGACAACTACTCGGCGCTGCTGAAGAACTCCGGCATGACGCAGTCGCTGTGGAACACGGTGCTCATCTCCGTGCCGACGACCTTCCTGGTCGTGGTCATCGCGGCACTCGCCGGCTACGCCTTCGCCTGGCTCGACTTCCCGGGACGCGACGGCATCTTCCTCGTGGTCGTCGCCCTCCTGGTGGTCCCGGTCCAGATCGGTCTCCTGCCGGTCGCGAAACTCTTCGGGCAACTGGGCCTGTTCGGCACCATTCCCGGCGTCGTGCTCTTCCACGTCGCCTACGGCCTGCCCTTCGCGGTGTTCCTCCTGCGCAACTACTTCGCCGAGATGCCGAAGGAGATGCTGGAGGCGGCCCGTATGGACGGGGGCACCGAGTGGCGCATCTTCGTCCAGCTGGTCCTGCCGGTGGGCCGCCCGGCCATCGCCAGCCTCGCCATCTTCCAGTTCCTGTGGGTGTGGAACGACATGCTGGTCGCCCTGCTCTTCGCGGACAGCTCCTCGCAGCCACTGACCGTGGAACTCCAGTCGCAGATCCGCCAGTTCGGCAGCAACATCGACGTCCTCGCACCCGGCGCCTTCGTGTCGCTGGTGGTCCCGCTGGTGGTGTTCTTCGCCTTCCAGCGGCACTTCGTGCAGGGAGTCATGGCAGGCTCCGTGAAGTGAGGCGCCCCGGCGCGGGTGGGCAGCTCGTGAAGCTGCCCACCCGTATTCGATCCTCTGGCGCCCTCACCGCCAGATCTGTACGAACACGGCATAACTGAGAAGAGAACCGCCAGGGCTGTTTCGGCAGCGACGACCGTCGGGCGATGAAGGCGAGGCGGCCGAGCCCCTGCCGGAACCGGACGCCTTCCACGACTGTTTCCGAAAGGGCAGATTCCTTCCCCCTAGGGGCAGTTGGGGTGCCCGAGCGATCAGGATACTTCTATGCTCCGGCAGTAAGAGGGCCATCCGGAACGGCCCGTATCAGAGCACGCCGGACGAAATTCCCTCCCGGCGCTCATCACGGAGGAAAGTAAGTGCGCTTTCTCAGAAATGCCAAGCGGGCTGGTATTACCGCGATCGTGACCTGCGCCATGACCACGGGCCTGCTCGCCGGCACCGCCAGCTCGGCATCCGCGTCCACGATCCAGAATCAGTGGGTCCAGCTCTGCGCCCAGGGCAACTACGCGGCCTACGTCGAGTTCCCCTACCGAGGCTATTCCTCGAGCTTCGTCGTCGGGCCCGGAGAGTGCCAGTGGTGGAACCGGCCGTCCATCGGCACCTGGGAGCCCATCAACGTCGTCGACGCCTGGACGGGCAAGGTCGTCGGCACCACGTGGTACAAGGGCGACGTCTCCGGTGTGGGCATCGGAGCCGAAGGCTGGGAGGGCGGCAGCCAGTGGATCCAGACCTGGTGACCACACGCACCGTCGATCACCAGCTGTAGCAGGCCGATCCCGGGTGACCGGCCCAGCCCGTTCAGAACGCTGCGGTGGAAGCCGGGATCGTCCTGTTCCATGACGTGAATGCTTACGTGAGACCGATCCGGCAGCGTACAGTCTCGGGCGGCCCGCCGGTCCGGAAGTTCCAGGAGGAACTGGAGGACCGGCGGGCCGTCTGCCGTGCCCGCGAGAGCCCCAGTTTGTCGTCCGCGGGCACCCGGAGCTCTCCCGGTCGCCGACGCCGGTGCACCCGGAACTCTCGCGGTCGCCCACGCCGGTGCACTCAGCGAGGGCGCCTCCTGCCCGGCCGCACCCGGAGCGAGTGCGGCGCAGTGCTCGGTGCGGCGTGGGTGCCGGTGACCGCCGGAGTGCGAGCGCGCTCGACACTCCGACGTGGAGGGTTCCGGCCCCCCGTCAAAGGCCCGGCCGGCCGGCCACTCCGAGCCGCCTTCAGCTCCCGGCCGGCTTCGGATTCCTACTGGTTGTCATGCTGACTTATCTCCGTCGGCGTTATCTGTCCCGAGACGCCATTCACGATGGGCATCTTGATGATTATGTGGCTGGTATAGAAAGCGGCCTGCATGGTCGACTCGCTCAGCAGATTGCGCAGAAGTGTAGGTGAATTCGGCGGCATTTCCCGATAGGCGAATCTCTCACCCACCGGCGAGATGCCCCATATCGTCTGCCTGACGCCTGCTATGGCACCGCCGATGAACAAGTTCAGGATGAGTTGTCCGTCTATCGTCTGATTGGCGTTTTGTATGTGGTTCACGATCAGGGTCGTTTGGAAATTCCCGAGCACCGTGAGGAACCCTTCCTGGATTCCAGCCAAAATCGAATCCTTCCAACCGCGCACGATCCTCGTGAACATGGACGCGGCCACCATGCCGGAAGCGGTCGGCGGTCTGGGTCTGTACGCCCGGGTCTCCTCCCATGACCAGAAGGCGGATCTGGAACGCCAGGTGGCCCGGTTGTCGAAGTGGGCGGCCAAGGCTGGTCACCGGGTCGTTCGTGTTGAGGCGGAGATCGCATCCGGGATGAACGGGGCCCGGTCGAAAGCGAAGCGGTCGCTGGTCGACCCGCAGGTGAGCACGGTCGTGGTCGAGCACAAGGGCCGAATCGGCCGTATGAACGTCGAACTCGTGGAAGCGGCTCTGTCCGCGCACGGCTGCCGCCTCGTCGTCCTTGACGACGGGGAGGTGGAAGACGACCTGGTGCTCTGATCCGCCGGATGGGCGAAAGACCGGAGGTCTCCGCTTCTGAAAGACATCTCACGTGCCTAACGAGTCAAGTCGCTGCAGTCAGATCCGCCGAGACGGAGGTGAAGGCGTGCTGTTCGTCGAAGACCTTCCGGGTCTGCAGGCAGTGGTAGAGCTGGCCGATCATGCGGTTGAACAGGTGCCGCTGGGCTTGTGCATGCCAGTCGCCGCGTTCACGTCGACCGCGGTAGTGGATGGCGGCTCCCGGCGAGGCTGTCAGGGCGGCGAAGGCCCACTGATGACCGGCGTTGGTGAGGCGGTTGTTCTTGATGTAACGGCGTCCGACGAAGCGTTTCTTGCCCGAGGCGCGGGTGATGGGGGCCGATCCCGCATACGCCTTCAGGGCCCGAGCGTCGGCGAACCGTGCGCGATCGTCACCCATCTCGGCCAGCACTCGGGCGCCGAGCTGGACGCCCATGCCGGGGAAACTGAGCAGTATCTCAGCGTCTGGGTGCTGGCGAAAAGACGCTTCCAGCGCCTCGGTGAGGTCGTTCACAGCCAGGCAGGCTGCGTCCAACTGCGTGAGCAGGGAAAGCAGTTGCTGCCTCATCGCTTCCTCGACAAGGGCGGGCTGGTGGGCCTGTTCAGCACGCAGGGCGGTCTTGAGCCGCTCGGCCTCGGCGTCGATCCCGCGGCTGCGGCCGGCCTGCTTGAGTGCGGACCGCAGCCGGGGCAGGGACAGCCGGGCCGCTGTGGTCGGGGTCGGCGCGAGTGCCAGCACCGCGCGGGCCTCGGGGCGGGTCAGCCCGCCTTGCTTACCGAGGAAGGCGTCCAGCGCGACGGGGTAGTAGTCGCGCAACAGCGAGCGGACCTGGTTGGAGACCTGCTGGCGGGCCCAGACCGCGTCCTGCTGGGCGCGGGCCAGGACGGTGATCGCGCGGGCCAGATCGCTGTCGTCGGGCAGCGGCCGGTGGGCGTGCATGTCGGTGCGCAGGATGTTGGCCAGGACCAGGGCGTCGCCAGGGTCGGACTTCTTGCGGCTGACGCCGTGCCGGTCGCGGTAACGGGCGGCGGCGAGCGGGTTGATCGCGAAGATCTTCCGCTTGCCGGTGCGCAGGACCGCCACGAGGAGGCCGCTGGAGGTCTCGATGGCCACTGGTATCGGCGTCTCAGGGCTGTCGCCGTACTCGGCGAGCAGGTCCAGCAGCAGCTGGTATCCGGCGAGGTCGTTGCTGATGCGGCGCTTGGCCAGCAGCTGGCCTTCCTGGTCGACCAGGGCCACGTCGTGATGCGACTCGGCCCAGTCGATTCCGCAGAACACGGACAAACCGTTCCCCTCTCATCGTGCGTTTGCGCAGGTGACAAGCCTGTGCGGGCCACGCGGCGACCTAATCCCAGGACTCGACGGTCCGCCATCTCACCAGCCGTTCGCGGCACCAGCGCACCGCGCGGGCCCCGGTCTCGGCCAGAGCTCGAATGGCTCGCGGAGTTGGAGGGGGTCACCGTGCAGCGGGCTCACACCACGACGATCAACGTTCGGCACAGGCCGGTGAGTTTCGCAGCGGCCCGAAGACACCGGGCGCCACCGCTCTTTCAGGAGGTCTCACGGGACCGGGAATCAACAGGAGTCAGCCCGATGCCCACGAGGCCGACACGAACCTCACCTCATCGACAGTCCGGTCAGCCCCTCAGCGGGGGCCAACCAGAGCCACTACTCAAGGATTAGGAATCGGGGGACCGCCACACGGACTCGCGTCGGTCGAACCTGGTCTCGCTGGTGAACGGTGTCCTGTCGAACGTGGCTTCGACGGGGCACCGCACCCCGCTGAACGGGGCCTGGCCTATCTGGAATGTCCCGGTGGTGGGGATCGTGGAGCACAGTGAGAAGTTGCGACAGCACGCAGAATCCCCATTCTGTCTACCGGCGGTAGAATCGGCTCTATGAGCAAGCCGACGAGCATCAAAACCAGCGAGGAAGTGCGTGACCGGTTGCGCATCCTCGCTGACGAGCGCGGCACGACCATCACAGAGCTGCTGGAGGATCTCGCCACCCGGGAGCTCACGGCTGCCGAGCGGGAGCAGCGCGCCCAGGAGGCTGCCCGGGAGCTCGGTATCGAGTACACCGAGCAGGTCCAGCTGGCCGGCCAGGACGCCTGGGCGAAGATCCGCGCCCATCAGGGCGGCGCCGCCGCATGAACCTGGCGGTTGTCCTGGACCACACCGCTCTGGCCGCCTTGTATCGTGCGGATCCGTTCTTCACCGGCCTCTACATCGAGGCCTCGCGTGGCACTGGCCGGGTCATCATCCCGTCGCTTTCCATACTGGCCGCCGAACGGCAAGTCGCCGGTGCAGGCAAGCACGCGGCGTCCCTGCGGTTCGCGGAGAACATTCCGTTCACCTCGGCGCATGCGGTGGACGCGATGGACTGGAAGAACATCGACTGGCCGGTGGCGCATGCGGCGGCGGTCGCCTGGCAGGCGGTGAAAGCGGGGGAAGCTCTCACGGTCCTGTCGCTGGAACCCGAACTGTATGTGGGCACCGGCATCACCCCACTGAATCCGACCTGACCTTCGCCCTGGCGGACCTGCGGCGCCAGCCGCTGGAAGCCAGGACCACACCGGCTGCCGGCAGCGGCTCGCCGGCGATCTGCCTCTACATCTACGGGCCTCGCCCCTGTCGTGTCTTCGTAGCCGGCCTGCCGTAGTCCGGCAGGCAGCGGGAGGACCCCCACCAGTGGTGTGCTGACCTGCAAAAACACTGCTTCGTACCCGGTTCTGGCGATATGGCAGCGTGCCCTGCGTCGCCCACACGGCTTCGAGGAACGTGGGCCACAGATCCCAGGGTCGTGGTGCCCAGTTCCAAGGAACTGGGCACCACGACCCTGGAAGCCGTGTGGATGGACGTGAAGTTCATCTACAGCGATCACTCGAACCGTGGCTGTGGTGTGGGTGGATGACGGTTCATCGAGAGACGCGTCGTGCAGACACAGTAGATCGACCTGTTGCTCATGTACGTTAAGTGCATCTGGTCGGCCTGGAGGCCGCCCCTCATGCACGGCGCAGCAACAACGCGGGGAGAGACCCTTGGGAGCTGTTCGCAGGCTCGTCGACGCCGAGACCGGCGAAGCCATCCCCTACGCGCCATACGCCTTCTCCGGGAAGCACACCCAGGTGGACAAGGCGCGCGTAGAGGCCATCACCGAGAGCAGGGTCTTCACGCCCAGCCAGAAGTTCCTCGTTCTGTGGTGGATCGGAGTCTCACCCGAGGGTATGGAACCGCTGCGAGCGACGGGGGCCGACATCGGACGCCGAGTAGGGATGTCGACCGACGCGGTCGGAAAGATCAACCGGAAGCTGCTCAAGCACCGCATCCTGATCGTCCGCGGCCGCATCGGAAACTACAACTTTTATCGCATCAGCCCCTATATCTCCTTCCACGGGACCGGGGCCGAGCAGCGTGAAGCGGTCAAGAGCTGCAATCCTCCGGATATCCCTGGCTTCGACGGACAGACCCCGGCACGATGGGAGGCACAGTGAACGACGACAACAAACTCAAGACACTCCACCTGCTGCAGCGCACCGTCGGACTGACAGCCAACCAGCGCCTGGTGGTCATGCTGTATGCCTGTCACCCCGCCGATCGCTCCGGCGCGGTTCTGGAGACGGCCGTGGAGCTCGCCAAGCTGGTGGGGCTGTCCCCGACGGTCTTCTCCCGCACCAGGCGGCAGGTCATCGAAGCCGGCTGGCTGGAGGAATCCGAACGGCTGGCGCACATCCGCTACTACCGGCTCAGCTCGAAGGCCACGGGCGAGAACGTCGTGGTGCAGTTCCGCCGCGCAACCTGACCGGCTCTGCAGGCAGGGTAGATGAACGTCACGTTCATCTACCCTGCCCCAGGGACCGTGCTCCTTGACCTTGCGTCCATGAGTGTCGTCCGCAGCCGCATCCTGTGGCCAGGCTTGCGGGAGCAGCGTCGTGGCAGGACAGGTGCCGGCACGTGCTGCGGGGAGAGAGCGGCGGCGCAGACGTCGATTCGAACCGTGCCGGTGCGCGCGACGAGCGCACCGGCACGCATGGTCGAGCGCTCTCCCGGCCGGCGTCGAACGGTGATGGCCTTCCTGATCGCCTGTCATCCCTCTTCATGCCGGCTTGGGCCGAACGGGGTTGTGGTGCATGCCCTCTTGTCGGCAGGTGTGCTCCCGAAGTGAAATGCGGATACCGCATAGAAAGTGAGTGATGAGCGCTAGACTCGACTTCGTGAGCATGAGTCTTGATGAGCGTGTCCGGTCCGCGGTGGCCGCGCTCCTGCACGCGGCCGGTGAGTCGCAGACCGAGCTCGCCGCTGCCCTGGGCGTGAGCCAGGCGCAGGTCAGCCGTCGTCAGTCCGGTGCGGCGGCCTGGAGTCTGGCCGACTGCGAGGCGGTTGCCACGCACTACGGCATCGACGTTCTCGAACTCCTGGCCGGACCCACCCGGGCGACGGAAGCACTGCCTGCCGCGCGCCGTCGCGTTCCCGGGCGGCAGGCGGCCCACCGTCGTGCTGCGGCCCTCGAGGGCGGCGTGCGATGACAGACTTCGGCGCGATCGACGCCCTGCTTGCCGGCGCCAGGAAAGAGGTGGCGCTGCCGCCCGCTGAGGAGCGGCGCACCCTGCGCGAAGAACTGAACCTCTCGCGCCCCCAGCTCGCGCAGGCCCTCGGCGTCAGCCCGTCCACGGTCGCCGGCTGGGAGTCGGGACGGGACCCGAGCGGCGAGGTACGGGAGAGGTACGCGTACTTCCTTCAGGGAGCGAAGACCAAGCTGGCCGCGGCGGCGATGGCGACGTTCGAGGACGTCGGGGACGAGGAGCCGCAGGAGGCGCCTGGCTCGGATGCCGAGCCGGCAGCCGGCCAGGACGACGATGTCGACGTGCTCGTCGTCCCCCAGCCGTGTGTACTGTGCGGGCAGCTTGCCCGGCATCAGGTCGCCGGGTTCCCGCAGCACCTGGATCCCGCCGAGTGCGCGGCGCCCGGCACCCCGCAACCGGCCGCGCCCGCCGTCTCCGCGCCGACGGCTTCCGTGTCCGCCGCCCCCGCACCAGCTCGTCCGGCTGCGGCCCGCGGCGGTCAGGGCGTACGGATCGTCGCGGCCGGGCGCCGGGTGCAGCCCGAGGACGCGGAACCGGACCTGATCCGCCAGACCGTGACCCAGGTGCTGGCCCAGCACGCCGGTGATGTCGAGGCGGCGACGGCAGCACTGGTCAAGCGGGCGATTCCCGACGTGATGGCCCTGCTGGACCACACCCGCAAGGGTGGCCGCTACGACATCGTCGCCCACCCCTGGCTGCCCGACATCCTGCGCAAGCAGAGCGCCCGGGGCGCCGACCAGATCTGGGAGGCACGCCCGAAGTGGACGCGCCCGGAGCTGCCCGCAGGCGCGCACGAGGTGACAGCGCTCGACATCAACGGGGCCTACCTCTCCGCGCTCAAGACCCATCTGCCGATCGGACAGCTGGAACACTCGACCGGCAATCATCACGACCGTCGCCGCGCCGGGGTGCACCTGATCACCCCGCCCGTCTGGGACCACGACACCGTGCTGCCCAACCCGATCGGCAACCGTGACGAACCCGGCCCCCTGTGGGTCACCGAGCCGACCCTGCGGCTGTTGCTGCGGCTGGCCGGCCCGAAATACGGGCTGTGTGACCCGCCGGAGATCCACGAGTCCTGGACCTCGGGGGCCACCGAGGGGCTGCTGGAGAAGCTCCGCGTCGTGCTGAAGCACGCCCGCGACCGGGCGATCGGCGAGGGCGACGACGTGACGCTGGAGTACGTCAAGCAGATGTACTCCAAGTTCGTCTCCACACTCGGAGAGTCGAACTACAACCGGGAGCTCTACCGCACCGACTGGATGCACCTCATCCGCTCCCAGGCCTTCACGAACCTGTGGTGGAAGGCCCACCGTGCCTACGACGAAGGCCTGATGGTGGTCCGTGCAATGGGCACCGACGAACTCCACCTGATCGGCGACTGGCGCACCGTCTTCCCCGAGGGCCGCGGAGTCACCGAGGTGAAGGTCAAGGACGTCTACACCGTCGGCAGCGACCGGAACCAGACCGATACGGCCCCTGGCAGCCCCTCCTGAGTCGATCCCCCTCTCCGGCGCCGGAATTCCCCCCCCGCCGGGAGGGACGACTGCCCCAGATCAACCCAAGAAGAAAGGTATGGACGATGCCAGAGCGGAACATCGAGTTCGGCAAGTACGGCGCCCGCGGCCTGAAAGGCCACGAAGCCGTCGCCCGCCAACTGGACGCGCTCGCCGGCTACATCGCCACACCCGTCACCGCCCGCCGCGGCCTGATGGCCCGCCTGCACTACCTCACGCGCACCGACCACGCCCGCGCCGCCGCGCGCGCCGCCGGTCTGACCGTCACGGACCGCACCCTGCGCGCCTGGCTGGACGGCGCACGCTCGCCGTCCCGGAAGAACCTGGAACGCATCGAGCAGGCGTACCGGACCGTGCGGCGGGAGAACGTCGCCCGCTACCTCACCGCCCGCCTCAACCGGGAAGGCCGCGGCACCCGGGTCGAGATCCACCCGCTCAACCAGTCCCAGGTCGACCGGCCGCGCCAGCGCGTGGTGGAGTTCCGCACCCTGAATGTGCGCCGCTGGGACCGCATCGTCGCCGCCTGGGCGGCCGACGACGACCGCGCACTGGACGACGCGTGGATCGATCAGGTCGTCGACCTCGGCTCGCAGTGGGGCCAGTACGAATACGTCACCAACGTCGGCTTCGCCGCATAACGGCTTCGATCCGGACTCCCTTCGGACCCGGCCGACCGCCGTCGCCCGGCTCGACGACGCACAGTTCGAGGCGTCACGTCCTGCCGCTCGGCCTCGCGTACCGGCTCAGCCGGTGTCCGACAACTGACACAGGTCCGGGACCACCACGTTGGAACCTCAGCCCACGAAGGCACGCCACGGCGATGGGGTCCGCCGACCGAGCACGCATGCGTATGTCCCCTGGACCCCCGCTCGCCCCGGCCACGCCGTTTTGTCTCCTCTCCGTCCTGACGCCGCCTCGGCTCAGGGGCCCGACGAGTGGGCGACCCAACGAGTGACTTCGGTCCCGCTTGGGTCCCGCGCTCAAAGATGCAGGTCAGATGGGTACGGCTCGCCCTACGGGATTGACGGGACCGAAAGTGCCATATATAGGCTAGATAACTCGAAGGAAAATGTCAGGTACACGTCCGCGCGTGAGTGTGTATTGAGTGCTTTATAACCCCGGCCCTGAGTCCCGTCAGTCCCGTAGGGTGCCGTGTGTGGCCTCTGAGCTGGTCTTTTGGCGGCGCGGCCCAAGCGGGACCGAAGGTCATCCAGCCTGGACGGCCTGGTTGTGGGGGTGGTGTGGAGCCGGGGAAGGAATCGATGGGACCTGATGTTCGACACGTGCGGAGTGCGTGACGCAAGAAGCGAGCTGTGCGCTAGCCTCTGATCAAAAGCAATAATTCAGTCCCGTCAGTCCCGTCGGCTCTCAGAGGCCAGTTGGGGGGAGACGGCCAAAGCGTCTGGGTGACAACGCCCCAGACTAAGAAGCTCAGCTACGACAAGGAATCCTTAGTGCCCGGGCAGGTTGCACCAGATTCGTCAGGACTCCGAGGCCTTCGCTGCGATCGTGCTGCCCATGGGCGACGTGTCGCCTCGACGATGGCATCTGCTCTGAGGGATGAGCTTCAGGGGCAGGGCTTTCCAGAGGGACGCTCATGACCAGCGCCGAACCGGTGCGGTTCGATGCTGCCCTCGCTGCTCGACAGATGCGTCAGACAAGCCTCGACATGGATCTGGACGCAGGACATGGCACTCCGTCTCCCAGAACGGCACTGCACGTTCCTCAGTCGAGCACTTCGGCAAGCCTGCTGCCTGACGAGCTGACGGACCGGGGCAACGCCAAGCTGTTCGCGCGTCTGTACAGCGACCGTTTCCGTCATGTGGAAGGGCTCGGCTGGTACTGCTGGGAGCAGTACCGATGGAAGCGTGCCGGCGGTGAGAAGGGTGCCATGTGGGCGGCCGGGGACATGGGCGAGCAGATGCCCCGTACCGACCCGAGCGGTCTCTTCAGCGACCGTGAGGTGTCCGCACACAGGCGCCGTACTCAGTCCACCGCTGGAATGAAGGCACTCCTCCAGCAGGCGCAGGCCGCACCTGGACTCAGCCTCGACCCCGATTCCATGGACGGGGACATGTACGCCCTGTGCACCCCGAGCGGTGTGGTCGATCTTCGGACCGGAGAGCTGCGCAAGCCGGATCCTCTGTCCGACATGCACTCCAGGGCCACCACTGTGGGTCCCGAGGACATGCCTCTGCCCCGGTGGACCTCCTTCCTGCGCGAGACATTCGGCGACGACGCCAAAGGCCGCGCCACGATCTCCTTCCTGCACCTCCTGCTCGGATACTCGGTCACGGGTGACGTCGGCGCCCAGGTCCTGCCCTTTCTGTACGGTTCGGGAGCCAACGGCAAGTCGGTGCTCCTGGAGGTGATGATGCAGATTCTCGGTGACTACGCCAATGCCGCCCCGCCGGGTTTCCTGATGGAGAAGGGCAAGTTCACCGAGCACAGCACAGAGCTCACCGAGCTGCACGGTCGCCGGATCGTGGTCTGTTCCGAACTCAAACCGAACGACAAGTTCAACGAGGCTCGCGTCAAGCTCCTCACGGGCGGTGACACCATCACCGCGCGTCGTATGCGCCAGGACTTCTTCACTTTCCGCCCCACCCACAAACTGTGGCTCCTGGGGAACCACCGGCCCGAAGTCGGTACTGGTGGCTACGCGTTCTGGCGCCGGATTAGGATCGTGCCTTTCGAGCGGAAGGTTCCCGACGAGCTCAAGATCGACAACCTTGCACAGGAGCTGGTCCGGGATGAGGGCCCGGGCATCCTGAACTGGCTGATCCAGGGAGCCCAGAACTACCTCGCCACCCGAGACCCGCTCCATGGGCCGCCCTCTGTGCGTCTCGCGACCGAGGCGTACGAGCGCACCGAGGATCACATCGGCCGGTTCATCGTCGAGCGCTGCACCACCGGTGAGAACGGACAACCCAACTCCGAGCTGCGAGTCGAGCAGAAACTCCTGTACGAGACCTACGGCCGTTGGTGCTCGGACGAAGGCATCCGTCCGGCGACGAGTCGTGCGTTCGCAAGCCGCATCCGCCAGGAGCTCGGGCTGGCATCCCCGGCAGAGATGATCAAGAACAATGATCGCAAGCTCTACCCGGGGCTGGCGCTTCTCGCCGAAACGGAGTGCGCGGGATGAGGTCGGACACACTGCAGGAACGACTTGCTCGATGCTCTTACGATAGGTATTAGGGCTCCGAGGAATAGGTGTGAGCCTGATACCAGCGGTGATCGCGACGTACGATCCGGCCGGAGGCCGGCCCATGGGACAGGAGGGTCTGCGGGCATGAGCTCGATGCTGCAAGACAGCCAGCTCACCGACGAGGCCGAAGTGGTCTGGGTGGAGGACCCCGGAGACCTCGACTACGTCCGGCAGGCCTTGGACAAAGTGCCCACACGCAGGGGAAGGCCCCGCTACTCGCGCGACGGCCGCCTCATCGGCTACACCAACCTCGAGCAGGGTGCAGCCAGCGATCCCGATTCCGGACTCTTTCCGCGTCGCGCCTTCTTCCTCCTGCCGCACGACCGCGACAACCAGCCCGATGGCCCCTACTCGGTCGGTGCTCCTGGGGAGGCTGTCGATCCTCGCACGATCGAACCCGGCAAGGTAGGCGCCAAAACACCGCGCTCGCAGAGGGGCCAGACCCCGGAAGTAGCGCCGGTCGCTCGCTGACAGGCCCAAGAAGCGATCCGAGGAACGGGACTGAAGGGACCGAACAGACAGGTCGGTACGCGGGGATCCGCAGGCGACGGACCACAACGCGCAACCGTAGGCCGGTTCGTCCGCGTTCCATGCGGAACTTTCAGTCCCGCCGGTCCCTCTGCACGACGACCGCCGTCGGACAGCTACGTTGCTGCCCAAGGCTCCACTGGACATGCCTGGTTGACCGCCCTGGCCGATCCCGCCATCGGCACCGCGCTCTCCCTCATGCACCAGTTCCCCGCCCACGTGTGGACGGTGGCCGAACTGGCCGCCAAATCCGGTATGTCCCGGTCGCACTTCGCGGCTCGTTTCAACGAGCTCGTCGGCACCCCGCCCCTCGAATACCTCGCCACCTGGAGGATCCGCTCGGCCGCACGAGAGCTGCGCACGGGAAACCGGACGATCTCCTCTATCGCCTCGCAATACGGCTACGGCTTGGAGAGCGCCTTCAGCCACGCCTTCAAGCGGGTCATCGAACTCGCCCCGGGTTGCTACCGGGATTCATTCGCAGTGCTGCAGCCTTTAGGCCGAGGGTGGAGCGAATCTTGTGGTGGCGGCGCGGAGCGTCGCGGTGGCGTTCCGGCGGAGCCGGACTGTGGCGGTGACGGATCGCTTGTGTGTTCCCGGTGACGTCGCGGGCGGCGTCCGGGTGCGGCGAGTCCCGTGAGGCACGGCCGCTGTCACATCAGCGGCCGCAGCCGGCGTCCGACCGGCGCAGCCGGCCGAGAACGACGAGGGCGGAGCCTACGGCCATCGAGCCGACCGCCGTACTGCCGACGACGAGGGCCTGCCGGACCTGCCGTCCGGAACCGGTGCTTGCCAGACCCGGGGCGGAGGAGTCGGCAGAGGCCGCCGTCCCGGTGGTCGCACGGGCGGCCTGCTCGACCAGTTGGGCGACCGCGCCGGGCTGGGACACCGTGACGGCGTGCGACGCCTTGATCTCGACGGCATTGGCGTGGGCGCGCTGGGCCATGAAGCGTTGCGAGGCCGGCGGGATGTTGCGGTCCTCCGTGGTGATCAGGGTCCAGGAGGGGATGGTCTTCCAGGCGGCCTTCGTGGCCTTCTCCTGCAGGGCAGAGGCTGCCACGGGACGCTGGGTGGCGGCCATCTGGTCCGTCACCGACATGGGCACGTCGGCGGCGAACTGGTCGTGGAACTTATCGACCTTGATGTACTCGTCGGTCCCGGTGCCGCCTCCCGGAAGCGGGAACGACACGCTGCGCAGGGTGGGGCCGAGCGTGCTCCCGGGGAACTTGTTGGAGAGGTCCAGAGCGCTCTCACCAGCACACCCTGGAAACCGACCTTGGGCGACGGGCATCCGCGGCTGTCCGTCCTCTTGCCCAGCAAGGCATGCCGGGAATGCGAGGACCGCGGGAAGTGCACCGGCAACGTCGATGGCAAAGGGCGCCACATCCTCCTCCTGCCCGAACCCCAGCAGAAGATCCAGTCACAGGTCAGGAAAGACCAGAAGACCAGCAACTGGCTGCAGCGCTGTGCCATCCGATCAGGCTGCGAAGCCACTGTCTCAGAAACGGTCCACGCTCATGGCTTGCGCCACTGCCGCTATCGCGGCCTGGCAAAGACACACGTCCAACACGTCCTCACAGCCGCCGGAACGAACACCGACCGACTCAGTGACTACTTCCTGCCCGGCACCACACCGACTTCTCCGCCACGACCACCCAGCCACTTCAAGCGGCTCTGCCAATCACTGCCGACCTAGAGATCACCAACAGCATCAGTTCAGTGAATCCCCATGTCAGCGGCAGGAGAGTGGGACCCTGTGCACACCGGTCAGACGGCGGTCTTCGGGAGCGGGTCCTCGCTGACCGTCCGCGCCGACAACAAGCGGAACTTCAACGCGCCGGATCTGGAAATCCTCCTGCTCGGCGGCAGATTGATCCACGAACCCATGGCCCACTACGGGCCGTTAGTGATGAACACTTGCGACGAGCTGGAGCAGGCCTTCGAGGACTTCCAGGAGGGACGCCTGGGCACCTTTTCAGTCGTGTACACGATGTCGGAGAACGGCCCTGGGGAGTCCTGATCACGGCCTGCCAGCGCGCAAGGTGCCCGTTGGGGCCCGCCAGAGTGCCCGAGAGGGCCGCATGGCGCCGGCGGGAGCGGAACGGGCGGCAGGGTGGCTTAGGTTGCCGGGGGCGGGTGTGCGGACCGCCTCTACGAACCTTGGACGCGGGGAACACCGTCTCCGTAGCCCCGGCGACCGTCCGCACTCGCGGCCCTTGTGGGATGGTGCCGGGTGCCTCACCGGACCGGCGCGATGCTGGCCGCCAAGTTCGTGAAAGCGACCGGCCGAATCTACTGTGAAGAACGTCGAGCAACCTGTGTTCTTGCCATCGATACGACTCGAGCGGTACTCGCGAAGGCTGATGGGACTGGTTTCGCGTGCCCGGGGGAACCGCGGTCCGCACCTTGCGAGAAGAGTGGCGCTCGGGGCCACGGTCACCGTGCTGGGGGCCGCGGCCGTCTTCGCGACGTCCGCGTCGCACTCCTCCGTGAACCAAGGGCGTCGCCACGACGTGCCCGTGGCCATCGAGGCCGGCTCCGTATGCACATCGCTGACGGACCGCCGCTACGAAGTCTCCTGCGGGACGACCGCGTTCGGAGACATCCGCTACAACTGCACCGCGGGCCAACGCGTCAGATGCCCGCGCACCGCCGCTGTGACCTTGCGCAATGTGGGGCGGATACCGATGGCGGTCATTGTGGTGAGCGGCGTGCGCGAGGGGGACCGACGCTTTGCGCCTCCCACTGCTCTCGCTCCGGGAAGCACGGTGACACTGCGTCCGCGCCCCGAGGGCGGGTATTTCTTCGACATCCTCGTTCGCTCGGTGAAACCCGGCCACGGCGTAGTGAAGGTCCTGGCTGTCCGCTGACGCCCCTCGGTGCCGGATGCCAGCCCGAACGACAGCTGCGTGGTGGGGGAGCGGCCCTTGTACCGTCAGGTGGACATGGGCGTCGCCGCGTGGACCGAGTGCCGGCGAACGTGCGAGCGTACGTCGGGCCATGGTCTACGCCTTTGCGTGACCGGCGTCGAAGCAAGACCTATACGGGAGCCTGCCAGACGGTCACCTGACGTTAGCCTCGCGCTTTCATGAAGTGGACTGCCCGGCAGGCGTTCAGGAAAGCAGAAAGTACCTCTGAACAGCAAGAATGAGGACTGTCGAGGTCCTTGTTCCTGCCGAAATCAGAGGCACTTCCCAGGTGTAGCACTCTCTCGGGTTTTATCCCCGTGTCCGCGTCCAGGACGACGGCCGCCAGGACGTCTCCCAGGCGCCACATGAACGTGCGCCACTGGGCCCGCGCTTAGCACCTCCACCATCTCCCGGTTGGCCGCCATCGCCTCGGCCGGGCCGATGTCCGTGGCCACGATCTGGTTGGAGAGGTGGTGCAGCCGGTCGTGGTGGGCCTCGTCCACACCCAGCAGTTCGCAGATCGACGACGCCGTCCTCGGCGGCGGCCCCTTCCAGACCGTTCAGCAGACGGGACGTCAGCTCCACAAGGTACGAACGGAGTTCCTCGACCCGGCGGGCCGTGAATGCCTTACTCATCAGCGACCGCAGCCGCCGGTGGTCGGCGCCGTCCGCGGTCGTCATCCCCTGCACCGCGGCGAACGTCTTAAGCGGCCAGCCATCGGCTATCTCCCCGGCCTGGAGCGCAGTGAAGTGCCCTGCGTCGGGGTGCGCGAGGAACTGTTCTCTCCGCTAGGCGGAGGTGTCCCGTGCCGGGAGTGGTGCAGCTGCAGCTGCGCGTTGCTGGTGGCGGTTGCGCGGAGGGTGGGAGCATGTCGGTGCAGGCGGACCGTCTGGCGCGGGAGATTGCTGGGCGGACCCTGTCGGAGAGCTGACAGCACTCACGGTCCGGCCGGCAGAGCGCATCCGGGAGCGGTGCGCAACGGAGTGCGCAACGCCGGTGAGGCCGGCTGCCGGTGCTGCGCAGATTCGGCGAGACCGGCGTGTGTAGTCGTTCAGGTCGGTGTGCGCAGCCGCATCGGGGAGGGGTGGCTGCGCAGTTCGCACTCCCACGCAAGCGGGTTGCGCATGCGTTGCGTGATCGGCTGGGCAGTGCTGTGGCCTGCGTGGTTGGGGTCTGTGTAGTCGTGGTCGGGGTTCATGGTCGGCCCCGCACGGTGCGGTGCGCAGGGCAGCGTATTGCGCCGATGGGCGTCCTTGAGGAACGCGAGCCCGGTCTCGGTCACCGTCAGACCATGACCGACCCGCAGCCGCAATGTCGTGGGATCGGACGCGGTCTTCGGCGCCCGCCGTCCACGGAATTCCGGCCAGTCGGCAGCGACTTGCACTCCATAACCGGTCGGGAACCACACCTGAGTGCGGCCGGCCCGGGCCGGCGTGATCCGGCAGCGTCCTCGGCGGCCTGCACCCTCGACAGCAGCATCTGCTAGGTCCCGTCCGCCGACCAGCGGCGATGACGCTTGTAGACCGTCTCCCACGGCCCGAACCGCTCCGGCAGATCCCGCCACTGCACCCCCGTACGCACCCGGTACAGCACCCCGTTGATCACCCGGCGGTGATCACTCCACCGGCCCCCGCGCGTACCACCACGAGGTAAGAACGACTCCAGCCGATCCCACTCCGCGTTCGTCAGATCACCGCGTCCCATGCAGCCAGCCTGCCGCCAACACCCCACTCATGTAAGGAGATCCGAGAAACAGTGCCTAGAGGTTGTCCCGTAACCGGTGAGGCGGTTGGTGCGTTGGCTGGGCATGGGTGGGGTGATCTCAGCAGGTGATCCGAAGTGGATCGAGCCGTTCTCGGGTCTGAGCGAGGTGCAGTTCGGCAGGTTGGTCGCGTTGGTGCGGCGCCGTGGTGGCGACGTGCAGCGTGGCCGGCCCTGGCGGCTGTCGCTGGAGGACCGGGTGCTGCTGGTGGCGACGTATTGGCGTACGAACCTCACGTTGCGGCAGGTGGCGCCGTTGTTCGGGGTGTCGAAGTCCGCGGCCGACAGAATCCTGGACCACCTCGCACCTCTGCTGGCGATCTCGCCGGCGCGTCGGCCGCGCAAGGACACCGTGTACATCGTCGACGGCACCCTGGTACCTACGCGCGACCGTGCTGTCGCCGCTTCCAGCAAGAACTACCGGTACTCGACGAACCTGCAGGTTGTCATCGACGCGAACAGCCGCCTGGTGGTGGCGGTAGGCCTGCCGCTGCCGGGCAGCCGCAACGACTGCCGGGCGTTCACCGAATCCGGCGTCGACCGGGCCTGTCGGGGTGCACCGACCATCGCCGACGGCGGCTACCAGGGCACCGGCCTGCTCATCCCGCACCGCAGACGGCGAGGTCAGACGCACCTGAGCCCGCAGCAGGAGGCGGAGAATGCCGTCCACCGCCGGGCGCGAGCCCGGGTGGAGCACGCCCTGTCCCGACTGAAGAACTGGAAAATCCTGCGGGACTGCCGACTGAAGGGCAACGGCGTTCATCAAGCCATGCTCGGCATCGCCAGGCTCCACAACATGGCCCTCACCGGATAACCGACATCTCATACGGGACAACCTCTAGACGCTGAACGGTCGGTGCCGCCCATGCGTCGGAGGAGGGACACGACGGTCGCAGAACTGGGGTGGAGATGCGCAAGGGGTTCGCGGTGGCGGTGGTTCTGCTCGGCTTGGCGGCCGTTGGGTGCGACGGCGGGATGCGGGACGGCCTCGTCGTCACCGGCACGCCTCCGGCCACGCCGTACGCCGGGCGGCTGGACGTGCCGTTCAAGGAGAGCGCCGATGGCAGCGCGGCAGAATTCGAGGAGAGTTCGGGTGCGGCCGGACGTGCACTGGAGTGCGACGGTGAGATCTACTCGGGCAGCGGGGGTGACGAGTGGGGCAAGAGCGACGGCGGCTCGACGCCGGAGGAAGGTCTGAACGCGTACTTCGACATGAACCAGTCCGAACTACCCGACCGCGGCTACCGGGTGGAGCGCAAGGGCGAGGGGCGGGTCCTGTTCTCCTACGACGTCGGAGGCCAGACCAAGGTCGCCGTCGTCGTCGCCAAGGACCAGCCGAACCGGCCCGGTTGGGGCCCGGAGACCAGCGCCTCCTGCGACCCGTCCGAACTTCCGGCGAGCTTCACCGACACCAAGTTCGAAATCTGGACCGACCGGGACGGCCAGCGCGTGCCCACGACGACGGTGAGCAGCTATGCGGGGTCGGAGCACTGCGACTGGGAGAGCGTGCATTTTCTCGCGCTGGACGAGGGCGAGGACGCCAGGCAGTACGCCCGCGATCCGGACGGGGCGCTGGGGGATGGTGAGCTGCTGACCTCCGCTTACGACGGAGACGTCCGTATGCCCGCCGACGCGCGCGACACCGGATACCGCTTCGGCGACTGGGCGCTGTGGCTGACGGACGACAAGGCCACGGCGTATGTACGCACGTCCGGTCCGTCCGGCGCGGTGGAAGCGTGGCCCGCCGCGAAGGAGTGGGTGGCCTGCAGGTGAGGGGTGAGCGGCAGGTGTACACCGACACTGCTTGAGGATCCCGGTGACGTGGCCGTGGGATCGCCAGGTGCGCCGCCGCTTCACCACGCGCCGTTCGTCCGTGCGCAGAAGCCCGAGGCTTGACCGTATCCAGGTCGGGCAAGCTACCGGCCTCCCTACCATTCCTCCTACTGGCACGTGCGATGCGCTGCGCATTATTTGTGCAGGTCAAACCCGTTGTCCGTCCCCGACCATGCCTGCCCTACAACATCTGGCGGATCGACAACCGGCTTCGCCTGGCCGCCACGCCTCCCGAGTTGCGGCACCCGGTGAGCGAGTATTTCCGGCGCAACTTCTCGATCACCACGAGCGGGCATTTCTGCACGCCGAGCCTGCTGGCCGCCATCGCCCTCCTCGGCGACGACCGGGTCATGTTCTCCGTCGACTACCCCTTCGAGGACATGGCGCAGGCCGCAATCTGGTTCGACGGCCTCGACCTGCCCGACGGTCAGTGGCGGAGCATCGCCCACGACAACGCCGTGGTGTTGCTCGGACTCCGGGACCTGCTGCCAGCAATACCGGCAGGCCGCGGCGCCGCATCGGGCCTCAGTAGCCGTTGACGTTCCGATTTTGAGCGGTCTCCGTCGAGCGGGAGTCCCGATCGAGTGGCCGCGGGGCGCTTGGCGCATACGAGCGGGGTTTCCTGAACAGCTCGGTGGTGTTGAATCACCGAGCTGTTCAGGAAACCCCGCTGCCGGGCCACCCCCCCCGCCGAGGTGACCCGATAAGGACTGACTCAGCCCGGGCTGCTCAGCGGAATTCGGTGATCTGGCGCTCCGATAGAAGAAAGGCGCCCGTGACCTGCGAGGATGCGATTGCTGAAGTCGGATCCGGTGCAGAAGTCAGGACACCTTTGTGGTGCGCAACACTACCGCGTGGGACCACGGTCTGAAGGTCGGGGCGGACGGCAAGGGCATGGTCGGACACAGCGGGGCAGTCCTGCTCCGCCGCCTCGCGGACAGGAGCGGGCTGGTCACCGCGCTGACCGGGGTGTTCCCCACAGGTGGGAGCGGGTGGCGGGACCGAGCCGTGGTCTTCGTCCACCTCGCGATATCGATCGCGCTCGGCGCCCGCAACGTCTTGGAGGCCGAACACCTCGGCCGCCATCAGCACTGGCTGTTCGGACCGGTTGCCTCGGACTCGACGGTCCGCCGTCTGCTGGCCGGCTTGGACGAGGACATGTTCGCCGCGCTGTCGCGGGCGAGGGCGAAGGCCCGCCGGATCGTGTGGACCTGGCTGGCCCTGCGTCCGCAGGCTTTCGCCTGGCTGACCATCGCCGGGAAACTCCTGAAGGGGTGGGTGATCGTCGACATCGATGCCACGATCATCACCGCCGCCTCGAAGAAGGAAGGCGCATCGCCCACCTTCAAGCGCACGTTCGGCTTTCACCCGCTGGCCGCGTGGTGCGCGAACACGCAGGAATGCCTGGCCATGCTGCTGCGGCCGGGCAGTGCCGGATCGAACACCGCCGCCGACCACATCACCGTCGTCGCCCAGTCCCTGCACCAGATCCCGGGCTCCTCCAGCGCGAAACTCCTGTTCAGGGTCGACGGCGCAGGCGCCACCCACGACCTGCACGAACACTTCGAGAAACTCAACACGATGCGGCGGCGGGTCCGCTTCACCACCGGCTGGACGATCACCGAGGCGGACGAGGCCGCCATCGCCCAACTCCCCGAAGCGGCCTGGGAGACCAGCCTCAAGCAGGACGGCAGCCCGCACGATCCGGACCACAGCGGCGTGGCCGAACTGACCGGCCTGAACCGGCGGGAGGGCTGGAGCGACGGACTGCGGCTGATCGTCCGCCGCGTCCGCCCGTCGGGCCGCCACACCGAGAACCTCACCGACCTGGAGAAGAAGACCGGCTGGAAGTACTCGGTCATCGCTACCAACATCACCAAAATGTGGGGCATCCCCGGCTCGCACCAGATCCAGTGGATCGACGCCCTGCACCGGCACCACGCGGTCGTCGAGGACCGGGTGCGGACGAACAAGGCGATGGGCCTGCACAACCTGCCCGCCAAGTCATGGACTATGAACCGAGGTTGGACGGCCGCTGCGAACCTCGCCGCCGACCTGGACTCCTGGCTCCGTCTCCTCGCCCTGCACGACCAGGACGGCCTGGCCGACGCCGAACCCCAGACCATGCGCATGCGGATCTACCACCAGACCGGCCGCCTCGCCAGGCACGCCCGACTCCGGCACCTCCGCCTCGAGGCGACCTGGCCGTGGGCGAAGGCGTTCACCCTCGCCTGGGAACGGCTCGCAAGTCTGCCCCAGGTCACCTGACCAGCACGTTCGATCCCAGCAAGGACCAGGAAGGAGGAGAGCCGCAGTTTCCGGGCCGGTGGAACCCGGCGCAGCCGCAGCGACACGCGACGACCCCGCCCGTCCTCCAGCGGAACAAAACGGGGCGAACTCACTGACTCGCACGGCCGCGATCACCACTGACGAATCGAGGCTGACTCCCATCACCGGCTTGCAACGTCATTTTCCTGGACGACTTACTCCAGTCTGTCCGCACGCATTAGCTCGTGCAGTGTGCCGCGTGCAGATCTTCATGCCGCAGCTGCGCCGCCTGTGTAGGTTTGGTTGAAAGCAGTATGGAATTGGCAGCTCCCTCGATGAGCCACCGTCTATCAACCAGATTTCGCACAGAAGGACTTTGAGGCATGGTAGTTGCCTGAATTACCTACGCATTCCCTTCATGCTTGACGCATTGAGGTGAGCATTGCGATGATCTTAGTCGCCCTTTGATTTTCGACTGAGGAATTCAAATAATGCGCACCTCTAGTATCCGGAAATGGACGATATGAGAAATATACGAGTTTTTAAGCGGCTTTCAGTGGTCGCTGCGGTGGTTGCACTGGCCGGGGTCGCAACAATGCAGTCGGCTTCTGCTGCACAGCAGTGGGCCGGGTACGACCAAGTCCAGGCTCAAGTGGATACCACGCCAGGCAATGGAGCTGCCAGTTGGGTCTGGGGATACGTGGCCGACCCCGGCTGGGACTCTCTGGTCAGGGGCAGCGTCGACTACATGTATGCAGATGGCACCACAAACTCTGTCTGGATCAACAAGGGACAGGCACTCTCCATCAACACCAGTCAGCGAGTCGTAGGAATCCGTGCCTGCGAGGAGTGGCGCACCTGGGATGGCACGGATTCACGATGGTGGTGGGAGTGCGGAGACTGGTCCTGGGCCTGAGAACTCTCAGACCCAGGAATGGGTAAACACGCCGCACTCGCTCTGAATCGGGTATGCATGCCCTTGTGGATACTGGGCTTCCGCGTCTCGATATTGAGCATAACCAACTAATCATCTCGCACTCGGAAAGCGGCAGATGTTTGTTCCCCCCTCCGATATCTGAGATCCTCGGCCAGTAAGGTTCATCCAGAAGCTTGATCGCGAGGGCTGGTGGTCAAAATGCCGAGATGTGCGGCTTTTGATGCGTTGGTGAAAACGTGAGTGAAACTTCTCTGCCGCGGGCTCGCCAGCGGCAGAGAAGTGGCGAACACACCACTGATGGGCGTCGTGGGTTTTTCAGTGGTGTGGCGTCACGGGTTTTCATCGCTGGCAGTGAGCGTGGGCTGGGATTATTTCTGGGGTGGTGAAAGGGGAGTGTCGTCGCTTTGGTGAAGACACGTGTCGTTTTCCCGGTGTTGTAGCGGTGTCGTCTTTCACCCGGGAGACAGCACCGGAGCGCCAGCGAATTTCCGTCCCGACTCTGCCGCCGGGCTGACGCCGGCGAGGCGCGCCCCGGTCGACCAGGAGCACGAGGTTGCGCCACGGGTTGCGCCTGGCTGTTGCGCTGAGGGTTGCGCCAAGAATTGCGCCTACTGTTGCGTGGCCCGCAGGACCGTCCCCGTGGCCGCGCAGGTCACCATGCCGTTCTGCCGTGGTCGGCCTGCTGACATCCCCGTTGCGGCTGCTCTGCCCATATTCCTTGGCTGGAGTGAAGGAGGAAGGGACGGGCGGGATGGGCGGCGCGGCCGGGGATCGGGGCGCGCTCAGCCGGTTGCGCGTCGGCCGGGGCCGCCGCGCCTTGCCGCTGTCAGCCCGGCGGTGGAGCCGGGACGGAAGTCGCCGGCGTCCCGGTGCTGTCCTTCCGGTGCTGAGCCCCACCAAGGGGTGAGGTGGGAGGGCCCCGCCGGATGGAGCAGCGCGGCGTCCTGACCCGCGACGGCCCCGGCTGGCGCACCTGCCGCCTGACCCAGTAACCAGGGCCCGAGACGAGGGCGGGCAGGGAAGCTTTCGGGAATGACGAAGGGCCAAAAGGGCAGCCCTTACGATACGAATTCCAATATGCCTGAACATGAGCTCATTTCTGGGGATCATGTGAAGTCAGGGATGGCCCGCCTTACGCCCCCGCCGTGGCGGGCCATCCTGTGCGGCCGTTCTAGGACCAGCGCATCCCCATCTGGTCGAGCTCGGCACGGCGTTGTGGACTGAGTTTGGCGGCCCGGCGGCGGGTGTTGTCCAGGAACGCTCCGAGCTTGTGTTCGATGCCGTCCACGATCTCCACCGCCTTGCGGGGCACGGTCAGATGGCCTTCCCGCGCGTGGAACTGGCGGGCGGCCGCGAGGTTGGCAGCCCACCGCGCGTCCTGCGACCGGGGCGCACCCGCCACCAGCTCACCCTCCGCCGGAGGCTCGATCCCGACACTCTCCAAAAGCCACTGCTGCGCAGGCATCAGCTTGTCCCACCCAGCCCGCTGCCCGGCCACCCACGGCCCCAGATCCTCGCCCTGGACGATGAGTTCACCGGCCCCGGCTGGGAGCGCGCCGCCCGCCTTCACGTGCGCGAGGGTGAGCCGGTAGGCCCGCTGCCATCCGATCTCCCATGACGTCGGGCACCAGCCCGGGTCCAGGTCGGCCAGCGCCTCCGCCCGCGATTCCGGCAGCTCTCCGGCATAGGAGACGCCCGTTTCCCCGGCCGCGCGTCGTTCGGCGTTCTCCGCCGCCCTCCTGGCCCCTGCACGAGCGTTCTTGAGCCACACCCCGATGGGGAAGTCGTCGAAGACGGCCGTGGTGGGCGGGAGCAGGTGCGCGTGTGCTTCGGCGTAGGCGCGGGCGACGGCGAGGCCGGCCTCCCACGCGGACGCCTGCACCGACCACACCATCCCCAGCGCCTCCAGCTGCTCCACGCGGGCGGCCTCCAAGGTCCCGGCCGCGTAGTACCGCCGTTGATCCGCGATCCACACCCCCAGCGGATGCATTCCGGCCGCGCCCCACGCCTCCGGGGAGACGAACGTGTACGGCACCCGCAGCTCGCTGCTGCCAGTCTCGCGCAGCCACCGGGTGGCCACCTCGATCCCGCGCCGCCAGTACGCGGCTTCGGGGTCGATGACCCGCAGCCGCACGAACCGGGCGAGGGCGGCGGGGTCGCGTTCCTCGCTGAACCTGAGCACCCCGGCCGCCGCCTCACCCACCCGCGCTGCGTCCTCCTGGTCGTCGTCCCCGTCGTGCTGGCGGTCGTCCTGGTCGGGGTTGTCGTCCGTGTCCGGCTGAGGGTGGGCGTTGCGGACGCGGGGGTCGGCGAGTGCTTCGATCGTGTCTGTGTCGTGGGCCCGGAGCGCTCCGAGGACCTTGGCGAGGGTGCCGTAGGCGTTGGAGGTGAGCAGGTCGTTGGCGTCCTCGTCTTCCCCGAGGAATACAGGGACGATCAGCGTGGCAAGTTTCCCGACTCCGGGCCGCATCCGTAGGGCGCGCCCGACCATCTGCACGATGTCGACCATCGAGCCGCGGGCGTCGGCGAACAGGACCGCGTCGCATTCGGCGGTGTCGACGCCCTCACCCAGCACCCTCACCGACGACAGCACCCGCAGCTCCGCCCGTACGTCCTGGCCGTCGGCGTCCGGCCCTGTGAGGTAGTCGGAGGCGAACTCGTCCAGGACCTGGCGGCGGTGGGCGGGGGTGTGCTCGCCGTACAGCCATGCCGCCCACACCTGCTCCGTCGGCGGGAACGTCTCAGGGTCGTCCTCGGCGAGCCGGGCCGCGGTCACCGGCACGGCGGCCGCCATGGCTTCGGCTTCGCCGACGCGGCTGTGGAAGGACAGCACTCGGCGGAACCGTTCCTGGGCGGCCGCGCGCATGAGCCCTGTTTGGACGGCCGCGAGGCGGGCTCCGCGTACGGCGTCGGACCCGGTCACCTCGGTCGTCATCGCGGCGTACAGATGCGGGTCGCGGATGTCCAGGCACAGCACCTGATACGGCGCCACCAGACCCAGACGGATCGCCTCGGACAGCTTCAGCTTGTAGGCGACCGGCCCGAAGACGGGGGAGTCCTCGTCCATGGACGCCACCAGCCGCGGGCGCTCCCCGTCGGCCTCCCACACCCGCGCCGTGGCGGTCATGTACAGCCGCCGCACGGCCGGGATCTGCATCTGGTCGTGCACGGCCGCCCACGGCTTCAGCCCGTCCCCGCTCACGCGGTGCGCCTCGTCCACGACCATCAGGTCCCACACCGGCAGACCCGCGGCATGCGCCCGCTGGAGCGTGCCCATGCCGACCGACGCGTACGTCGCGAATACGGTCACCGTCTCGGGCCCGGCGGTCCACGCGATCAGTTCGTCGGGGTCCGTAGAGCAGGGCAGCCCTTGGCTGTCCGCACCCCGCAGGGAGCACACACCGATCATGGCGCCGCGTCGGCCGCCCGCACGCCACGCTGCGGCCATCTGCAACAGCAGGTCCAGGGTGGGCACCAGGACCAGCACCCGGCGCGCGGAGAGACGGCTCGCCGACTCCACCCCGATCAGCGTCTTGCCCGACCCGGTGGCGGCGATGACCTGGGTGCGCAGCCCCTCGGGCGGGATGCCCTGGCCGGGCTGTTCAGAGAGGTGGCGCAGGACGGCGTCGACTGCTTCGACTTGATGCGGGCGGAGAATGACGGTCACGATGGGGATCCTCCTGGTCGTGAGCTCTGGTGACTGGGTGGGCGGGCGGCCGTGCGCCTGGCAGTGGACGGCCGCCCCGCCAATCAGGCCCGGCAGATGCGTGGAGGATCAGGGCTAAATCGGCGGGCCGTCCGGGTCGCGCACCTCGCCGTGCTCGGGCCAGATCCGCAGGACGACGTCCTCATCGGCCGGCTGCGGACCGCCCGACAGTGCGATGCCGGGCTGGCCCTCGGGGCGACGGCCACCGTCCCGCAGGATCGCGCGGGCCGACTCGAGCAGGTGCCGGTCGGCATCGCTCACACCGTGCGCCACCAGAGCGCGGGCGGCCGACACGAACGCCTCGCTCATCCACCGCAGGACGTGCCGGTCGAGCCCGGCCAGGACGCCGACGTCCAGAGGACGCGGCGGCAGGGTCTCCCCGTCCTCCCGAGTTGTCCCCCAGCGCGGGCTCCCGCCGACGGCAAGGGCCGGCGGCTCGGGCTCGCCGGGGCCGAATTCCAGACCTGCGAGCGTCCGGCAGACGGAAGCCGCCGCCATCACATCGAGCACCGGATTCGACTCGAACGGGCCCGGCCGCGCCGTGGCGTACGTGCCGCTGCCCCGCGCGGTCCGGATCAGGCCGGACGCAGCGAGCTTGGCCAGCGCGGCGGCCGCGGTACCCGACGACACCCCGTAGGACCGTGCCAGCTTCGCCTGCGACGGCAGCCGTTCCCCGTCACGGATGGACCCCTGATGGATGGCGACGGCGAGGTCCCCGGCGATCAGTTCGGGGGAGTTCTCGGTGGATACGGTCATGCGCCCACTGTAGTCACAACCTGTCAATAAAATTGACAGATTGTGGAAAGTTCCCCGGCGTAAGTCGGGGTGTTGGTATCGGGTCTGTCATGAGCCGCAATGCCGCGGTGACGAGTGCCGGGTGGGGATACGGTCGTGGTGTCGTCTTCGGCGGGTTTGGGGGTGCTGTGGTTCCGGGGGCGGAGGACGCGGTGGGGTACGTGTTCGCGTGGCTGGTCCGTGAAGCCTGCGACCCGGCGGGGCCTGGGGATGGGGTGGCGGCCCGGCTGCACGAGCTGGTCAGTTCCCGGTTAGGACCGGATTCCGCACTGGAGCGTGCGCGAGAGGAGGCCCGGGAGGGCCGGGCGGAGCCGTCGCAGCACACGCGGCGGCGGCTGGCGCAATCCCTGGAGGAGGCCGCCGGACAGGACGAGGAGTTCGCCGCAGAGCTGGATCGGCTCGTGAAGCAGATGCAGCACCCGCACGGCCCCGCTGGCGAATGTCGTCAATCGCCGCTGCCGTCCCCACCCTGGAGCGGCAACGCTGAAATAGCTCACTGGCACAACTACGGGGAGTGATCGGAGCGCACCAGGGGCGCACGAAGGGCGTACCGGCCCTCGACACTCGGATTCACCCGCACTACGGCATGCTCTCCATCGTCAGGGGCGAATACGACCTCGTAGCCCACGGTGCTTCCCGACAACGCACAATCTGTGCCTTATCAGGCACGCCGCCCCAGTGAAGGGCTTTGAGCAGCAGTCCGCTTGACGCGTGCGCACATCATTGAATTGGCAAGGCCAAACCCGAGAGGCATGTCCAGGAAGGCGGCTCAGCGACGATACCCGGCCACCAGGGGGAGTTCATGCCGCTGCTGGGACGGATACTCCGCCTTGCCTCGTCGGTTCCAGCACAGCCTGAGGGCGGACCTTGAGATGTCACATGCGCGTGGGACGGAGGAGCCCGGCGGGGGCCTGTTGTTTGATCTGACAGGGCAGCGGTGGCTTCCGGTCCGGCTGTCGACAGGAGAAGAACTACTGTCCCTGTGCGCTCCAGTCGCGCGCGCGCATCATGCCAGGCGTCTCTCGGGCGATTTGCCGACACAGGACTTCGCACTGATACGGCTGCTCCTGGCCATCCACCAGTACGCCTTCGACGGGCCGCCGGGGACGCAAGCGTGGAATGAACTGCGGTACGAACGCGCCTCGTTCGCTGACGTCGAGGAGCACTTGACTGAGTACCGCGGACGGTTCGGCTCGCTGGACCCGCAGACGCCCTTATTCCAAAATGCCGGGCTACGCGCTACGCCGGGCGAGGTGTCCTCGCTCAACCGGATCACCGCAGACGTGCCTAACGTGACGCCTTCTGCACTCCGCGTCCACCTGGGGTGGCGCGGCTCTCATACGCCGAAACCGCCTGGTGGGTTGTCCACGCCCAGGCCTACGACACTTCGGGGATCAAGGCCCGGCCCCCGACACCGATACCCCAGACCTCGTCCCCGTACAGGCCGCTTCCGCCTCGGACGCGGTGGGCGCGCAGTTGTGGCCGACAACCTCCCCGAGGGAACCGGTGACGCTTCCAGCGGGCACATGGAACCCGCCTCTGCCCGCCTGGCCGGCTACGCCGCCGAAATCGAGCGCGCCTACGGCGACGACAACTGTCAGACCTGGGTCCTACGCATCGGACTGCCACCGTCAGTCTCGCCAACCTGGGCTCCGAAGCGCCCGGCTTGGCGCGACTGGTCGAGTCCGTCGGGGCCGCAGTCGCAAACTCCTGGAGCAGCGTGGACGAGTGTCGTGACATTCCTGTTGGCCGGCCCCTTGCAGTCGTGGGGGCCACGCCCGATTCGCCCGCCGCGGCACCGGCGATGCCATGTCGCTCTCCGAACGCTCTACCTCGCCGACGCCGCACCAGTCGCCGCGGTCGAAGGGCCCGCCACACTGATCGACCCTCTCGACAGGGCCCCGCACACACCAACATGCGCCCCAACGTCGACTCGGCGCTGACCGACGAACGCCGGCATGCCGCCGACTGGCACCAAGAACGCCACCGGAACCAGGGGGGACGTCCCATTGCGAGACCGGGTTGTCCCCAGTAGGGAGGAATCCTAGTGAACAATCGAGAAATCGCGCAGATCTGCTTTCGATTCCCGTCGGGCCTGAGTGGCGTTCTCTCCGGCGGGCAGAAGCTTCACGTTGGCGACCTTGTCGACTTCGTGAAACACGCTCACGACGCGCTTGAAATAATAAAGGACTCCGTGATCAAACCGCCTCGGGAGGTCACGCCGGAACAAGCTCTACAGACGCTGATGCGAATTCCATCACATCGCATAACCGAGGCCGCGGGGACGCTAGGGGGAGTGGAAAGGCTGATACTTGCCAAAGCATCTCACTCAATTCCGGACAGCGGCGGAACCGAGCGGTCGGTCGGCAACTGGAGACGGAGCAACTCCGATTTGTCAGCAGGCTCGCTCGAAAAAGCCCTGGGATCCGAGCCGGGGGATCGTCTGAATCAGAAGGCGTCCCCGCAGGCCGTGCTGGAGGAGGAAGCAGCCGCGGCGATCGAACAGGCTGTGAAGGATGTCGGCGTCGATGTGGAGGCTTTCACTGCCGACCCGAAAATGATCAACTGCGTGTCGCTGTTGCTAGCCCTTGTGAGAATTTGGTTCCCCGCGCCGGCGCTGGATGAGCGCGGCCAGCATCATGCGGCCGGTCATGCGATTCGGTCAGCAGTCGCTCTGGACGACCAGGTGGTGGGAGTCGCCAGCGCGGAGCGACGTCTTGTTCGTGGTCCGGGTTGGGGCAAGGTGACGTCCTGGGCCTCACTCGCCACGGCTTTGGAGAAGGCCGGTGTCGGAGCTACCGCACTGATCCTCGTCGCAAAGCGGTCGGAAGTCGGACACGCTTTCGCGGTGCGATATTCCGACCACGGCTTCTATCGAATAGATCTGCAGGCGCGGAAGGATCAAAGGGTCACTCCCGAGACATTCAATTTGGCGGATGTTTACGCTCGGGCTGTTGTCCTGGACCGGAACGGCCAGGCTATGCAAGAAACGTGGCAAGACTGGCTGCACACCCCGCATACGGACCGTGAGGCCTTGGTCGAACCTCCGCTTCGCCCAGGAGAATTCGGGGCTATTGGAATTGAAGTGGAAGATCTGCATCCCCTGAGTGGTAATGAATCCGATTGGCTGGACGGCTACAGCCTGGTTCTGGCGCGGCACGACAGCAGTCGGCTTGAACTGGTCGTTGACCATGCGCCGTTCTATCAGCTCAAAAACAACCGGATATACAATACGCGGGAGGAGGCGGAAGCGGCGATCGCTGCAGTAAAAGGAAAAGAAATCCCGGTGCAGAGGAAATTGCCCATCCCTGAGTTCAGGACCGCACCACTCAGGGTCCTGAAGGAGGAATCCGGACGTATTTCCCGGGAAGAGGGCATACGTGCATACCTGAAAGCCCGCAAAGCCCTGCGGCGGACGGACAAGGAAGACCGCGCGATCCCCCTGCGTGAACTCCTTCCCGCAGAAGAGTGGACCGTCTTTACGGACGATACGTTGCTGGTCTATCCGTCTCCGGCGGGAAGCCATCACGGCGCCTACACCCAGTTTACCGTCGGTGTACCCCTTGGCGGAGTGATCCATCTGCTGAGGGAGATGCGAGCTCAACTCGGCCAGCCTATACTCGAAATAGCGGTAGCCAGGAGCCAGCATTTCGCCGAAGAGGTCACGGCGCACTTCGCATCCCAACAGCTGAGGCGAACCGTGAATCTCACACAGCTTCCCTACCTGTCCGGAGTCCCCGGCGTCGACGAGCTGTACGGTTATACGTGGCTGATGTTCAGCCACGTCTCCGCCAATCCGCTTTGGAAGCGTTTCTTTTCGCCGCGAGCCGCGGCGATGGGCAGCGGCCCGGCGCCCACACTCCTAAAGAACATGCTCCCGGCAGCATTGCGAAATCCCTTCCACGTAGTGCGCAGTTCAACGAGCCCAGAGGTCCGCGGTTTCCTGCGCAAAAATGAACCGTTCATCGTAACGACGTTTGAGCGGATTCTGCACCAAATGATAGCCGAGTACCGGAGACAATACCCGGGACCGGATGACGCGCAGAATCTGTTGAATGAATCCCTGGCGAATTCTCGCAGCCTGACGAACAAAGACTATCTGATCTCCACGATCCGTGGGGAGACGCCGCAAGGAAAGAAAGTCGGTACGGCTGAAGCTGTCGGTATGACTGAATACGAAAAACTGGATGACAACCGTGGACGCACGCTGCCGCTGGTCCTGCTCGAACTCAGACACATTGCGAATTCCCTAAAAATGGATGACGACACGATAAAAGGCAAGGTGGAGGAGCTCGCCCGCGCCACGGAGTACGCGTACCGTATGGGCACGCGCTTCCAAAGTGATTCACCCAGTATCCAGCCCGCCGTGGTACACGCCATCCTCGACCATCCTCTGGTACAGGTCTTGGCCGAACTGGTCCCGCTGCTGGGGTATGGGAGAACACCCAATAGCGGGATGCAGCCACTCAGCCATGTCGAGAGTCAGAGTCTCGCGAACGCTGTCACATTCCACGTTCTAGGCCGATCCGCTCTTCCTGATTGGATACCGCAGCGACTCGAGTCCGTCCGCACCACGTTGAGTCGAGCGCTTGTGGACCGACGTTTGTTGCCGCAGGACCAGGTTACCCTGGATTACTTGGAAAAGGCTAGCCGTCTCCTCCGAAAGCCCAGCCCAATTTCCGGATCAGCGGCTCCTGCTCCTACCACCGCTCATCCCAGTCTTTCCACCGGCATCGACTTGCCGCGCCCTCACCGCTCCACCGCGCGCCGCGAGACAGCGCACAATTCCGATCCGAGATACACCTACATTGGCAGTGTCAATACGGACGATTCCTCAATCTCTGGACTTCTGGCCATTCTGCGGGATGCCCAGGGCCGAAACGCATCCGCTGAGCATCTCGGCACACTGTGGGCAAGCCTCGAAAGCTACCTGCACGTGATGTCCGAGAGTCAGCACCAAGAGTACAAACGCCTCAAGGAGCAGAAGGCGGAGAAACCCGTAGCGGCGCCACCAGAATCCGCCGACAGCCGCGAGTCCGAGACGAGCACGCACTCCCAAGGCGGATTCGGTGATCCGTCACGCGTTGCGCTGGCCCTGACCACCACTGCCCAAGCCGGTGGTACCGCGACAGAAGATCCCGTTACTCAGGGGCAGAACCACAGCGACACTCGGGCCCCCGAGTTCCGGCTCGACGAACAGAAAGAGCAGGGAATATACGCACCTCGGCAGCCCGCACCGGCGCCCCACAGCTCATCAGAAACCAAACCGCAGGCGTTTCTGAACGCCCCGCGCCCCGTCCATATCGCGAACCTCGTCGAGGATCCCACCAGTCGGCTAGCCGGCTCTGAGACCGAGGAGCCGCCAACCCGGGGGAACCTGGCCCTCACGACAGTCGAAGTGCCTACGACTGCCTCATCCTCGCTCACAGACCAGCATCCCGTTCTTGGGGCATTGAGTGAACCGGCGAACCGTACAGCCGCCATCCAAGCGCAGTCCTCGGCATTGCCTGCCGCTTCACGCGATCCAGGTCCGCTCCCAACCGCGCCGGACGCCGTACCGGGGGAGCAGTTCACCGAAGCCGACAAACAGGGACCGACGTGGGTGAATCGCGATACGCCCACGAGAGCGGCTTTGACGAAGGACGCCGCTGCGGCGATCACGCAGGCCACCAGGGACGCCGGCGTTGATAACGATTCCTTCGCCGCTGACCCGAAAGTGATCAACTGCGTTTCGCTTCTGCTGGCTCTGGTCAAGATATGGTTCCCCGCGCCGCCGTTGCACGAGCGCGACCGAGATCGCCCGGCAGGTCACGCGATTCGGTCAGCAGTCACTTTGCACGACCTTGAGGTCGGAATTACCGGTGCGGAGCAGAGTCTCGTTCGTGGACCGGGTTGGGGGAGGGTGACATCGTGGGACTCGCTTGCTACGGATTTGAAAAAGGCCGGCATCGGAGCTACCGCCCTGATCCTCGTCGCAAAACGCTCGGGAGTCGGTCACGCCTTCGCAGTGCGGTACACCGACGATGGTATATTCCGGATCGACCTGCAGGCGCGCAAGGACCGAAGGGTCAGCACTGAGAAGTTCGATTTTGTGGATGTTTATGCACGGGCCATCGTCATACACCGAATCGGTACGGTTGTGAAAGAGACGCAACGGCAATGGCCGCCTGCCCCGCACACGTATCGCGAAGCCCTCCTCGAACCCCCGCTGACCCATAGAGAGTTCGGCGCCATCGGCATAGAGGTCGAATATCTTCACCCCCTCGGCGACCTCAACGGCAAGAAATTTTCCGACCTGCCGTATGACACACTTCTGGCGCGGAACAAGCACAACCAACTAGAACTGGTTGTCGATCACGATATGTTCTACCAACTCGGTGATGGCCGGCTATTCATGAGCAAGCGGGATGCGCTAGGTGCGGCGGCCGGCCGGGAGACACCAACAGCGAAGTCTCTGCCAATCGTTGAGTTGGTGTCTGCGCCGATTAAAGCCCTTTTGACAGAACCGGGACGCATTTCCTCGTCACGGGGCATAGGTGGGATCCTGCGAGCCCGCGAGTTGCTGAGCCGGACAGACCGAGAGGGACACGCGATCCCCCTGCGCGAACTGTTGCCCGCGGAGGACTGGACCGTCTTTGCGGACGGTAAGTTGTTGGTCAACCCCTCTCCGGCGGGGCCCGGACATCCCGCCTACACCCAGTTCACTGTCGGTGTTCCCATCGGCGGAGCGAGTCGTCTGTTGGCGCAGGTAGAAGCCCGGCTCAGCGGATCAATGTCTCTCGACAAGGCAGTGGCGGGGAGCCGACATTTCGCTGACGATGTCACGAAACGCTTTGCGTCCCAGGTGCTGAAGCGGCACGTGGAGACTGGAGAGCTCCCTTACCTGTCCGAGGTCGCTGGTATCGACGAACTGTACGGATACGCGTGGCTGATGTTCAGCCACGTTTCCGCGACTCCGCTCCGGGAGCGATTTTTCCGGCAAAGGCTGATAAAAAATATGCTCCCTGCAGCGTTGCGTAATCCATTCCATGTGGTACGCGAGTCGCTGAGGCAAGAGGTCCGCGGCTTTCTGGAAAATCATGACAATGAGCGTTTCATCGTAAATAAATTCGAGGAGATTCTGCGCCAGAGGATAGCCGCTTACCGAACGGAATATCCTGGAGCGGACGATGCGCGAAATATATTGGATCAGGTCCTGCCGGATAGCGATTTGACGCATAGGGATTTTCTGATCGCCACGATTCGAGGGAGGACGCCGCGTGGCAGGAAGGTGTATCCGGATGAAACAGTCGGCATGCGGAACTTCGGGCGACTGGATACAAATGGGGGGCACGCGCGGCCGATGGTACTGCTTGAGATCAGAAACTATACGAATCGGCCAGAAATGGACGACAAAGCGCTACAGGCCAACTTCGACGATCTCGCCGACGCCGCGAGGCATGCGTACCAGGTAGCCGAACGTTTCCAGGATGGTCGGCCCGGGCTCACACCCGCCGTGGCATGCACCATCCTGGATCACCCCCTGGTGCAGACCTTGGTAAAGCTGGTACCGCTGATGGCGCGCCTGACAACACAGCGGCAGGAAACACCGCAGCTGATTTCCCGCCCCGAGCGTCAGGACCTTGCGGACGCCGTCATACGCCACGTGCTGGGTCAATCTCGCCTGCCTGATTGGATCCCGCAGCGGCTCGAAACCGTCCGCTCCTCGTTGCGTACGGCACTGACCGGACAGTGGTCGCCGCGGGACCGGCAGTACATGAAGGACACCTTGTACTACGTGGAAAAGGCCCAGGGTCTTCTCCAGTACGCCTCCGTTTCGAGATCCCGCTACGTCGGCATCGCCAACACGGACGATTCCTCCGTCTCCGGGCTGCTCGCCCTGTTGCGGGACGCTCTGGACCGAGGTACACCCGGTGAACGTCTCGAGCGTCTCGGCAAGCTGAGCAAAAGCCTCGACACCTATGAGCCCGTCATGTCCGAGAGCCAGCGTCAGGAATACGCACGCCTCAAAGAACAGGTAGCGACAGAATCAGTCCCGATGCGAGGCGCTGCCGTCGAGTCGGAGGCTGCGGGAAAGGTGAAGGAGGATGCGGCGGAATCATCCAGGAACCACGCCGATACTGTCCGCACCGATGCGCACCTCAATGAAGTTGAAAACGAAAGCCTTCATCGTGACGAACGTGACCAGGACGAGACTGATCGGGCACATACTCACGGGGACGCATCCGTGGCGATCATGCCCCCTGGCAACCCGCTCGGATTTGAATCCGCCGCGGTCGCACTATCGGAGAAGAAGCCGGAGCGGACGCCGTTGAGCTGGAATCCAGAGCGCAACCAGCACGTTCTCGATCCCAGCGCCGTGCGTACCGACAAGTCGGGTTTCATGAAGCAGGTCGGAGAGGCCGAGGGCCTGATCAAGAGTAGATTCCCGGGGGAGCTGCGTGGCGAGGAAATTCGGATCGGAATCGTATCGGCAGATCAAGTGTATGCCGATGACGACACAATTAACGCGGGGAAGTTCCTCGAAATGGTCGTCAAGCGGCTCCGCCGCACCATCATCCTCGACCTCAACGGCCAGACCGTGAACATTTGTGCACCACTCGAGCCGTAGGTCACGGTCTCAGGCAGGGTTCGTCTTTTGCTGGTTCACCCCACAATCCGGGAAAGCGGTGAGGGCCAAGCTTTTGCGTCCAAACCTGTGACACGGAAGGTTCACCGAGTGGTCGGCGTGGACGAGTACGCCCAGCGCAAGGGCCGTGTCCACGGAGCCGTGCTCGTCGGGAGGCGGACATGCTTGCGGCCTGGCTCGCCGAGTGGCCCGGCATCGAGATCGTCTGCCGTGACTGTGCACCCCTCTTCGCCGAAGGTGCCAGCCGCGACGGAGGCGGGCTGGTCCAGTGGCTGTTGGCGGCGACGCTGGTCAATGGCATCGGCGGTCAGCTCGGTCGACGGGACACCTCCGCTCGCGCGGAGCCGACGTCAGGCCCTCGTCCCTCAGCACCTCAAGAGTCGGGACACCTCCGCTCGCGCGGAGCCGACGGGGGTCTCCACGGGGGCAAGACTGCCCGCACCGGGACACCTCCGCTCGCGCGGAGCTGACTCCTCCATCTCCGTCTCGCGGGCCTCGATGTACGGGACACCTCCGCTCGCGCGGAGCCGACCCGTCCGCGAAGACATCAACCAGGGCCCAGCCCGGGACACCTCCGCTCGCGCGGAGCCGACGAGGGGCCGATGGGCGATCCGGCGCGCAGGATCGGGACACCTCCGCTCCCGCGGAGCCGACCCGGGCGACGAGGCGTTCATCCGGATCCGCGTCGGGACACCTCCGCTCGCGCGGAGCCGACGCTCGCGTGGTCATGGACCTCGACACCGACAGCGGGACACCTCCGCTCGCGCGGAGCCGACTATTCGCGGACCGTGTTCCCACCGTCCGCCGCCGGGACACCTCCGCTCGCGCGGAGCCGACGTGAAGATCGAGAGGCCGCAGGACACCGAGCGCGGGACACCTCCGCTCGCGCGGAGCCGACGGAACAAAGGACCGGCTTGAGGCCGGCTGTGGTCGGGACACCTCCGCTCGCGCGGAGCCGACGACGACGAGTTCGAGCAGGGCCGACAGGCCCCCGGGACACCTCCGCTCGCGCGGAGCCGACCTCGGACACGGTCCCCCCCAGTGACGGTTCTGGCGGGACACCTCCGCTCGCGCGGAGCCGACTCCGGTGGAGCGGAAGGAACCCTTGTCGACGGGCGGGACACCTCCGCTCGCGCGGAGCCGACATCCGGAAGAGCAACGGCAACGAGGCGATCCTCGGGACACCTCCGCTCGCGCGGAGCCGACATCCGGAAGAGCAACGGCAACGAGGCGATCCTCGGGACACCTCCGCTCGCGCGGAGCCGACGCTCAGGGACATCGACGCCACCGACATCAACGCGGGACACCTCCGCTCGCGCGGAGCCGACGCTCAGGGACATCGACGCCACCGACATCAACGCGGGACACCTCCGCTCGCGCGGAGCCGACACGGGGGAGCTCGCCAAGGCGACGCTGGCCGACGGGACACCTCCGCTCGCGCGGAGCCGACGTCGCCCATGGCCGCAGCTCCTAAGTTCAGGCCGGGACACCTCCGCTCGCGCGGAGCCGACACCGACGACGCCTACCCCGAGGCCACGCAGAACGGGACACCTCCGCTCGCGCGGAGCCGACTGGCGCTTGGGCTGCGCAGGCAGGTGCAGCGCCGGGACACCTCCGCTCGCGCGGAGCCGACAACTCGCGGTCCGCCACCAACACCCTGATGCGCGGGACACCTCCGCTCGCGCGGAGCCGACGGGAAGAACACCGCTTCGATCTGGAGCACGACCGGGACACCTCCGCTCGCGCGGAGCCGACTCGGACTGGCATCCGATCGAATACACCCGGGCCGGGACACCTCCGCTCGCGCGGAGCCGACGGTACGGCGGCCAGTGGTGCGGGCTACAAGAGCGGGACACCTCCGCTCGCGCGGAGCCGACGCCAGGACCAGCGGCACGATCACGTACGCCTTCGGGACACCTCCGCTCGCGCGGAGCCGACATGATGTCGCCCAGGACGCTGTCCCAGTCCGCCGGGACACCTCCGCTCGTGCGGAGCCGACTTAGCGCACCGGGCCTTCGCTCGTTCTCAGTCCGGGACACCTCCGCTCGCGCGGAGCCGACTCCCGGCCGACTGGAACGGCAGCCGCATGGGGCGGGACACCTCCGCTCGCGCGGAGCCGACCAGTGGGTACGGGAAGACATCGTCACCCACACCGGGACACCTCCGCTCGCGCGGAGCCGACGTGCCGAGCGTCGTCAGGCTCGCCCCGAGCCGCGGGACACCTCCGCTCGCGCGGAGCCGACGAGCGATCCTCCTCGACGGAGACGTGATCGAGCGGGACACCTCCGCTCGCGCGGAGCCGACCGAAGAAGGGAGCCCTGACCGTGGTCAGTGCTCGGGACACCTCCGCTCGCGCGGAGCCGACTCCAGCGTGACGGATCCGGTGGCCCCGTAGATCGGGACACCTCCGCTCGCGCGGAGCCGACGGCTCGGACGAAGGCCTGCGCGCGGCGGACGGCGGGACACCTCCGCTCGCGCGGAGCCGACATCGGCGGCACGCAGGTCGGCGGCGGCGTGCACGGGACACCTCCGCTCGCGCGGAGCCGACTCCAGCTCCGAGTACGTCTGGTCGACGGACAGCGGGACACCTCCGCTGGCGCGGAGCCGGCGGCCTGGACTCCCTGGCCGGGAAGATCTACGACGGGACACCTCCGCTCGCGCGGAGCCGACACGACGGCGACCGTGTACCGGGCACCCGAGCGCGGGACACCTCCGCTCGCGCGGAGCCGACCACGTGATCGAGGAGCGGCTGAAGCACTTGACCGGGACACCTCCGCTCGCGCGGAGCCGATGCCACCTCGGTCGGCGCGATCCGCTCCGCCGATGGGACACCTCCGCTTGCGCGGAGCCGATCCACAGGGCCGACAGCGGCGACCAGACGGCGGCGGGACACCTCCGCTTGCGCGGAGCCGACATCGGCGGCACGCAGGTCGGCGGCGGCGTGCACGGGACACCTCCGCTCGCGCGGAGCCGACGCCGGAGGCACCACCTACATCGGCCAGTGCACCGGGACACCTCCGCTCGCGCAGAGCCGACTCGGTCAGCACTCCGTTCGTCTGGTGCGAAATCGGGACACCTCCGCTCGCGCGGAGCCGACCTGCGTCTCAGGACGCCGGTCAGTAACGGGGTCGGGAGACCTCCGCTCGCGCGGAGCCGACGTCAGGCCCACGATCAGGCCCTTGCCGATGTCCGGGACACCTCCGCTCGCGCGGAGCCGACAGGGCCATGTACTCCTGGGCCTGGCCGTAGTACGGGACACTTCCGCTCGCGCGGAGCCGACGCGCTCATCATCGGCCCCGAGGGCAACGGGCCCGGGACACCTCCGCTCACGCGGAGCGGACCCGTTCGCCAGCTGCGCCGTCGCGCCCAGGGCTGGGACACTTCCGCTCGCGCGGAGCCGACCCCACCCCACATGCGCCAGAGGGCCGCTCCGACGGGACACCTCCGCTCGCGCGGAGCCGACGGCTCCTCGTTCTGGAACACGACCCCGTTCTTCGGGACACCTCCGCTCGCGCGGAGCCGACGGCATCCAGCACCGGCCCACCAGCGACGCCGACGGGACACCTCCGCTCGCGCGGAGCCGACCAGCGCACCGTCGGCCGGCGCGAGCTGCGTAACGGGACGCCTCCGCTCGCGCGGAGCCGACGATCTCCTCGGCCCGAGCGTAGAGCTCGGCACCCGGGACACCTCCGTTCGCGCGGAGCCGACGGATGGACGCGCTGGCCGAGCAGCCGGATCGCCGGTACACCTCCGCTCGCGCGGAGCCGACAAGGACGCGCCGGCCACCGTCCGGGACTCCAGCGGGGCACCTTCGCTCGCGCGGAGCCGACTCGGCCGCCCAGGGCAGGAGGACGCGGAGCCGCGGGACACCTCCGCTCGCGCGGAGCCGACCCGGTCGGCACGACGATGACGACCACGGACACCGGGACACCTCCGCTCGCGCGGAGCCGGCAGGAGGATCTGCTCGAGCTCGCCGACCAGGTACGGGACACCTCCGTTCGCGCGGAGCCGACGTACTGGGGTCGATCTTCCCGCGCTGCCACTCCGGGACACCTCTGCTCGCGCGGAGCCGACCCGCTCACTACCGGCACGGTCACCGACAAGACCGGGACACCTCTGCTCGCGCGGAGCCGACAGCGACGCTGTCAGGTGACGGCCTCGGTCGACGGGACACCTCCGCTCGCGCGGAGCCGACGCGAGGGCCTCGACCTTCGCCGACACGGCGAGCGGGACACCTCCGCTCACGCGGGGCCGACGGCGCCGGTGGAGAAGTGGCCGGTGACAGACATCGGGACACCTCCGCTCGCGCGGAGCCGACATGATCACCCCGTACCAGCCCGAGGACTTCACCGGGACACCTCCGCTCGCGCGGAGCCGACGCTGCACCGCTTCTGGAAGACCGGGAACGCGTCGGGACACCTCCGTTCGCGCGGAGCCGACGTGAAGATCCAGGACTCGGCCGACAATGTGACCGGTACACCTCCGCTCGCGCGGAGCCGACAAGGCCTGGCGCGGCGCGATGGGCACCGACGCCGGGACACCTCCGCTGGCGCGGAGTCGACGACACCCGCGCGAGCCTCCCTGCCGCCATGTGCGGGACACCTCCGCTCGCGTGGAGCCGACCGGAACACCTGGCACTCGGCCTGGGCGCGGTCCGGGACACCTCCGCTCGCGCGGAGCCGACTCGTCGGGGAGTCGGGGCTTTCCACGGTCGGGCGGGACACCTCCGCGCGCGGAGCCGGCTGCTTGCCCAGGTCGACCAGCGAGGCTGCCATCGGGACACCTCCGCTTGCGCGGAGCTTACGGCGAGTTGTACGGGGACGCGGACGGCAGCAGCGGGACACCTCCGCTCGCGCGGAGCCGACTTCCCGGTCGTCGTCCGCCGGCCGCTCGAAGCCGGGACACTTCCGCTCGCGCGGAGCCGACGCGATCAACAACAACAACTCCAGCTACAGCTACGGGACACCTCCGCTCGCGCGGAGCCGACCACGGAGGTGACATCAAGGCGCAGGCCGCCTACGGGACACCTCCGCTCGCGCGGAGCCGACGCCACGGTCCTGTCGTAGCCCGCGTACACCATCGGGACACCTCCGCTCGCGCGGAGCCGACAGTACGCCAAGTCCGAAGCCCTTGGCCGACTCCGGGACACCTCCGCTCGCGCGGAGCCGACACCAGCCTCGACGCCGTCGCCAACGATGCCCGCGGGACACCTCCGCTCGCGCGGAGCCGACTGGGGCGCCTACCACTGGGGCGCCGACGACGACGGGACACCTCCGCTCGCGCGGAGCCGACTCGAAGATCACGCTCCCGGCGATCCCCCTCAACGGGACACCTCCGCTCGCGCGGAGCCGACCCGGCCGGCTCGATCGTCGTCTGTGGCTGCTGCGGGACACCTCCGCTCGCGCGGAGCCGACAAGAACTTGGACGTACCGCGCCGCATGTACTTCGGGACACCTCCGCTCGCGCGGAGCCGACGGCCGTTGCCCCAGTACCAGCGCAGCCGGGCCTGGGACACCTCCGTTCATGCGGAGCCGACCAGGAGGAGCTCGAGCGGGACTGGCTCGACAGCGGGACACCTCCGCTCGCGCGGAGCCGACCATCTCGACGACGACCGGCTCGCCATTGCTGGCGGAACACCTCCGCTCGCGCGGAGCCGACTCCCGCTCCAGACCCTCGAGGATGTCCGGCCACGGGAGACCTCCGTTCGCGCGGAGCCGATGGCAGATCGAAGACGACCGTGGTGTTGCCGTCCGGGACACCTCCGCTCGCGCGGAGCCGACTCGGGGATTGGGCGGGCCATGGTGCCGTCGTCCGGGACACCTCCGCTCGCCCGGAGCCGACTCGACCGCTTCACCCCACGCCTGCGTGATCCGCGGGACACCTCCGCTCGCGCGGAGCCGACCGGTCAATCCGCGCGTTGGATCGGGCCGTCTCCGGGACACTTCCGCTCGCGCGGAGCCGACATGCCGTTGTACTCGCCGATCCAACGCGTGAACGGGACACCTCCGCTCGCGCGGAGCCGACGACCGCGGCGAAGCCGTCTGCGAGGAAGAGGACGGGACACCTCCGCTCGGGCGGAGAGCAAGTGGCGTCACGCATGATCTGCGCGGCTGGATTCGGATCACTTCCGCTCGCGCGGAGCTGACAGAGCCTTGGCGGTCGGTCCGGGGATCGGATCCGGGTCACTTCCGCTTGCGCGGAGTCGATGTGGTGGTCGAAGTCTCGCGGCTGGTCCGGCAGTTTGTCGGGGTTTTGTTGTCAAGGTGCGTGCGATGCGGGGCGCGCTGGTGGTGAGGTTACCGGTGTCGGGCGGGCTGTGTTTCTGTGTGGTGGTGCGGTCTTGGGGTTGTGTGGTGG
>NZ_VJZD01000560.1 GCF_009377175.1 Streptomyces adustus
CGCCCACCCACACCCCCGTGACCAGCAGACAGGCGAACAACTCGGTCAGCACGCTCCAGCCGCCCGCCCGCATCACCGTGTGCACCGAAGCCCGCGCCTCGGCCGACCCGCCCAGGCGCAGCCGCTCGCACAGGTAGATGCCGCCCACGAAACCCGGGATCGCGCCGAGCACGGGCAGCAGGAGGAAACCGGCCAGCGCCCCGGCCCCGGCGTACACCGCCATCCGGGCACTGGCCCCGCTCTGCCGCAGCCGCCGGGGCGGCAGCGCCCAGCGCACCGCCTGGGCGAGGAACAGAATGCAGGTGGCACCGACGAGGACGCCCCAGGCGACCGGCTGCGGATCGTTCAGCGCCCACCACAGGACCCCGGACCACACCAGCCACGGCCCGGGCACCCCGGGCACCAGCACTCCGCACAGGCCGAGCAGGACCACCAGGCCGACCAGCAGGAGTTCCCACACTCCCATCTGCCCAGGGTGCCCGAGCCCGGCGGGAACGGCAGGTCAGTCCCGCGCCACCCGGTCCTGTCCGGACGCGCGCGCCCCGCCCCGGCCCGGCTCTCGCGCACCATCGGTCACAAAAACGTACTGGCGTTCCCGATGTCACCCGATATGCCGTTCGACGGGGAGGGATCGCACAGGATTTTCCGGATGCCCCGTTTTCATCCGGCCCTCGCGGTGGACAATTAGGGGCATGAGTCAGCAGGGGGGAAGGCCCACCGGTCACGAGGACGACTGGTGGAGGCAGCTGTACGAGAACTGCGTCGAGGACACCGGCCCGGTGACCGCGGCCGACTCGCTGGACGACCGGTTCGCCTCGGCCGCGGGGACGCTGGGCGACGGGACGGCGTTACCGGACGGCGGCGCCGCGCGCGGGGCACCGCCCCGGCAGCGCGCCCCCTGGGAGCCACTGCCCACCGCGCCCGAACAACCGTTCAGCACCGCGGACCTCCCGTCCGCCGCGGACCCGCCGCTCGTCCCCGACCCGCCGTTCCTCCCCGAGCCGCCGCTTCTCCCCGACCCGGCCGCCCGTCCCGACCCGGCGGCTCTCCCGGACCCGACGGCTCTTCCCGGCCCGGCGC
>NZ_VJZD01000561.1 GCF_009377175.1 Streptomyces adustus
CGTCGTGCCTGTGCGGCCCTGGCCGCCGTCACTTCCCTCGCCCTGGGCGTCACCGCGTGCGGTGGCACCACCAAGAACGATGTCGCCGCTGACAGCGGTTCGGCCGCCGCGGGCGGTACGGCCGACCCGAACGCCGCGACGAAGAAGGGCCTGACCGTGGGCTTCCTGCCCAAGGCGGTCAACAACCCGTACTTCACGACGTCCGACAAGGGCGGCGAGGCGGCGCTGAAGGAGCTGGGCTCCAGCTACAAGGAGGTCGGCACCTCCAGCGCGACCGACACCGCCGGCCAGGTCTCCTACGTCAACACCCTCACCCAGCAGCAGGTCGACGCGATCGCGGTCTCGGCGCAGGACCCGGGCGCGCTGTGCACGGCGCTGAAGCAGGCGATGAAGGGCGGCATCAAGGTCGTCACGTACGACTCCGACACCAAGGCGGACTGCCGCAACGCGTTCGTCTCGCAGGCCAGTGCCGAGGACCTGGGCCGCACGGAGGTGCAGCTGCTGGCCGAGCAGATCGGTTACAAGGGCGAGATCGCGATCCTGTCGGCGGCGCAGACCGCGACGAACCAGAACACCTGGATCGACTACATGAAGGAGGAGCTGAAGGACCCGAAGTACAAGGACATGAAGCTGGTCAAGGTCGCCTACGGCAACGACGAGGCCCAGCAGTCCTTCCAGCAGACCCAGGGCCTGCTCCAGGAGTACCCGGACCTGAAGGGGATCATCTCCCCGACCACGGTCGGCATCAAGGCGGCCGCGCAGTACCTGTCCGGCTCGAAGTACAAGGGCAAGGTCAAGCTCACCGGTCTCGGTACGCCGAACGACATGCGCAAGTACGTCAAGAACGGCACGGTCGACGGCTTCGAGCTGTGGGACCCGGCCAAGCTCGGCGAGCTCGCCGCCCGGACCGCGGTCGCGCTGTCCTCGGGGCAGATCACCGGCAAGGAGGGCGAGACCTTCACGGCCGGCTCGATGGGCTCGTACACCATCGGCAAGGACGGCGTGATCAGCCTCGGCAAGCCGACCGTGTTCGACGCCAAGAACATCGACCAGTTCAACTTCT
>NZ_VJZD01000562.1 GCF_009377175.1 Streptomyces adustus
TCGAGGTCTGTCCGGATTCATCCGGTGGTGCCGGGGGCGGTCAGGGGCCTTCGCCAGTCGCGGGCGGTGTGACGTAGGGCGGCGGCGATGCTGGTGTGGCCGTCCTGACGGTGGACGCCGATGGCGAGGTTGCGCGGGCCGGCCATGATGCGTGGGAGATGGCCGACGTGGATTTTGGAGGCGTCCTTGCGGAAGGTGCGGTCGCGGACGTGGTGCAGGAGATTCTCGATCTTCCAGTGGCCTCTGATCCAGTCCGCGAGCTGGGAGCCGGTAGCCGCGCCGGGCGGCAGGCCGGTGATCGGGTAGACGCGTTCGATGGTGAGGTTGCCGCTGGTGAAGTCCTTCCTCCAGCACACGACTTGGAGGGCCTGGCGGGCGTCGGGGTGGTCGAGGTGGGCGTAGGCGGTGGTCTTTCAGCCGCCGGATCTCCAGGCGGTGGCGGGCCCGGGTACGGTCGTAGCGGCCGAGCGTGATCTCGCGCCAGGGCAGGCGGCGGATGCGTGGAAGAGGCCGGGATGGTTGGCCTTGACCTGAGCGATGTAGTGGGCACCGCGCTCGCGGAGGTAGGTGCCGTGAGCGTGCTGGGTGTGTAGCGCGCCGGCGGTGATGACCGTGCCGGTCAGGTCGACGCTGTCCAGCAGGAGCCGGAAGGCGGGGATCTCGTTGCTCTTGTCGGCGGCCTGGCGCTGGGCCAGGACGTGACCGGTGTGGTCCATCACGGCGAGCAGGGCGACGTCCCCGGTGACGGAGGTGCGTGAGCCGCGCAGGGCCTTGCCGTCGACGGCGATCGCCCGCAGTCCCGGGCCGGCTGAGGTGGCGCGGGCGGTGAGAAAATCACCGATCGCCTGGTCCAGGGCGTCGCCGTCGAGTCGGACGAGCAGACGGCGCAGGGTGTGGGGGCGCGGGACGGACACGGTGCCAGCGAGCGGGTCGGTGGGGAAGCCGGGAATCCGGCAGGCCCACACGGGGACGTCGCTGATCCATTCCGTGATCGCGGTGAGCGAGCGGGCACCGGCCAGGACACCCGCTGCGGCCGCGGCGACCCGAACAGACAACCG
>NZ_VJZD01000563.1 GCF_009377175.1 Streptomyces adustus
GACTGCGGACGAGGCGATGATCCGGCGCGCACGCGGATTGGCCGCCGCGAAGAGCCTCGCCCTCCTCCTCGTGGGCCAGGCCGGGGACCGAGGCCTTCCCGGCGGCAAGCCGTCCTGGGGACCGGCGCTGGGTGTCCCTCGGCGAGGGCGCGGTCGTACCGTTCGACGGCCACACCGTCGGCAACGGGGAGTGGTGCGGCCGAGTGCTGGGCCCCGAGGACTTCGCCGAGGGCGAGCGCATGGCCCGCCACGACGACCACAGCCTGGAGAAGGCCCTGCTGGGACAGGGCGCGGACGCCGTGGCCCAGGCGCTCGGCCGGGCGGCCCGGACGAAGTCCCCCTAGGGCCTCCGCGGGGTCAGCCCTTCGGTGAACTGTCCTTCATCATCCGTCGGTTACGGATCTACGGGTTCTCCCACGCCGCCGGGTCCGCCGCGAGGAGGCGTACCGGGTCCGGTAGCGCGTCCGTCGCGATGTCGGCGATCGTGACGCCCTCCAGGATCCTGCGCACATTGGCCCGCAGGGCGATCCACACGGGCAGCAACGGCTGTGCGGAGCCGGTGTAGGTGAGGTCGGTCGGGCGTTCGCCGCGCACCGACACGATCGGGCCGTCGACCGCGCGGATCACGTCCGCGACGGTGATGGCACGGGCGTCGCGGGCCAGCAGGTAACCGCCGCCCCCGCCGCGCCTGCTGTCGACGATCCCGCCGCGCCGCAGATCGCCGAGGATCCCCTCCAGGAACTTGTGCGGGATGTCCTGCGCGGCGGCGATCGTCTCCGCCTTCACCGGGTCCCCGTCGTGGCGTACGGCGAGTTCGAGAACCGCCCGTACCGCGTAGTCCGCCCGTGCCGAGATCCTCATGTCCCCATTGTGGGGTGCCGGACGGGCGTCGGCGCCTGCGGGCGCGGACGCGCGGCGGCCGTCCGAGGGCGGCTCCGACGTCGTACTCCGGCCAGAACAGGGGCGGTTCGGTGGCCGACAACGGCCGGAGGACGACATGACGCGGACACTTCCGGGCGCGTAATCTCGGACCGGCCGTGGGGTGGCGG
>NZ_VJZD01000056.1 GCF_009377175.1 Streptomyces adustus
CCCCCAAGGAGGCCCGCAGTGAACGACGCGCTGGATGTCGCCCTGCGACTCCTCGTCGTCTTCGGCGTCTTCCTCACCTTCCCGCTGATCGTCGGTCAGACCGAGCACAAGGTGATGGCCCACATGCAGGGCCGCCTCGGCCCGATGTACGCCGGTGGCTTCCACGGCTGGGCCCAGCTGGTCGCGGACGGCGTGAAGTTCGCGCAGAAGGAGGACGTGGTCCCGGCGGGCGCGGACCGCCGTGTCTTCCAGCTGGCCCCCGCCGTGGCCCTGCTGCCCTACCTCCTGGTGCTGCTCGCCATCCCGATCGGCCCGGGGGAGGGCGCGGTCGGCCAGGTCGTCGACGCGGGCATCTTCTTCGTGCTCGCCGTGATGGGCGTGGGCGTCCTCGGCTCCCTCATGGCCGGCTGGGCCTCCGCCAACAAGTTCTCCCTCCTCGGCGGCCTGCGCACCGCCGCCCAGCTCCTCGCCTACGAACTGCCGATGCTGCTCGCCGCCGCCTCGGTGGCGATGGCGGCCGGCACGGTCTCCCTGCCCGGCATCGTGGCCTCCTTCCACTGGTGGTGGCTGCCCTGGCAGCTCACCGGCGCGTTCGTCTTCTTCATCGCCGGCCTCGCCGAACTCCAGCGCCCGCCCTTCGACATGCCCGTCGCCGACTCGGAGATCATCTTCGGCGCGTACACCGAGTACACCGGTCTGCGGTTCGCCCTCTTCCTCCTCGCCGAGTACGCCGGAATCGTCGTCCTGTGCGCGCTGACCACCGTGCTCTTCCTGGGCGGCTGGCACGGCCCGTGGGGCGCCGAGGGCCTCGGCTGGGTCTGGACCCTGCTGAAGACCGCGCTGCTCGCCTTCGTCGTGATCTGGCTCCGCGTCACCTACCCCCGGCTGCGCGAGGACCAGCTCCAGAGGTTCTCCTGGACCCTCCTCGTCCCGCTCTCCCTCGCCCAGATCGCCCTCACCGGCATCGTCAAGGTGGTGATCTCCTAATGGCCCCCTTCCCCGGCTCCGGACTGGCCAAGGGCCTGGCCGTCACCCTGCGCACGATGACGAGGAAGACGGTCACCGAGCAGTACCCGGACGTCCAGCCCGACCTCCCGCCCCGCACCCGCGGTGTGATCGGCCTGTTCGAGGAGAACTGCACGGTCTGCATGCTGTGCGCCCGTGAGTGCCCCGACTGGTGCATCTACATCGACTCCCACAAGGAGACGGTCCCGCCCGCGGCCCCCGGCGGCCGCGAGCGCAGCCGCAACGTCCTCGACCGCTTCGCCATCGACTTCTCCCTGTGCATGTACTGCGGTATCTGCATCGAGGTGTGTCCTTTCGACGCCCTTTTCTGGTCACCGGAGTTCGAGTACGCCGAGACCGACATCCGTGAACTCACCCACGAACGCGACAAGCTCCGCGAGTGGATGTGGACGGTCCCGGCGCCGCCGGCCCTCGACCCGGCGGCGGAGGAACCCAAGGAGATCGCCGCCGCCCGCAAGACCGCCGAGAAACTGGCCGCCGCCCAGGACCGGCCGGACGAGCGGCAGGGGGAGCAGCCGTGACCCTCGCCGCCGCCGTCCCGCACGGCTTCCTCTCCCCGACGGGCGTGGAGATCGCCTTCCTCCTGGTCGGTCTGGTCACCTTCGGCGCCGCGCTCGTCACCGTCACCACCCGGCAACTGGTGCACGCCGCCCTGTGGCTCGTGGTGACCCTCGGCGGTCTGGCCGTCGAGTACCTTCTGCTGACCGCCGAGTTCATCGCCTGGGTGCAGGTCCTCATCTACGTCGGTTCCGTCGTCGTCCTCCTGCTGTTCGGTCTGATGCTCACCAGGGCTCCGATCGGCCGCTCCCCGGACGCCGACTCCGGCAACCGCTGGGCCGCCCTCACGGTGGCCGTTGCCGCGGCGGCCGCTCTGGTCTGGGTCGTCGTCGACGCCTTCCGCGCCACCTGGATCGACCTGGACGGAGAACCTGCCGGCACCACCCGCGTCACCGGCGAGAGCCTCTTCCAGAACTGGGTCCTCCCCTTCGAGGCCCTCTCCGTCCTCCTTCTCGCCGCGCTGGTCGGCGCGATCGTCCTGTCCCGCAAGGCGAAGGCGGACGCGACGGCGGCCGCCTCCCCGCGCACCCCCGGCCCTCGCCCGGACGGTGGCGGCAGCCCGGACCGGGCCCGCGGGGCCGCCGGGGCCGACCAGGAAGGCGCCCGCTGATGCACCTCGTCTATCCCGCCGTGCTCTCCGCCCTCCTCTTCTGCACCGGCCTCTACGGCGTCCTCGCCCGCCGCAACGCGATCCTGGTCCTGATGTCGGTCGAGCTGATGCTCAACGCCGTCAACCTCAACCTGGTCGCCTTCGACGTCTGGCTCAGCAGGACCGCCGAGGAGACCCTGCACTCCGGCCAGGCCCTGACCCTGTTCACCATCGCCATCGCGGCCGCCGAGATCGGCATCGGCCTGGCGATCGTCCTCGCCGTCCACCGCAACCGCGGCACCTCGGACATCGACAAGCTCCGCGACACCGCCGAGGGCCCCGACAAGGACGGCCCCGACAGCGGCGCCCTCGCGGCACGGAAGGCCGACGACCAGGCCGGCGAGAAGGCTGAGGCCACCGCGTGACCACGACAACCCTTGCCGCGCTCGTCCCCCTCCTTCCCTTCCTGGGCGCCGCGGCCGGACTGCTCCTGGGCCGCACGGCCCCCGGCCTCGTCCGCCCGCTCGCCGTGCTGCCGACGCTCGGGGCGCTCGTCCTGGCCGTACTGGTCGCGGTGCGCCAGGGCGGCGGCCCGGCGATCGACGCCGCCACCGAACTCACGCCCACCGGCTCGGTGCCCATCGAACTCGCCCTGCACATCGACGGCTTCGCCGCCCTCGTCGCCATCCTGGTCGGCGTCGTCGCCACCTGCGTGCAGATCTATTCGACGGGCTATCTGCACAACGACCCGCGCTACCCCTCCTACGCCGCCCTCGTCTCCCTGTTCACCTCCGCGATGCTCCTGGTCGTCTACTCCGGCGACCTGATGGTGCTGCTGGTCGGCTGGGAAGTCATGGGCATCTGCTCCTACTTCCTGGTCGGCCACTACTGGGAGACAGCGGAGGCCCGCGCCGCCTCCCTGAAGGCCTTCCTGGTCACCAAGCTCGGCGACGTCCCCTTCCTGATCGGTCTGTTCGCCCTCGCCACCGACGCCGGCTCCTTCCGGATCACCAAGGTCCTCGGCGCCGTCGCGAGCGGCGGCATCCACCATGTGACCCTGGTCGCCCTGCTGCTCCTGGCAGGTGTGGCGGGCAAGTCGGCGCAGTTCCCGCTGCACACCTGGCTCCCCGACGCGATGGCGGGCCCCACCCCCGTCTCGGCGCTGATCCACGCCGCGACCATGGTGGCCGCCGGTGTCTACTTCGTCGCCCGGCTCCTCCCGCTCTTCCAGGCCTCCACGGCGGCCATGGTCGTCCTTGCCGTGATGGCCGCCGTCACCATGACGGGGGCGGCGCTCGCGGCGCTCGCCCAGGACGACATCAAACGCGTCCTCGCCTACTCGACGATCAGTCAGCTCGGCTACATGACCGGCGCCCTCGCCGTCGGCGACCGCGGTGCCGCCGTCTTCCACCTCCTCTCGCACGGCGCCTTCAAGGCGCTGCTGTTCCTCGCCGCCGGCGTGATCATCCACGCCACCGGCACCAACTCGCTCGCCGCCATGTCCCGGATGACGGGCCTGCGGGACCGCGTCCCGGACGCCTACTGGACGATGACCGTGGCGCTGCTCTCCCTGGCCGCGATCCCGCCGTTCAGCGGCTTCTTCTCCAAGGAGTCCGTCCTCGGCGCCGCCGAACACGTCATCACCGGCCACACCGAGCACGCCCCCGCCGCCGCGGGCTGGACCGTCCTCGTCGCCGGCCTGGCCACGGCCCTGCTCACCGCCGGGTACGCGACCCGGCTGTGGCTGCTCGCCTTCCGCGGACAGGGTGCCGAGGTGCCGGGCCTCGCCCGGAGCACCGACCCCGGCCGGACCGAGGAGCACCGGGTCCGCGAGCCCCTCACCATGACCGTCGTGTTGTGGGTGCTCGCCGTCCCGTCCCTCGCCTTCGGCGGGTTCGCCTACGTGTCACTGCCCGCCTGGTTCGACGGCCGCAGCCTGACCCCGACGCTCATGACGTCCATCCTCGGCACGGGCCTCGCCCTGGTCGGCGGACTGGTCACCTACGGCGCCTGGCAGCACGTCACCGCCCTCGCTCCCCGGGTGCCGCTCGGAGCGGTCGCCGCCCACCCCGGCGGCGACGCCGGACTCGTCGAGGCCGAGGCCATCGCCGCCCACGAGCCGGCCTACGGGGACATCGCCCTGGCCCCCGACCCGGCCGACCCCGGCCGCCTCCTGCTCGGCCCGCTGCACCGCCACGCGGCCGCCGGCTTCCACCTGGACGCCCTGTACGGCGTGCTGTTCGTCCGCCCGGTCCAGGCCGGAGCGAGCCTCGTGCAGTTCCTCGACCGCGAGGTCGTCGACACCTACGTACGCGGCGCGGGCGCCCTACCCCGCTGGCTCGGTGCCGCCGTACGACGGGCCCAGACCGGCAATGTGCAGACCTATGTGAGCGCGCTGCTCGCCGGCGCCGTCGTCCTGACGGTCGCCGCCGTCCTCGTCGCCACGGGAGCGTGAGCAGGCGTGATCGATATCAACGAGTCCGTGATGCAGTTCCTTCTGGCGTTCGTCGTCGTCGGCCCGCTCCTCGGTGCCGCCGCCGCCCTGCTGCCGGCCCCGCCCGGACTGAAGGGGAAGTCGCCCGAGCAGGCCGTGCTGCGGCACGGCGTGACCGTCACCGGCGTCGTCCTGCTGGCCGCGATCGTCCTGGCGCTCGGCTTCGACCACGACCACCCGTCGAAGATGCAGGCCAGTACGGACATCAGCTGGATCCCCGCGCTCGACGTGCGGATCCACCTCGGCGTGGACGGCATCTCCCTCCCCCTTCTGGTCCTGAGCGCGCTGCTGACCTTCCTGTGCGCGCTGTACTCCTACTTCAAGCCGCCCGCGGGCCCGACCCCGAAGGCGTTCGTCGCACTGCTGCTCGTCCTGGAGTCCGGCACCCTCGCCACCTTCGCCGTCCTCGACCTGCTGCTGTTCTTCCTCGCCTTCGAGACGGTCCTGATCCCGATGTACTTCCTCATCGCCCGCTGGGGCGGTGCCGGGCGGGCCCAGGCGGCCTGGAAGTTCATCCTCTTCACGCTGCTCGGTTCGGTCGTCATGCTGCTCGGCCTGCTCCTGATCGGAATCAAGGCGGGCACGTTCGACATGGTGGCACTCGCCACTGACAACGGCCGGTCGTTGACCACATCCGTGCAGGTCATCGCCGCTCTGGCGATCGGGATCGGGCTCGCGGTGAAGACGCCGATGTGGCCGCTGCACAGCTGGCTGCCCGACGCCCACACCGCCGCGCCGACCGTCGGCTCGGTCCTGCTGGCCGGCGTGCTGCTGAAGATGGGCACGTACGGGTTCGTGCGCATCCTCCTGCCGATCACGCCCGACGGCATGAGCACCTTCGCGCCCTACCTCGCCGCCTTCGCCGTCGTCGGGATCGTCTACGGATCCCTGGCCTGCCTCGCCCTCGCCAAACAGGGCGCGAAGGGCGACCTCAAGCGGCTGATCGCCTACTCCTCCGTCGGCCACATGGGCTTCGTCCTGCTCGGCATCGCGACGATGACCCCGACCGGCGTGAACGGCGCCCTGTTCGCCAACATCGCCCACGGCCTCATCACCGGCCTGCTCTTCTTCCTGGTCGGCGCCCTGAAGGACCGCACCGGCAGCACCGACCTCGACACCCTCGCCGAGGGCACCGGCGCAGCGCTCTACGGCCGGGCCCCGCGCCTGGGCGGCCTGCTCGCCTTCGCCGCGGTCGCCTCGCTGGGCCTGCCCGGCCTCGCCGGGTTCTGGGGCGAGATGCTGGCGCTGTTCGGCGCGTTCGACCCCGCCGCGGGACTCAGCCGGCCCGCCTTCCTCACCTTCATGGCGATCGCCGCGTTCGGCACGCTGCTCACGGCCGCGTACATGCTCATCGTGGTCCGGCGCGTCTGCATGGGTGCCGTCCCGTCGGACCCGCAGCGGACCGGGCGGCTCGCCGACGTCCAGAGCTACGAGTTCGCGGCCTGGACCCCGCTCGTCGTCCTCACCGTCCTGGCCGGGCTGTGGCCGCGGGCCCTTCTCGGCCTGACCGACCCGGCCGTGCAGCAGCTCCTCGCAGGAGGCACCCGATGAGCGTCCCGGCCCTGACCGCGGCCCAGCCCCTGGCCGAGTCCACGGCACAGTCCGCCGCCCAGTCCCTGGTCCAGTCCGTCGACTGGCTCGCCATCGCGCCGCCCACCCTCGTGGCCGTGGTGGGACTCGCCGTCCTCGTCGCCGACCTGTTCCTGCCCGAGGCCAGGAAGGCCGTGCTCGGCTGGGTCTCGGTCGCGGGACTCGCCGCGGCCGCGCTCCTGCTGCTGCCCCTGCGCGACGGCGACCGTTCCACCTTCTGCCTCACCGGCCAGCCGGCGGTGTGCAGCTACACCGTGGACCGCTTCACCCTCGTCGTGCAGCTCCTGGTCCTCGGCGGCGCCCTCCTCGCGGCGCTCCTGTCCGTCACCACCCTGAAGGACGCCGACAAGGGACTGCCCGAGGGGGAGTACTGGTTCCTGCTGCTGTCCTCCGCCGCGGGCGCCGCCCTGCTGCCCGCCTCCCGCGACCTCGCCACCCTCGTCGTCGCCCTGGAGGTCGCCTCCCTGCCCGCGTTCGCCCTGGTCGGCATCCGGCACGGCGACCGGAAGTCGTCCGAGGCGGCGCTGAAGTTCTTCCTGTCCTCGGTGACCGCGACCGCGGTCAGCCTGATGGGCATCAGCTTCGTGTACGCCTGCACCGGCAGCCTCTACCTCACCCAGGTCGCCGACCGCATCCAGCACGTCGACGGCCGCCTCCACACCCTCGCCGCGGCCGGCGTCGTCCTCACCCTCGTCGGGTTCGCCTTCAAGACGGCCGCCGTCCCCTTCCACTTCTGGGTGCCCGACACCTACGTGGGAGCACCCCTGCCCATCGCCGCCTATCTGTCGGTGGTCGGCAAGGCGGTCGGCTTCTCCGGGCTGATCCTCGTCACCGTCGTCGCCCTCCCGTCGTACGCCGACGCCTGGGGCCCGGCGCTGGCCGGGCTGGCCGCACTCACCATGACCGTCGGCAACGTCGGCGCGCTGCGCCAGCAGGCCACGCGCGCGTACAGCGCGGTACGGCTGCTCGCGTGGTCGTCGGTCGGCCAGGCCGGCTACCTCCTCGTGCCGATCGCCGCCGCCGCGTACTCCGACGATCCGCAGAAGTCGGTCGGCTCCACGCTCGCGTACGCACTGATGTACGCGGCCGTGAACCTGGGCGCCTTCGCGGTGGCCGCCCTGGTCGGCCGCAGGAGCCCCCTGAACCGCCTCACGGACTATCGCGGCCTCTACGCCTCGAACCCCCTGGCCGCCCTGCTCCTGGCCTTCTTCCTGCTCTGCCTCGCCGGACTGCCGCCGGGCGTCATCGGCCTGTTCGCGAAGGTCACCGTGTTCTCGGCGGCCGTCGACGCGGGCCTGGGCTGGCTCGCCGTGGTGATGGCCGTCAACGTGGTGATCGCGCTCTTCTACTACCTCCAGTGGACGACGCTGCTGTTCCGCGCGCCCGAGGGCGCGCCCGAGGGCGAGCCCGAGCGGCATCGCGTCCCGGCTCCCCTCACCGCCGCCATCGCCCTGACCGGCGTCCTGGGCATCGCCCTGTCCGGCGCGCCGCAGCTGGTCCTGCGCTTCGCCGCCACCGGGCTGTTCTGAGACCGGCGCGGCAAGAGCTCCGAGCCCGTCACCCGGACGGCGGAGGCGCCCGGTCGCGGGCACAAGGGAACTCGGCGCTCCCGCCTGGCGTTGTCGAGAGCGGGAGGGTCCACTGGACGTGACACGACACCAGTGGCATCGGAGACAGCAAGCAAAGGGTTCCCCTGCTGCACCACTTGGAGGGCGTACCGTGCACCGCCGGCACAACGGGCTCAGGACCGCAGTCCTCCTCGGGGGACTGTCCGCACTCATCATCCTGATCGGCAGCTTCTTCGGCCGTACGGGCCTGATCGTCGCGGTCGTCGTCGCACTCGGCACCAACGCGTACGCGTACTGGAACAGCGACAAACTGGCGCTACGCGCGATGCGTGCCCGCCCGGTCAGCGAGTTCGAGGCCCCGGCGCTGTACCGCATGGTCCGCGAGCTCTCCACCCAGGCCCGCCAGCCCATGCCGCGCCTGTATATCTCCCCGACGGAGGCCCCGAACGCCTTCGCGACCGGCCGCAACCCGCGCAACGCCGCCGTGTGCTGCACCGAGGGGATCCTGCGCATCCTGGACGAGCGCGAACTGCGCGGGGTCATCGGCCACGAGCTCAGCCACGTCTACAACCGCGACATCCTGATCTCGTCCGTCGCCGGCGCCCTCGCGTCGGTGATCATGTTCCTGGTCAACTTCGCCTGGCTCATCCCGGTCGGCCGCTCGGACGACGACGACGGCCCCGGCTTCCTGGGCCTGCTGCTGATCATGATCCTGGGCCCGTTGGCGGCCTCCGTCATCCAACTGGCCATCAGCCGCTCCAGGGAGTACGAGGCGGACGCCTCCGGCGCCCAGCTCACCGGCGACCCGATAGCGCTCGCCGGCGCCCTGCGCAAACTCGACGCCGGCACCAAGCAGCTGCCGCTGCCTCCGGAGCCGCGCATCGAGACCGCGAGCCACATGATGATCGCGAACCCGTTCCGGCCCGGCCAGGGGCTGTCGAAGATGTTCTCCACCCACCCGCCGATGGCGGAGCGCATCGCCCGCCTGGAGCGCATGGCGGGCCGCCAAGCGTAGGGCCAGTCGGCGGCCGCCGCACGTAACCGTCGGTCAGCGGCCGCCGAACCGCTCGTCCGTCGACACCACTTCGCGACCCAGCGGCATCAGGGAGATCGGGATCAGCTTCAGGTTGGCCCAGCCGAACGGGATGCCGATGATCGACACGAAGAGCGGGATGCTGGTGACCAGGTGCGCCAGGGCCAGCCACCAGCCCGCGAAGATCACCCAGATCACGTTGCCGATGAACGACGCGGCTCCGGCGCCCGGCCGTTCCACCGTGGTCCGGCCGAACGGCCACAGCACGAACCCGGCGATGCGCAGCGACGCGATCCCGAACGGGATCGTGATGATCAGTACGAAACAGATCAGGGCGGCGATCGTGTACGCGATGGCCATCCAGATGCCGCAGAAGACCAGCCACACGATGTTCAGCAACAGGTTGAACAGCTTCATGATCAGTACCTCTCCCCAGGTGGCTGCGCGGACACCGTCCGTCCCGGACAAGTATGAGCGGGTGGAGCGCCCGACCGTGAGCTGCGGCGACCTTGTGGCGTGATCGGGAACATCCGGAGACGAACATCCCCGGAATCCACGTAGCGCCACACCTCACCGCACCGCCGCACGGTCGCCGTCGTCATCCTCACCGCCGCCACTGCCGTACGCCGTACAGGACGATCCCCGCGGCCAGCACGCCCGCGCCCACCGCCACCGATGCCCAGGGCAGCGCGAACGCCAGCACCACGCAGCCCAGCAGCCCCGCCACCGGCACCACCCGGGCCGTCGGGGCCGGGTCGAGGGTCCAGGCCGAGGCGTTGGCGACCGCGTAGTACGTCAGCACGCCGAAGGAGGAGAAGCCGATCGCGCCGCGCAGGTCCACCGTGGCGGCGAGCACCGCGACCACAGCCCCCACGGCCAGCTCGGCCCGGTGCGGTACCCGGAACCGCGGATGCACGGCCGCCAGCGCGCCCGGCAGATGCCGGTCCCGGGCCATGGCCAGCGTGGTCCGCGAGACACCGAGGATCAGCGCGAGCAGCGACCCCAGAGCGGCCAGGGCCGCCCCGGCCCGGACCACCGGCACCAGCGCGGGCGCCCCGGCCGCCCGTACCGCGTCCGCCAGCGGCGCCGCCGCGCGCGCGAGCCCGTCCGGCCCCAGCACGGACAGGACGGCCACCGCCACGCACGCGTACACCACCAGCGTGATCCCCAGGGCCAGCGGGACCGCCCGCGGAATGGTGCGCGCCGGATCCCGTACCTCCTCGCCGAGGGTCGCGATGCGCGCGTACCCGGCGAACGCGAAGAACAGCAGCCCGGCGGCCTGGAGCACCCCGCCCACGCCCCCGGAGGCCCCGGCGCCCAGCCGTCCGGCGCCGGACGCCCCGGACCCCAGGCACACGACCACCACGGCGGCGAGCACGGCCAGCACCACCGCCACGATCGACCGCGTCAGCCACGCCGACTTCTGGACACCGCCGTAGTTCACCGCGGTCAGCGCCACCACGGCCGCCACCGCCACCGCATGTGCCTGTTCCGGCCAGAGGTACGTGCCCACCGTCAGCGCCATCGCCGCGCACGAGGCGGTCTTGCCGACCACGAACGACCAGCCCGCGAGATACCCCCAGAACGCCCCGAGCCGCTCGCGCCCGTACACGTACGTGCCGCCCGAGGCGGGATAGCGGGCCGCGAGCCGGGCGGACGAGGTGGCGTTGCAGTACGCGACCACCGCGGCCAGGGCGAGCCCGAGCAGCAGCCCGGAGCCGGCGGCCCGCGCCGCGGGCCCCAGCGCCGCGAAGACGCCTGCGCCGATCATCGAGCCGAGACCGATGACGACGGCGTCGCCCAGGCCCAGCGTCCGCCGCAGTTCAGAGCCGGACTGTGTCATGGGCGGCACCCTACTGACCGCCGCAACCGCCGGGAGGCGCGGTGGCGTCCTCCTGACCGACACGCCATGAACGGGCGTGACGAGAACAGCGGAACACGGTCCGGCCGGAAGAAAGTCACAGCGCCGGGACAGTGCAAGCACGACCTGGAGGGGCAGGTTCACGGCATGAGCATCATCAGCTGGATCATCCTGGGGCTGTTGGCCGGAGCCATCGCCAAGTTCCTGCTGCCGGGCCGTGACCCGGGCGGCTTCATCGGTACGACCGTGATCGGCATCGTGGGCGCGTTCCTCGGCGGCTGGATATCGGCCCGCTGGCTGGACCACCCGGTCACGAAGAACTTCTACGACGGCGCCACCTGGGTGGCGGCGATCGGCGGGGCGCTCGTGCTCCTGATCGCCTACCGCCTGCTGTTCGGCAACTCGCGCGATTGATCCCGACGCACGCGAGGGAGGGGTGGGCACCGTCGGCGCCCACCCCTCCCTCGCGTCCGCCCGACGCCGACGCGCCCGACGCGCCGGAACTACCGGTAGTTCACGAACTGAAGCGCGAATTCGAGGTCCTTGCCCTTCAGCAAGGCGATGATGGCCTGGAGGTCGTCACGGCTCTTGGAGCTGACGCGCAGTTCGTCGCCCTGCACCTGGGCCTTCACACCCTTCGGGCCCTCGTCGCGGATGATCTTCGCCACCTTCTTGGCGTTCTCCTGGGAGATGCCCTCCTCGATGGTGGCGAAGATCTTGTACTCCTTGCCGGAGAGCTGCGGCTCGCCCGCGTCCAGCGCCTTGAGCGAGATGCCTCGCTTGACCAGCTTGGTCTCGAAGACGTCGAGGACGGCCTTCACGCGGTCCTCGGAGTTCGCCTCCATCAGGATCTTCTCGCCGGACCACGAGATCGAGGCACCCACGCCCTTGAAGTCGTAGCGCTGCGAGATCTCCTTGGCGGTCTGGTTGAGGGCGTTGTCGACCTCCTGCCGCTCGACCTTCGAGACGATGTCGAAACTGGAGTCGGCCATGTCCTGTGGCTCCTTGTATCTGAGGGCGAATCGGGTCCGTACCGGCTGTGCACCGGCGTACACGGGGCTGCCGCCGAGCCCGCCGGGGATCGGGGCCGCATCCGCACAAGCCTAGCCACCCCGCCCCTCGCGGGTGGCGATCAATCGAGTGGCGAAGCACCCCTCCTCATCGGGTATTGTTTACGTCGTTGCCAGGGAACACCGCCGACAGGGGGTGTGAAGGGCAGCAACCCCGGCGGTGTGCCCGAGCGGCCAAAGGGAGCAGACTGTAAATCTGCCGGCTTAGCCTTCCCAGGTTCGAATCCTGGCGCCGCCACCCGGAGGGAAACCCCCTCTGATCAGGTCAAGTACCTGATCAGAGGGGGTTTCTCGTTGTCCCGCCCTGTTCGATTCGGCGTGGACGGGGCGTGGACGTGTCTCACCTAGTACCGCCCATATCCCACCTTCGATCAGCGCGTGTCCCCCAGGTGTCCCCCAAGGGTGGGCATGATCACTCCGGCTCGTTCCGCACCCGAAGGGCGGCGTCGATCCGGCTGTTCGCGTGGTCCCGCGTCTGATCGAGCACCTTGGCGTACACCTTGTGCAGTACCGCGACGCTGTGCCCGGCGCGGCGGGCGCACTCCATCGCGTCCACACCGGAACTGAGCCAGAACGACATTTCAGCGTGCCGCAGGTCGTAGGCGACGGGTCGGCGGCGAGGCCGTCTCCGCTTCGCTCAGCACGTCCCGGCGGGCTCTTGCCCGTACCTCCCCCAGCCGGTCTCCTGTAGCAGGCCGTTGCGGTTCGTGGAAGAGGTGGCCGTCCGGCGCCGTGCCGTGCGTGGCGATGTGCTGCCGCAGCATGTGGACGAAGTGCGACGGGATGGGGACCGGCCGGGAATGCTTCTCGGCGCGGGCCTTGAGGTGGCGCGTCTCGTGTGCCGTCCTGTCGTTCGTCCAGCTCCGTCCGGCCCGGACGATGCCCTGCCGCAGGGTGAGTATGCCCCATCCCGTTTCCGGGAGGTGGCACTGGTCCGCGCGCAGTCCAGCGGCTTCGGCCGGCCGCATGGCCGGGTAGTACAGGTAGCCGAAGAATGCCTCCAGGTGTCGGCCGCGGGGCCTCTGCTCGCGGACTCCCGCCAGGAGTGCCCGCACCCGACGTGGGTTGGCGACGCTCTCGGGGGCCACTGCCTCTACCGCTTCGGCGCGGTCCACTTCACGGCCGCGAGCGGGTTGATCGGGTGTGTGAAGTCCATTCACGACCTGCTGCGCTGGCAGGTGCGGGAGATGGCACGCCGGAAGGCGGACCCGAGTCTGGTGGTGCTCGACACCCAGAGCCTGCACGCGGCGGTCGGAGTGCCCGCTGAGTCGACGGGGCGTGACGCGGCAAAAAAGTACCGGGCCGCAAGCGTGGCCTGGCCGTTGATGTTCTGGGGCCGGTGGTCGCGGTGGTCGCGGTGGTCGTGGTGGCTGTGTCGGCGTACGAGAGCGCTGTCGGTATCGCGCTGCTGGACAGCTCGCCGCCGACGCCGACACCGTGGAGAAGGCCCTGGTCGACCAGGGCTTCGAGAACGTCGCCGTCGCGCACGGGGAGAAGGTGGGCATCGGGGCGGAGGTCGTGGAGCGCAATCCCGCGCAGAGCGGGTTCGTTCCCCAGGCCAAGCGGTGGGTCGTGGAACGCGCCTACGGGATCTTGATGTTGTACCGCAGGCTGGTGTGTGACTACGTGCATCTGCCCCGCAGTTCGGAATCGCGGGTGTACTGGGCGATGGCGGCGGTAATACGCCGTCGACCACCCGCTGCGGGCCCGGCGGGTGTGCGAGGCGATGGACCTGCCGGTCGTGCCCAACACCATCAACAACGTCCGTCTCGAGCTCAAGCGGCTGGCAGACCGAGGGATCCTGGCCGAGACCGAGCCAGGCCTGTTCACCCAGCCCAGGCCATAGCCGACCGACGGCGTCACGACCTGCCAGCTTGTCCCGCACGAAACGAAAATTGGGCATCAAGTCTCATACCGCCCTCTGACGTAGAGACACTGTTGTAGCCGCCTTGGAGTGGCGGTGCGTCGACGGCTTCACTGGCCGACTCGTGACGAAGGGTGCTGCTCCGCGTCCGGGGGCGGTGTTTTCGTGGATGCAGTGGCAGGTCCGAGGTCCGTTGCCTGACTTGGGGCCGAGACCGCGCTCGCCGGTTTTGGCTGACAGACGAGACTCTTCGGGTGAAAAAGCCGGAGCAAGGCCGCCTGACCGGCGGTTCGTTGGTGGTCCCACGGTGTCTGCAAACCATACGTTCAGCTTCAGCGCTCACAGCGGCGGCGCTCTAGTGCACAGAGTTCGTTCGCACCTTCCGACAGACCGCGAAGCCGAGAGGACCAGTTATGCGTCTGACCCGCTGCGCTCTCGCTGCTGCAACGGTGGCGGCGTCCGCCTCAGCCGTGGCCCTGCCGTCCTTCCACATGCACTGGACGTCCCGTAGTTCCGATGTCGCGCAGGTCCGCATGGTCAGCGCCGTCGACGCCTCGCGGAGCGGAGCCAAGTCGCCCGAGCCGTCCGTCATGGATACGGTCCCGCAGGCATCGGCACGCCCCTGCCACAGTTACGGCGGCCCCTACTGCGGCTGGGTGGAGGAGTACCGGGGCGGCTGTGACTGGGTGTGGGGTCTGAGCTACGGAATCAACAACCCTGATGTGCTCTGCCCCCACGACCCCCGCCCGAGCCCGTCGGCCGCAGCCAGTTCCTCGGCCGCACCCAGCCACTCGGAGTCGACGGCGTCGTCCGGAAGCGGCGGTGCCACCAGGGGCTCCTCCGGAATCGGCGGAACCACGGCCGGGCTCGGCCGCTTAGCCGGCCCGAAGCACAAGCACCCGGCCGAGCCCCACTGCTCGGCCGCCTCAAGCCCCACAGCTCTGCCCAGCGCCACGGCCACATCCGCCCCTGTCGGCCCCCGCCCACAGCGCCAGTCCTTCCCGACCGGTCCCGCCAGGACGCCTTCGACGACCAGCAGCACCGGAGATGTGCACGCGCCGGCGGTCGAACCGCAGGTGCTGCCAGGAGAAGGCCCCGACACAGCGAGCCTTCTGCAAGCCGTGCACACCGCTGCGGAGGGCTACGTCTTCCCTTATGTCCTTCCCTTCCCGGAGGTCGGCCCTTTGCCCATCGGCACAGCTGATGCGGCAGCACCGCTGGTCCCCTGACCCAACCTGACGTCAGGGGACCAGAGGTCCTCAGGGGCATGGTCCGGCCGGCTGTCACTCGGCGGAACGACGTCGGCGAAGCCAGGCCGCAGCGAGCAGTCCCAGAACCACCAGCAGAACGCCGGTGGCGATCACGATGCGCTTCACGCTCAGCAGGCTGCCGCTCCAGCCGGCAGCCTTGCTGTCCTGCGAGGGAACGGTGCGCCCGGGGGCGCCCTTCTGGGGCGACGGGGAGTTGGACGAACCGTTCCCGTCGACAACCGCACCGTCCTGCGGACCAGCGCCGTCCCCGCGGTCACCGTCGTCCCGGTTGCTGCGGCAGTGAGTGGCCGGGAAGGGGAAGACTTGCTTGTGGACGCCGAAGGCCCTCACCACGAAGAGCGGATGCACCCGGAAGAACTCACGAATCGCGAACTGGTACTGGCCGGAGGACTGGGTGGGATAGTCCACGTTCGCATAGGTCGAGACAGTGAAGGTGTCCCACGGCGCCGTCGGCGAGGAGGATGATGCCGAGCTGCCCTGGATGACGAGCGCCTCCGGCCCACGCGGGCCATTGGTCAGAATCCCCCTCAGACCCTTGTCGATGAGCACGACGACTCGGCCGCTGTGGCAGTCGCGGTAGGGATTGCGGTGGCGGTGGTGCCCGTCGCCTTCGTACCGCACGGGCGTCTGCGCGGCAATGCCGGCCGACGGAGACACGAGGACGATGGCCGCACCCGCCAGCGGTGCTGCAACCCAGGGGCGAAGATTCATCCGAGGACCTCCATGGGGGGCGGACAGAGGCGACCACCTGCCCGGTCGGCACACCCGAATCTGTGAAGAAGCTAAGAGAAATCAGCGCGCTACAGCGTGAACGTCCTCGGGGAGCCGTACTACTCGTGACCGGTTGTCACTCAAGCGCAGCAGCATCGGGCGGACGGAGCAGGTCGCCTGAGGTCCTCGCCCCGGCGTACGACGTCACCCGGCTCGGTCGGCAGCTCGCCACCCTCGTCCAGGGGCCCATGGCCACGGACCGGGATTTCTTCCCACCCTCGATGCCACCCATCACCGAGGCAGAGCTCGCCTTCCGTCTCCACCACGCCACCGCTCGCCCGCATCTGGCAGCCGAATTCGCCACCGCAGCTTTCACCGCAGCCTCCACCACACAGCTCAGTACGGCCCACGTCCGCGACCTCACCCTGGACCCCTCCACTCAGCCGATCTGGCGGTCGCAGGCAAGCGCCCGGGACCTGCGCGACAGCAGGTCACGGGCCCTTCGGCGGGCGGTCGGCGAGGCGGGGTCAGCCGTCCGTTCGGCCGGCCTTGCCGTGCTCCTCCAGGGTCTCCTCGGGCTCGGGGCCCGCCGCCTGCTTCACGTCCGCCTCGACGTCGTTGCGCGACCTGCCCTCGTCCTTTGCGTAGTCGGTCACGGAGGCCTGTACGTCCCGTGCCAGGTCACGCCAGGCCCGCCAGGCGGTCTCGTACGTCTCGGTCTGCTGCTGCGTCCACGACGCGGTCGTCGGGGCGCCGTAGGTGTCCCGCAGTTGCAGGACCCTCAGATGCGCCTCGTTCACGGCGCGCTGTTTCTCCACGAGTTCCTCGAAGGTGTCTGCCACGTGCCGGAGCCTAGGTACGCGAGCGGGTTTCCGCGCGTCGGCGCCCACGACCCGCGCGAGCTCCGCCGGTACGGCCGTATCCGCGGAGCGGTTGTGCCGTCAGGACCCGTGCAGGGCACACTGATTCCATGTCCTCCCGCCGCAGAAGCTGCCCCGAGTGCCGTCGCGAGATCGCCGTGGTCGCGGGCCGGTACGCCCGGCACGACCCGCCCGGGGCTCGGGAGAACGGCGCGCTCACCTCATGTCCCGGCTCGCGCCGGGCCGCCTCGCTGGGCGCGGCCCAGCCCACGCTGGACGGGTACGCCGTGCCGGAGTTCCCCGGCCAGATGCCGCTGTTCTAGAACGCGGAACGCATTACCGCATCAGCCGGTGCCGCTGTGGAACGCGCCTGTGCCGTACGGCCGTTCGGGGGACCGGAGCGGTGTCCCCGGTGTGCTCAGTTGCCCGCCACCGACTTCACCGCGACCGCCACCGGTGTCGACCCGCCGATCAGCTCCAGGACCAGACCGGCCGTCGCCGGAGTGTCCACCAACTCCGCCAGCACGGTGGCGACGTCGTCCCGGGTCACGGAGCCACGCCCGGTGTGCGCCTCCAGGCGGACCAGGCCGGTACCGGCGTCGTCCGTCAGCGAACCGGGGCGCAGGATCGTCCAGTCCAGCGCCTTGAGGTTCCGCACGTACGCGTCGGCCGCGCCCTTGGCGCGCAGATAGACGTCGAAGACGTCGTCGCCCTCGTGGGCCGGGTCCGCCCCCATCGAGGAGACGACCACGAAGCGCCGTACCCTCGCCCGGACCGCCGCGTCCGCGAACAGCACTGCCGCGGCCTTGTCCACCGTGCCCTTGCGGGCCGCTCCGCTGCCCGGACCGGCACCCGCCGCGAACACCGCCGCGTCCGCGCCCTGGAGGTGCGCCGCGACCTCCTCGACCGAGACCGACTCCAGGTCGAGCAGGACCGGTTCGGCACCGGCCTCCCGCAGATCGTCGCCCTGTTCGGCCTTACGGATGATTCCCGCGACCTCTTCCCCGCGCGCGGACAGCAGCCGCTCCAGCCGCAGCGCGATCTGACCATGACCACCAGCGATGACAATGCGCATGTCTTCGACCGTACGCCCGGACAGGCGGGACCGCCGCACGGCTTCGGCCGTGTCGCCCGCACCCGGCGGCGGCGCCGACGGCCTCCGGCCGCGTCGACGGCCGCACGCCCTCAGGCACGCCCTCAGACACGCCCTCAGGACACCCCGCCGCGCCCCTGCCGCGGCAGGCCCGGCTCCGTCGCCGCAGCCGGGTTGAAGTACTCCCGTACCGCGCTCGTCCGGGTCACCACCCGTCCCTGGTGCACCACGATCCGGCTGTACGCCGGCGACAGCGCCTCCGTCAGCCGGTTGCCGCGCACGGCCAGCAGATCGGCCGGGAAGCCTGCCTCCACCCGGACCTCGGGCAGGCCCAGGGCGGCTCGCGCGGACGCGCTCACGGTGTCGTACGCGTCCTCGGGGTGCAGCCCGTGCCTGGAGGCCAGCAGGTAGGCGGCCTCCAGGGGGTCGCCGCGGCCCACGGGGTTCGAGACGTCCCGCAGCGCGCCGCTCCCGGCGGCGACGCGCACGCCGGCCGCGCGCAGCAGCCGTACCGGAGCGGTACCCCGCCGGTCGACACCGCCGCAGCCGCCCTGCGGCAGGCACACCACCGTCACCCCGGCCGCCGCCAGCTGGTCCGCGACGCGCGAGACCGCCTCGACGGGCAGTCGGCCCAGGCCGCCGCAGGGGCCGAGGGTCACCCCGGGCCGCAGTCCGCCCGCCATCGCCGCGAGCCGGGCGAGGCGGGCCGGGTCGGCCGCGTCGGTGTGCAGGTCGACCGGGCAGCCGTGCTCCGAGGCGACCTCCAGCACGGCCTCGACGTAGCCGGTCGGATCCACGTCCAGGTCCGGGCAGCCGCCCACCACGGAGGCGCCCATCTTCATCGCGTCCCGCAGCACGGCCAGGCCGTCGGCCCCGGCCACCCCGGTCAGCATCCGCGGCATCGCCACCGTCGTCAGCGCGGTCAGTCCGCGCAGCGAGCGCCGCGCCTGGAGGACGGCGGCCAGCGCGCTCAGCCCCTGGACGTCGCCCACGCGCACGTGCGCCCGCAGCGCGGTGGCCCCGTGCCCCAGTTGCAGCAGCGCGGCCTCCGTCGCCCGGCGCTGGACGTCCCGGGGGTCGTGCGAGACCGGTCCGCCCTCGTCCGCCGAGAGCGCGGTGTCGGCGTGGGCGTGCGGTTCGGCCGGGGCCGGCAGGAGCAGATAGCCGTCGAGGTCCACCCGGGCGGCGCATCCGCGGGCCGCCTCCGCCGCCAGGCTCCCGGCGGTGCCGACCGCCTCGATACGTCCGCCGCCCAGCCGTACGTCCACGATCCGGCCGTCCGTGAGCCGCGCCCCGCACAGCAGCAGGGGAGCCGGGTCGGCCTGTTCCGGACGTCCCGAACATCCCGGCTGTCCCGAGGACCCCGAGGGCAGGGAGGAGGACGAGGAGGAAGACGACGAGTGGGGCTGCTGCGGCTGGCTGTCGGGCATCGCGCTCCAAGGACTCGGGGATCGGGGCCGGCTCAGGGCCGCGCACGGACGACTGGGCGCAAGATCACGCAGAGTGAGTCGAGCCTAGGGCGGCCGTCAGCCCGCGTCGGGGAGGAGCGCAATAGTCGTACCGGTGTGGCCCCGGGCGCCGTTTCGCTGTGATCCTGCTTACAGAAACCCGACGTGAGCGGGCTGGAAGCGAATCGGGAGGGTCGCATGGGGTCCGTGAGCGGAACTCTCGAATCCACCCCGATCCCGCTCCGGCTCCCGCGTCGAATCCGTGCTGAACCGCTCCAGGACCCGGCCCGCACCCGCCCCGGCACAGGGCTCCGTCCGGGTCCCGCGGGCCGGAGCGAAACGGATTTGGGCGAACGGCGGCGGACCGTGTAATGTCTTCATCGCTCGCCCCAATAGCTCAGTCGGCAGAGCGTCTCCATGGTAAGGAGAAGGTCTACGGTTCGATTCCGTATTGGGGCTCTGGTGGGAGAGGTCCCCGTCGCAAGACGGGGTCCGATCGCATCAAAGCGGTGTAGCTCAGTCGGTAGAGCAAGCGGCTCATAATCGCTGTGTCACCGGTTCAAGTCCGGTCACCGCTACTGACAGTAGCCGATTGTGGGGTCGGTCCTTCGATCGGCTACTCTTTCTTGCGTTAAATCAGTCCTATCCGTTCGTCAAGGAGCACTCACGTGGCTGCCACCGACGTCCGCCCGAAGATCACGCTGGCCTGCGTGGAGTGCAAGGAGCGGAACTACATCACCAAGAAGAACCGGCGTAACAACCCGGACCGACTGGAGATGAAGAAGCACTGCCCGCGTTGCAACGCGCACACCGCGCACCGCGAAACGCGATAAATCAGGCTCGTACACGAGGCCGCCCCCGCAGTCAGGGGGCGGCCTCGTGTCGTTTCGGCGGTCCGCCAGGACACTCAGGACACTGCCGATCACAGCAGTCGACAGCACATCAGCAGGAGGTGCCGGGCCATGGCGCTCGATCAGTCCTTCGTGGGGCGGACCTATCCGCCCACCGAGCCCTACGAGGTGGGGCGGGAGAAGATCCGAGAGTTCGCGGAGGCGGTGGGGGACACCAATCCGGCGTACACGGACCCGGAGGCCGCCAAGGCGTTCGGCCACCCCGATGTGATCGCCCCGCCGACCTTCGTCTTCGCGATCAGTTTCAAGGCCGCGGGCCAGGTCGTCGAGGACCCGCAGCTGGGGCTGGACTACAGCCGGGTGGTGCACGGCGACCAGAAGTTCGCCTACACCCGCCCGGTACGGGCCGGCGACCGGCTGAGCGTCACCTCCACCATCGAGGCGATCAAGTCCCTGGCCGGCAACGACATCCTGGACATCCGTGGCGAGGTCCACGACGAGGCGGGCGAGCATGTCGTGACCGCCTGGACCAAGCTGGTGGCCCGTGCGGCCGAGGGGGCGTGAGGAACCGATGACGGCGAAGATCGCTTACGACGACGTCGAGGTCGGCACCGAGCTGCCCGCGCAGACCTTCCCGGTGACCCGCGCCGACCTGGTCCGGTACGCGGGAGCCTCCGGCGACTTCAACCCGATCCACTGGAACGAGAAGTTCGCCAAGGAGGTCGGCCTCCCGGACGTGATCGCGCACGGCATGTTCACCATGGCCGAGGCGATCCGGGTGGTCACCGACTGGGCCGGCGACCCGGGCGCGGTCGTCGAGTACGGCGTCCGGTTCACCAAGCCCGTGGTCGTCCCGAACGACGATGAGGGCGCCACCGTCGAGGTCGGGGCCAAGGTCGCGGCCAAGCTCGACGACAACACCGTGCGCGTGGACCTGACGGCCATGTGCGCCGGGCAGAAGGTGCTGGGCATGTCCCGGGCGGTCGTGCGGCTGGCCTGACGGCGGGCAGACGTCCGGCGGACGGCGATCGACTGACGGCGGTCGACGGACGGTGTACATGCGGCAAGGGGCGCACTCGACAGCGAGGCGCCCCTTGCGCATGCGGGGCGGCGACCGGACACACGGGTCCCGCCACCGACCCCTTGACTAAGTTAGTGATTGAGTACTAACTTCATGTCCGTGGTCAGGATGAGTGCAGAAGAGAGGCGCGAGAGCGTCATCCGCGCGGCGACGGCCGAGTTCGCGACGGGCGGCTACTACGGCACGTCCACCGAGGCGATCGCCAAGCGCGTCGGTGTCTCGCAGCCGTATCTCTTCCGGCTCTTCCCGAGCAAGAAGGCGATCTTCCTCGCGGCCGTGGAGCGCTGTACGGCGGACGTGACGCGCACCTTCGGGGAGGCGGCCGAGGGGCTGGAGGGCGAGGAGGCCCTGCGGGCCATGGCGAACGCCTATACGGCGCTCATCACCGAGCGGCCCGAGCAGCTGCAGATGCAGATGCAGATGTTCGTCGCGGTGGCCGCCGCGGAACAGGCCGGCGATCACGAACTCGGCGAGTCCGTACGGACCGGCTGGATGCGCCTGTGGGACACGGTGCACCTGTCGCTGGGCGCGGAGATCGGCGAGACGACCACCTTCATGGCGTACGGCATGCTCATCAACTGCCTGGTGGCCATGGGGTTTCCGCCCGAGCACCGGGTGTGGGAAGGGCTCTATCCGGAGGCCCGCCTCAAGGGCCGGCTGGAGAAGTGACGGATGGGGCGGCACGGGTGGGGAAGCGGCGGGTGGACGGGAAGGCCGATCGCAGGGCTTTCTCATGGGCATGAAAGTTAGTCAGCAATAACTAATTTCCAGCACGCCTCGACTGTCGGGAACGAAAAAGGACGCTCTGGGGGAGCGATGTCACAGCAGAACGCGACACAGCAGACGGCGCCCGGCGCACGTCGCGGGGGAACCGTGTGGGCCCTCGTCATCACCAGCGTCGCCGGATTCATGGCGGCCCTCGACAACCTCGTCGTCACCACCGCCCTGCCCTCCATCCGGGAGGACCTCGGGGGCGCGCTGGGTGACCTGGAATGGACCGTGAGCGCCTACACGCTCACCTTCGCCGTCCTGCTGATGTTCGGCGCGGCGCTCGGCGACCGCTTCGGACGGCGCCGGATGTTCCTGGCCGGGCTCGCCGTCTTCACCGCCGCGTCCGCCGCCGCGGCCATGTCGTCCGGCATCGGCGCCCTCATCGCCGCCCGCGCCGTGCAGGGCGTCGGCGCGGCGATCATGATGCCGCTGACGCTGACCCTGCTGACGGCGGCCGTGCCCGCCGCCAAGCGCGGGATGGCGTACGGCATCTGGGGCGCCGTCAACGGGCTCGCCGTCGCCTCCGGGCCGCTCGTCGGCGGCAGCCTCACCGAGCACATCTCCTGGCACTGGATCTTCTGGCTGAACGTCCCGCTGGGCCTGGCCCTGCTCCCGCTCGCCCGTCTGCGCCTCGCCGAGTCCTACGGCACCGGCGCCCCGCTCGACGCCCCCGGCACCCTGCTCGCCAGCGGCGGCCTCTTCGGCATCGTCTACGGCCTGGTCCGCGGGCCCTCCGACGGCTGGACCAGCTCCCTCGTCCTGACCGGTCTGATCGCGGGCGGTGCGCTGCTGGCCGGGTTCGTGCTGCACGGCAGCCGCGCCGCGAACCCGATGCTCCCGATGCGGCTGTTCCGCTCCCGTGCCTTCGCCGGGATCAACGCCGCGAGCATGCTGATGTTCCTCGGGATGTTCGGTTCGATCTTCCTGCTCAGCCAGTACATGCAGGGCGTGCTGGGCTACTCGCCCACCGAGGCCGGTCTGAGGATGCTGCCGTGGACCGGCATGCCGATGCTCGTCGCGCCGATCGCCGGGATCCTCTCCGACCGCATCGGCGGCCGTCCGGTCGTCGCCACCGGCCTCTTCTTCCAGGCCGCCGGCCTCGGCTACCTGGCCTCCGTGGTCACCACCGACGTCTCCTACGCGGTCCAGCTGCCCGGCCTGATCATGAGCGGCATCGGGATGGCCCTCTACTTCGCCCCGGCCGCCAACCTGGTGATGTCCAGCGTCCGGCCCAAGGAACAGGGCATCGCCTCCGGCGCCAACAACGCCCTGCGCGAGGTCGGCGGTGCGCTCGGCATCGCCGTCATGGCCTCGATCTTCTCGGCCCAGGGCGGCTACGAGTCCGCCGAGTCCTTCGTCGACGGCCTGCGGCCCGCCCTGGTCACCGGCTCCGGCGTGGTGGTCCTGGCCGGCCTCGCGGCGCTGCTGATCCCGGCCGGACGGCGGACGGCCCCGACGGCGGCGCCGGACGGGGCCCCGGTCGCGGCGGACGGTACGGCGGCGCGTCCCGTCGAGGCTCTGGAGCCCACCTCGCGCTGAGACCGACCCGCGCGGGTACGACGACCGCGTACGGCCCCGTCCACGGCGACGGGGCCGTACGCGTGCGTGCCCGGCGGCAGGAGGCACGCACGCGTGCGCCGTGGAACCGGCGGCGGTCTCGGCGGCGGGTGGGCCGGGCTGTCGGTGCCGTCTCGTAGTCTTGGGCGCGTGCAGGAACTCCACGACGCCCCCCTCGCCCCGCTGACCACCTTCCGGCTGGGCGGTCCCGCGACCCGGCTGGTCACCGCGACGACCGACGCCGAGGTGATCGAGGCCGTCCGCGAGGCCGACGACAGCGGCACGCCGCTGCTGGTCATCGGCGGCGGGTCGAACCTCGTCATCGGCGACAAGGGCTTCGCCGGGACCGCCCTGCGCATCGCCACCCGCGGGTTCGAGCTGCGCGGGACGACGCTGGAGCTGGCCGCGGGCGAGATCTGGACCGACGCCGTCGCCCGGGTGGTGGAAGCCGGGCTCGCCGGGATCGAGTGCCTCGCCGGCATCCCCGGATCGGCGGGCGCGACCCCGATCCAGAACGTGGGGGCGTACGGGCAGGAGGTCTCCTCGACGATCACCGAGGTCATCGCCTACGACCGCCGGGCCGGCGAGACGGTCGCCCTCACGAACGCCGACTGCGCCTTCTCGTACCGGCACAGCCGCTTCAAGGCCGACCCGCAGCGGTATGTCGTGCTGCGTGTGCGTTTCGAGCTGGAGGACGCGGACGGACTGTCCGCGCCCCTGCGCTACGCCGAGACCGCCCGCGCGCTGGGCGTGGCACCCGGCGACCGCGTACCGCTGGCCCGCGCCCGCGAGACCGTGCTGAAGCTGCGCGCGGGCAAGGGCATGGTCCTGGACCCCGAGGACCACGACACCTGGTCCGCCGGGTCCTTCTTCACCAACCCGATCCTCACCGACACCGACTTCGCCGTGTTCCGGGCGCGGGTGCGCGAGCGCCTGGGCGAGGACGTGGAGGCGCCCGCCTACCCGGCGGGGGAGGGGCACACCAAGACCTCCGCGGCCTGGCTGATCGACAAGGCCGGTTTCGCCAAGGGCTACGGCACCGGGCCCGCCCGCATCTCCACCAAGCACACGCTCGCCCTCACCAACCGCGGCACCGCCACCGCCGAGGACCTGCTGGCGCTCGCCCGCGAGGTGATCGCGGGGGTGCGCGAGGCCTTCGGGATCACGCTCGTCAACGAACCGGTGATGGTGGGAACCAGCCTGTAGAAGGCCGCCTCGGCCGACCCGGGCCCGAACCGGCCGGGCGCAGGCCGCCCCTGGGGACGGGCCCTAGGCCCTGTCGTCAAATTCCCGTCTGTCCCACGACGCCTGGCACGCACTCTCGCCGCACCGGGCGAAAGCCCGAGTACGTCCAGTACGAGGACTTCCGCCCGGCACGCCGAGAGCACGCACCAGACGCCGCGGGCCGCCCTCCGGGCGACGACGGGAATTTGACGACAGGGCCTAGTACGCCAGGCCCACCCCCTGCTTCACCGTGGCCGGGTCACCGATCATCGCCAGCATCGCGTGGGCCACGTCGGCGCGGGCGATGAAGCGACCGCCGGGCGGGAAGCCGCCGACCACCGTCCGGTACCTCCCGGTGAGCGGTTTGTTCTGGAGCCGGGGCGGCCGTACGACCGTCCAGTCCGTGGCGCTGCCCGTCAGCTCCGCCTCCATGGCGCGCAGATCGGCGTACACGTCCTTGAGGGCCGCCGAGACCAGGCCGCGCATGGTGCGGTCGAGGAAGCCGTCGCCCTCGGGCTCGGGGCCGACCGGACCCGCGCTCACCACGAGCAGCCGCCGTGCCCCCTCCGCCTCCATCGCCGCCAGCACCGTGCGGGTCAGCCGGGCCGCGACCCCGGCGTCCTTACGGCTGCGGGCTCCGAGGCCGGAGAGCACCGCGTCCCGGCCGGCCACCGCGGGCCGCAGCTCCGCCGGGTCCGACAGGTCCGTACGGAACACCTCCAGGCCCGCGCCGGTGACCGTCAGCCGGGCGGGGTCACGGACGACGGCCGTGACCCGGTGTCCCGACGCCAGCGCCTGGCGGACGATTTCCTGACCGATGCCTCCGGTGGCACCGAGAACGGTGAGGTTCATGACCGTCTCCCGTACTGTTCCAGATAGGTGGGTGAGCGTTCACTCACCCTTGTTCCCCCAGGGTGAGCAAGTACTCACCCACTAGTCAAGACCTGGCCGGGGCCGGGAAGGGCGCGTCGTGAAATCCTTGGGTCCCATGCAGCAGAAACAGGCCGTACCGGCCCGGGTCCGGATTCTCGACGCCGCGCACGAACTGATGCTCACGCTCGGACTGGCCCGCGCCACGACGAAGGAGATCGCCAGGGCGGCCGGCTGCTCCGAGGCGGCCCTGTACAAGTACTTCCCGAGCAAGGAGGACCTGTTCATCCGTGTGCTCGCGGAACGGCTGCCCCGGCTGACCCCGCTGCTGGGCGCCCTGACCGCCGACCCCGGCCGGCGCAGTCTGGAGGAGAACCTCACCGAGATCGCCCGCCAGGCGGCCCTGTTCTACGAGCAGAGCTTCCCGATCGCGGCCTCCCTGTACGCGGAGACCCAGCTCAAGAGGCGGCACGACCAGGCGATGCGGGAGATGGGCACGGGACCGCACCGGCCGATCGAGGGTCTGGACGCCTACCTCCGCGCCGAGCAGGACGCCGGGCGGGTCGGCCCCGACGCCGACACCCGCACCGCCGCGTCCTTGCTGCTGGGCGCGTGCGCCCAGCGCGCGTTCGCCTACGACGCGACGCCCGACGGAGCCCGTCCGCCGCTGGACGACTTCGCCCGGCGCCTGGCCCGCACCCTCCTGGCCGGAATCGCCCCCTCGACGGAGCGGGCCGGGACGGCCTGAGGCCGATCGGGGCCGCCCGAGGCCGGCCGCTTCAAGCCCTCCTCAAGCCCTGAGGCCCTCACACCGCGCAGGCCCACAGTTCCCGGCCCGTCGGCCCGTCGGCCCGTCGGCCCGTCAGGCGGTCAGCCAGTCGTCGACCCCCGACAGCAGCCGCTGCTTCACGTCCTGCGGCGCCGCCGAACCCCGTACGGACTGCCGGGCCAGTTCCGCGAGCTCCGCGTCCGTGAAGGCGTGGTGACGGCGGGCGATGTCGTACTGGGCGGCCAGCCGGGAGCCGAACAGCAACGGGTCGTCGGCGCCCAGCGCCATCGGGACGCCCGCCTCGAACAGGGTGCGCAGCGGGACGTCCTCCGGCTTCTCGTAGACGCCGAGTGCCACGTTCGAGGCCGGGCACACCTCGCAGGTCACCCCGCGGTCGGCGAGCCGCTTCAGCAGCCGCGGGTCCTCCGCCGCGCGCACCCCGTGCCCGATGCGGGTGGCCTCCAGGTCGTCCAGACAGTCGCGCACCGAGGCCGGGCCGGTCAGCTCGCCGCCGTGCGGCGCCGCCAGCAGGCCGCCCTCGCGGGCGATGGCGAACGCGCGGTCGAAGTCCCGGGCCATGCCCCGGCGTTCGTCGTTCGACAGGCCGAATCCGACGATCCCCCGGTCCGCGTAGCGCACCGCCAGCCGGGCCAGCGTACGGGCGTCCAGCGGGTGCTTCATCCGGTTGGCGGCCACCAGGACCCGCATCCCGAGCCCGGTCTCCCGCGACGCGGTGTCCACCGCGTCCAGGATGATCTCCAGCGCCGGGATCAGCCCGCCCAGACGCGGTGCGTACGAGGTCGGGTCGACCTGGATCTCCAGCCAGCCCGAGCCGTCCCGCACGTCCTCCTCGGCCGCCTCCCGGACCAGCCGCTGGATGTCCTCCGGCCGCCGCAGGCACGAGCGGGCCGCGTCGTACAGGCGCTGGAAGCGGAACCAGCCCCGCTCGTCGGTCGCCCGCAGTCTCGGCGGCTCCCCGCTCGTCAGCGCCTCGGTCAGCGTCTCGGGCAGCCGCACCCCGTACTTATCGGCGAGCTCCAGCACGGTGCCGGGCCGCATCGACCCGGTGAAGTGCAGATGCAGATGGGCTTTCGGCAGCTCAGAGACATCACGTACACGCTCCATCCAAAGATCCTGCCGTACGTTCCCGCCGTCCCGGTAGCGGTTTCCCCGATCGTGGTCTTGCTCGCACAAACGCGCAGGGCACCCGGGGACCATGTCCCGGGTGCCCTGCGCGTCGTGTGTCGGCCCGGGAACTCAGTCCCGCGCCTCGGCCAGCAGCTTCTGGATCCGGCTGACGCCCTCGACGAGGTCCTCGTCGCCGAGCGCGTACGACAGCCGCAGGTAGCCCGGCGTGCCGAAGGCCTCGCCCGGGACGACCGCGACCTCCGCCTCCTCCAGGATCAGCGCGGCCAGCTCCACGCTGTCCTGCGGGCGCTTGCCGCGGATCTCCTTGCCCAGCAGGGCCTTCACCGACGGGTAGGCGTAGAACGCGCCCTCGGGCTCGGGGCAGAGCACGCCGTCGATCTCGTTCAGCATCCGCACGATCGTCTTGCGGCGCCGGTCGAAGGCCTCGCGCATCTCGGCGACGGCCGACAGGTCGCCGGAGACGGCGGCCAGGGCGGCCACCTGGGCCACGTTGGAGACGTTCGAGGTGGCGTGCGACTGGAGGTTGGTGGCCGCCTTGACGATGTCCTTCGGGCCGATGACCCAGCCCACGCGCCAGCCCGTCATGGCGTACGTCTTGGCGACACCGTTGACCACGATGCACTTGTCGGCCAGCTCGGGCACGACCACCGGCAGGGAGTGGAACTCCGCGTCGCCGTAGACGAGGTGCTCGTAGATCTCGTCGGTCAGGACCCACAGGCCCTTCTCGGCGGCCCAGCGGCCGATCTCCTCGATCTGCTCGCGGGTGTAGACCGCGCCGGTCGGGTTGGAGGGGGAGACGAACAGCAGCACCTTGGTGTTCTCGGTGCGGGCCGCCTCCAGCTGCTCCACCGAGACCCGGTAACCGGTCGTTTCGTCGGCGACGACGTCGACCGGGACACCGCCGGCCAGCCGGATCGACTCCGGGTAGGTGGTCCAGTACGGCGCCGGGACGATGACCTCGTCGCCCGGGTCGAGGATCGCGGCGAACGCCTCGTAGATCGCCTGCTTTCCGCCGTTGGTCACCAGGATCTGGGACGCGTCGACCTCGTAGCCGGAGTCGCGCAGCGTCTTCGCGGCGATGGCGGTCTTCAGCTCGGGCAGGCCGCCGGCGGGCGTGTAGCGGTGGTACTTCGGGTTCTTGCAGGCCTCGACGGCCGCCTCGACGATGTAGCCGGGAGTCGGGAAGTCGGGTTCGCCGGCGCCGAATCCGATCACCGGACGCCCGGCGGCCTTCAGGGCCTTGGCCTTGGCGTCCACGGCGAGGGTGGCGGACTCGGAGATCGCGCCGATGCGGGCGGAGACCCGGCGCTCGGTGGGAGGGGTTGCAGCGCTCATGGACCCCATCGTTTCAGACCGGAAACGCCCCCGGCACGCTGGTTTCACAGACTGAACAGGACCGGGCGCACTCCTGAACATCAGTCCGGAATCCCGCGGTGGCCTGGGTGATCTTCCGTCAGCTCTCCGGTGATCTTCCGTCCACGGCGCCCCAACGGGCACTTTCTGTTCGACGACCGGCCCCGGACCACGTACACTCTCACCTCGTTGGCCTTCAGCGGCCCGCACTCATCGGGTGCACACCGAGCACCCGTCCGGATGCGGTACGTTGGGGACACACAAAGGGTCGTAGCTCAATTGGTAGAGCACCGGTCTCCAAAACCGGCGGTTGGGGGTTCAAGTCCCTCCGGCCCTGCTACACACACCATTCGCCAAGTGATGTGTGCGCATGTACGTACAGAAATGCACCGCCGTGCGGCTCAGACCGGGCGCGGCACGGCCACGACCCGGAATCAGGTGAGGACGAATGGCGGACGCCGTGGGCTCCATCGACATGCCTGATGCCCAGGACGAGGCGCTGGAGTCGAAGAAGAAGCCCCGCAAGGGCGGCAAGCGGGCCAAGAAGGGCCCGCTGAAGCGACTCGCCCTCTTCTATCGGCAGATCGTCGCCGAGCTGCGCAAGGTCGTCTGGCCGACACGCAACCAGCTGACGTCGTACACCACCGTGGTGATCTTCTTCGTTGCGATCATGATCGCTCTGGTCACCGTGATTGACTATGGGCTCAGCCATGGAGCCAAGTACGTCTTCGGCTGAGCCGACCAGCGAAGGGCGCCGCGGTTACCGGCGTCCCTTTCGCGCGTTCCACCCCTATGTATCCAGGAAGAAGCAGCCACAGTGCCTGACGCCAACCTGAACGACGACGCCATCGAGCCGGACGAGTCCGTGGACGACGAGCTCGACATCGTCGAGGGCGCGGACGAACAGGACGAGTTCGAGGCTGCGGAAGCCGAGACGGACGAGCCGGCCGAGGAAGCCGCGCTGCACGCCCTGGACGAGGACGAGACCGCCGAGGACGAGTCCGAGGAAGACGAGTCCGACGAGGACGACTCCGAGGAGGCCGTCGAGGACGAGGCCGCCGAGGAGGAGGCCGAGCCCGTCGACCCCGTCGAGGCCCTCCGTCAGGAGCTGCGCTCCCTGCCCGGCGAGTGGTACGTGATCCACACCTACGCCGGCTACGAGAACCGCGTGAAGACCAACCTGGAGCAGCGCGCCGTCTCGCTGAACGTCGAGGACTACATCTTCCAGGCCGAGGTGCCGCAGGAAGAGGTCGTCCAGATCAAGAACGGCGACCGCAAGACCATCCGCCAGAACAAGCTCCCCGGCTACGTGCTGGTGCGCATGGACCTGACGAACGAGTCCTGGGGCGTCGTCCGCAACACCCCCGGCGTCACCGGCTTCGTGGGCAACGCCTACGACCCGTACCCGCTGACCCTGGACGAGATCGTCAAGATGCTCGCCCCGGAGGCGGAGGAGAAGGCGGCCCGCGAGGCCGCCGAGGCCGAGGGCAAGCCGGCGCCGCAGCGCAAGGTCGAGGTCCAGGTCCTGGACTTCGAGGTCGGCGACTCGGTCACCGTCACCGACGGCCCGTTCGCCACGCTCCAGGCGACCATCAACGAGATCAACCCCGACTCCAAGAAGGTCAAGGGCCTGGTGGAGATCTTCGGCCGCGAGACGCCGGTCGAGCTCTCCTTCGACCAGATCCAGAAGAACTGAACCGTCCTCGAGGAACACCGACCGGGATCGGGGGATCCGGTTTTGACGAGTGACATAGCGGCCGAGGGCGCCTCGGACCGTGCGGGACAGCCCGCGCGGTCCGGGCGCCCTCGGCCCTTTCTCGTGGCCGGTGTGTTCCTGCTGCTGGGCGCCGCGCTGCTCGCCTGCGCGGCCTGGGTGGGATGGACGCAGTGGGCGCGGATCACGTCCATCCAGAAGGACGGTGTCCGCGCGGTCGGGGTCTTCCATGACGACGGCGCGGAGAACTGCTGGCGGCACCGCTGCTGGGCCGAGATCGAGGTCGACGGGCGGAAGGTGGAGGCGGAGCTGCCGCCGCTGACCTACACCAAGGTGCATCACCACGAGGTCCGGGACGGCCGGTCCATCGTCGTCCGGTACCTGCCCTCGGACCCGACGACGGCCGTGGAGGACCAGGGGCTGGGCCAGGTCGGCCAAGTGGTCTCGGTCATCGGGATGTTCGGCGGGATCTTCCTGGTCGTGGGGCTGGCGAGGGCGGTGCTCGTGGTGCGGCGTCGTACCCCCGCAGAGCCCGCCTGACCAGCTCGATTTCTTGTGCCGGGTGGCCATCGGCTACCGTAGTGCGGTATGCCTCCATCCGGATTAAGCGGACGGAGGCTGAAAACTCTCACTAGGACCCGGAGAGAGCACATGCCTCCCAAGAAGAAGAAGGTCACGGGGCTTATCAAGCTCCAGATCAACGCCGGCGCGGCGAACCCGGCTCCGCCGGTCGGCCCCGCGCTCGGTCAGCACGGCGTCAACATCATGGAGTTCTGCAAGGCCTACAACGCCGCGACCGAGTCGCAGCGTGGCTGGGTCATCCCGGTGGAGATCACGGTCTACGAGGACCGTTCCTTCACCTTCGTGACCAAGACTCCGCCGGCCGCGAAGATGATCCTCAAGGCCGCGGGTGTCGAGAAGGGCTCCGGCGAGCCGCACAAGACCAAGGTCGCCAAGATCACCGAGGCGCAGGTCCGCGAGATCGCCACGACCAAGATGCCCGACCTCAACGCCAACGACCTGGACGCCGCCGCGAAGATCATCGCCGGCACCGCCCGTTCCATGGGCATCACGGTCGAAGGCTGAACCCCAGCCCCGTAGCACCTTCGTAGAACCGTGGCGGGGCCTGCTCGGCCCGTACCACGACTCCTCAAGAACACACAGGAGCAGTAGTGAGCAAGCGCAGCAAGTCTCTCCGCGCTGCGGACGCCAAGATCGACCGGGACAAGCTCTACGCCCCGCTCGAGGCCGTCCGTCTCGCCAAGGAGACCTCCACCAGCAAGTTCGACGGCACCGTCGAGGTCGCCTTCCGCCTGGGTGTCGACCCGCGCAAGGCCGACCAGATGGTCCGTGGCACCGTGAACCTGCCGCACGGCACCGGCAAGACCGCCCGGGTCCTGGTCTTCGCGACCGGTGACCGTGCTGCGGCCGCAGAGGCTGCGGGCGCCGACATCGTCGGCTCCGACGAACTGATCGACGAGGTTGCGAAGGGCCGTCTGGACTTCGACGCCGTCGTCGCCACCCCCGACCTCATGGGCAAGGTCGGCCGCCTCGGCCGCGTCCTCGGCCCCCGTGGTCTCATGCCGAACCCCAAGACCGGCACCGTCACCCCGGACGTCGTCAAGGCTGTCAACGACATCAAGGGCGGCAAGATCGAGTTCCGCGTCGACAAGCACTCGAACCTGCACTTCATCATCGGCAAGGTGTCCTTCGACGACACCAAGCTGGTGGAGAACTACGGTGCCGCGCTGGACGAGATCCTTCGTCTGAAGCCGTCGGCCGCCAAGGGTCGTTACGTCAAGAAGGCCGCGATCAGCACCACGATCGGCCCCGGCATCCCGGTCGACCCGAACCGCACCCGCAACCTCCTCGTCGAGGAGGACCCGGCGGCGGTCTGAGCCTGAGGCTCACCCCAGTCGGTCACGGGCCCCGCACCTCTTCCAGGTGCGGGGCCCGTCCCTGTTTCCGCGCGCACCCGTGCCCTTTCCGCGGCGCCGGGTTAGCGTGAAGATCACGGGGGTCACGAGGGGGTACGGATGAGGGACAGACTCGTCGTCGGGCGCGGTGTCCTCCCATGGCTCCTCACGGCCGCGCTGGCCGCCCTCGCCGGCTGCACCGCCGACCGGGCCGGCGACGCGGGGCCCACGCAGTCCGACGACGCCCCGCACCGCCCCGACGCCCGTACGGCGGCCGCGCTGCGCGCCGTGGAGACGGCCACCGTCCGGGCCGGCTCCGCGCGGATCACCTCGGCCACGGTCATGGGCGCCATGCTCTCCACCCGGACCGAGGGCACCCTGGACTGGGCCGGCGACTCCACCGGCACCCTGCGCATCACGTACACCGGCGGCGAACTGGCCACGACCATGCGCAGGCTGGGCACCACCACGATGGAGGCCAGGCTGCTGCCCGACGCGTACTACGCGCAGGTCGGCACCCGCTTCGCGCGGCAGATGGGCGGCCGGCACTGGATCAGATACGACTACGAGGACCTGGACGCCCTGCCCGGCGACTCGGGCCGGTATCTGAAGGACCAGCTCCGCAACACCGCCCCCATCCCTCCGGTCAGGCTCCTGCTGGCCTCCGGGAACGTCCGCGCGGCCGGGGAGGAGACGGTGGACGGCGTACGCACCCGGCACTACTCGGGCACGGTGGAGGTGGCCGCTCTCACCGACCGCGCCCTGCGCGAGCAGCTCACCGCGGCCGGGGTCACCGGCGAGACCCTGGACATCTGGGTCGACGACCGCGACCTGCTGGTGAAGAAGGTGGAGGAGGCGCGGATGTCGACGGGCCTGATGACCCAGACCGCCCACTACCGCGACTACGGCGTACGGCTCTCGGTGCGCCGCCCGCCGGCCGCGGACACCCGGGACTTCGAGGACCTGGTCAAGCAGCAGAGCAGCACCCCCTGACCCTGCGGTCGGGGCCGTGGAGGAGCCCCGTACGGGCGGATTTGCCTGACGGTCGCCCGCTCACGTACTCTCTTGCCGAAGCCAAAGACCGCTGGTCGTTGCCGTGTGCTCGCGAGAGGGCGCGGTGGCCGAAGGATCCGCTGACAGTGGACGACCCGCGCAGGTGACCGTGGAAATGCTCCCGGAGTTCATGGTTCGCGCCATGTACGCCCGGTCGAGCTACGCCCCGTGCGCCTGCGCCGGGGCGTTTCGTTTGTTCAGCCCCTTCTGAGCGGTCCTCATCACCCGGAAGGAGGCCACGCTCATGGCAAGGCCCGACAAGGCTGCCGCGGTAGCCGAGCTCGCGGACCAGTTCCGCAGCTCGAACGCTGCTGTGCTGACCGAGTACCGGGGTCTCACCGTGGCGCAGCTCAAGACGCTGCGCCGTTCGCTCGGTGAAGACGCCCAGTACGCCGTGGTGAAGAACACGCTGACCAAGATTGCGGCCAACGAGGCCGGGATCGACACGCTCGACGACCTGTTCAACGGTCCGACGGCGGTCGCCTTCATCACCGGTGACCCGGTGACGTCGGCGAAGGGTCTTCGTGACTTCGCCAAGGACAACCCGAACCTCGTCATCAAGGGCGGTGTCCTTGACGGCAAGGCGCTGTCCGCCGACGAGATCAAGAAGCTTGCGGACCTCGAGTCCCGCGAGGTTCTGCTCGCCAAGCTGGCGGGCGCCCTGAAGGGCAAGCAGACGCAGGCTGCACAGCTCTTCCAGGCGCTTCCCTCGAAGCTCGTCCGCACCGTGGACGCGCTCCGTGCCAAGGTCGACGAGCAGGGCGGTGCCGAGTAACTCGGCTCGCGAAATGACCGCCGCCTGAGGCTCCCCGCCCAGGGCGGAGGTCGTAGCGGGCCGAACGTACGCCCGCCTTACATGTACATCCGGCACCAGCCGATTTAGTGGAAGGAAAGCCATCATGGCTCTCACCCAGGACGAACTGCTCGCCGAGTTCGAGGGCATGACCCTCATCCAGCTCTCCGAGTTCGTGAAGGCGTTCGAGGAGAAGTTCGACGTCACCGCCGCTGCCGCGGTCGCCGCTGCCCCGGCCGGCCCCGCCGCCGCCGTTGAGGCCGAGGAGGAGAAGGACGAGTTCGACGTCATCCTCACCGGTGCGGGCGACAAGAAGATCCAGGTCATCAAGGTCGTGCGTGAGCTGACCTCCCTGGGTCTGAAGGAGGCCAAGGACCTCGTGGACGGCGCCCCGAAGCCCGTCCTCGAGAAGGTCGCCAAGGACGCCGCCGAGAAGGCCGCCGAGTCCCTCAAGGGCGCCGGCGCCTCCGTCGAGGTCAAGTAACACCCCGAGGTCCCCTGGACCTCGTCTGCACGCTGATTACGCCCTTCTGGGGCTGTAACGCGAACGCACCGAAGAGCGATCATCCATCTGGGTGGTCGCTCTTCGGCGTTCGAGGGGCCGGGTGGCGGCCTCCTTGCACCGGTGGGTCCGGCGAGTATGGTGATCTTCATCGTGCCTGCGAAACCCCCGGTGGCAGGCGGCAAGTGACGAGCGCGGCAGCCGGTTCGGGCCAGGGGGCCTTGACGAACCGCACGCAGCGCGCAATTCTCAGGACGCGTCGTCACAACGATCCGAATCCGAGGCATGGATCGACGGCGTGGAGGGCAGTATCAACGTGCATTGAGGGCGTGGGCTTGCGCAGGTGGCGAGAACAACGAGGGTCTCGAAAAACCCGCACTGGACATCAGTGTGCCAAGTGGCTACACTGTCCCTTTGCGCTGCCTGTTAGCTGTCCCCTGCCCGTCACCAGGGGCATGCCTTCACTCGAGCATCACTGACCGGAACTCCCTGACCTGGCCTTTTGGCCGGAGCTGGAACCTCCTGTCCTGATGCGTGAGCGAGGGACCGGTACGCGCGTAGTGAGTCCGAGCCCTCGGAAGGACCCCCTCTTGGCCGCCTCGCGCACTGCCTCGACCGCGAATACGAACAACGCTGCCAGCACCGCCCCGCTGCGCATCTCCTTTGCAAAGATCAAGGAGCCTCTCGAGGTTCCCAACCTGCTCGCGCTGCAGACCGAGAGCTTCGACTGGCTGCTCGGCAACACCGCTTGGCAGAGTCGGGTCGAGGAGGCTCTGGAGAGCGGTCAGGACGTCCCCACCAAGTCCGGTCTGGAGGAGATCTTCGAGGAGATCTCCCCGATCGAGGACTTCTCCGGGTCGATGTCCCTGACCTTCCGCGACCACCGTTTCGAACCGCCGAAGAACAGCATCGACGAGTGCAAGGACCGTGACTTCACGTACGCGGCCCCGCTCTTCGTCACGGCTGAGTTCACCAACAACGAGACCGGCGAGATCAAGTCCCAGACGGTCTTCATGGGCGACTTCCCGCTCATGACCAACAAGGGCACCTTCGTCATCAACGGCACCGAGCGTGTCGTGGTGTCGCAGCTGGTCCGTTCGCCGGGTGTCTACTTCGACTCCTCCATCGACAAGACGTCCGACAAGGACATCTTCTCCGCCAAGATCATCCCGTCCCGGGGTGCCTGGCTGGAGATGGAGATCGACAAGCGCGACATGGTCGGTGTGCGTATCGACCGCAAGCGCAAGCAGTCCGTCACCGTCCTCCTGAAGGCGCTCGGCTGGACCACCGAGCAGATCCTCGAGGAGTTCGGCGAGTACGAGTCGATGCGCGCCACCCTGGAGAAGGACCACACCCAGGGCCAGGACGACGCGCTGCTCGACATCTACCGCAAGCTGCGTCCGGGCGAGCCCCCCACGCGTGAGGCCGCGCAGACGCTTCTTGAGAACCTGTACTTCAACCCGAAGCGCTACGACCTGGCCAAGGTCGGCCGCTACAAGGTCAACAAGAAGCTGGGTGCGGAGGCTCCGCTCGACGCGGGCGTCCTGACCGTCGAGGACGTCATCTCGACGATCAAGTACCTGGTGAAGCTGCACGCGGGCGAGACCGAGACGGTCGCCGACAGCGGCCAGTCGATCGTCGTCGAGACCGACGACATCGACCACTTCGGCAACCGTCGTCTGCGCAGCGTCGGCGAGCTCATCCAGAACCAGGTCCGTACGGGTCTGGCGCGTATGGAGCGCGTCGTGCGCGAGCGCATGACGACCCAGGACGTCGAGGCGATCACGCCGCAGACCCTGATCAACATCCGGCCGGTCGTCGCCTCCATCAAGGAGTTCTTCGGCACCAGCCAGCTGTCGCAGTTCATGGACCAGAACAACCCGCTGTCGGGTCTCACCCACAAGCGCCGTCTGTCGGCTCTTGGCCCGGGTGGTCTCTCCCGTGAGCGGGCCGGCTTCGAGGTCCGTGACGTGCACCCCTCGCACTACGGCCGCATGTGCCCGATCGAGACCCCCGAAGGCCCGAACATCGGTCTGATCGGCTCGCTCGCCTCCTACGGCCGCGTCAACGCGTTCGGCTTCGTGGAGACGCCGTACCGCAAGGTCGTCGACGGTGTCGTCACCGACGAGGTCGACTACCTGACGGCCGACGAGGAGGACCGCTTCGTCATCGCGCAGGCCAACGCCACGCTCGACGACGACCTGCGATTCACCGAGAACCGCGTCCTGGTCCGCCGCCGTGGCGGCGAGGTCGACTACGTCCCCGGTGACGACGTCGACTACATGGACGTCTCGCCGCGCCAGATGGTGTCGGTCGCGACCGCCATGATCCCGTTCCTCGAGCACGACGACGCCAACCGTGCCCTCATGGGCGCGAACATGATGCGCCAGGCCGTGCCGCTGATCAAGTCCGAGGCTCCGCTCGTCGGCACCGGCATGGAGTACCGCTCCGCCGTCGACGCCGGCGACGTGGTCAAGGCCGAGAAGGCGGGTGTCGTCCAGGAGGTCTCCGCGGACTACATCACCACCGCCAACGACGACGGCACGTACATCACGTACCGCCTGGCCAAGTTCGCCCGCTCCAACCAGGGCACCTCGGTCAACCAGAAGGTCATCGTCAACGAGGGCGACCGGATCATCGAGGGCCAGGTCCTCGCCGACGGTCCGGCCACCGAGAACGGCGAGATGGCCCTGGGCAAGAACCTGCTCGTGGCGTTCATGCCGTGGGAGGGTCACAACTACGAGGACGCGATCATCCTGTCGCAGCGCCTCGTGCAGGACGACGTCCTCTCCTCGATCCACATCGAGGAGCACGAGGTCGACGCCCGTGACACCAAGCTCGGCCCCGAGGAGATCACCCGGGACATCCCGAACGTCTCCGAGGAGGTCCTCGCCGACCTCGACGAGCGCGGCATCATCCGGATCGGTGCCGAGGTCGTCGCCGGCGACATCCTCGTCGGCAAGGTCACGCCCAAGGGTGAGACCGAGCTGACGCCGGAGGAGCGCCTGCTGCGCGCGATCTTCGGTGAGAAGGCCCGTGAGGTCCGTGACACCTCGCTGAAGGTCCCGCACGGCGAGATCGGCAAGGTCATCGGCGTCCGCGTCTTCGACCGCGAAGAGGGCGACGAGCTGCCGCCGGGCGTGAACCAGCTGGTCCGCGTCTACGTCGCGCAGAAGCGCAAGATCACCGACGGTGACAAGCTGGCCGGCCGTCACGGCAACAAGGGTGTCATCTCCAAGATCCTGCCGATCGAGGACATGCCGTTCCTGGAGGACGGCACCGCGGTCGACATCATCCTCAACCCGCTCGGCGTCCCGTCCCGAATGAACCCGGGACAGGTGCTGGAGATCCACCTCGGCTGGCTCGCCAGCCGCGGCTGGGACGTCTCCGGTCTCGCCGAGGAGTGGGCCCAGCGTCTTCAGGTCATCGGTGCCGACCAGGTCGCCCCGGGCACCAACGTCGCCACCCCGGTCTTCGACGGTGCGCGTGAGGACGAGCTCGCGGGTCTGCTCCAGCACACCATCCCGAACCGCGACGGCGAGCGCATGGTGCTCCCGACCGGTAAGGCACGGCTGTTCGACGGCCGCTCCGGCGAGCCGTTCCCGGACCCGATCTCGGTCGGGTACATGTACATCCTGAAGCTGCACCACCTGGTCGACGACAAGCTGCACGCCCGGTCGACCGGTCCGTACTCGATGATCACCCAGCAGCCGCTGGGTGGTAAGGCCCAGTTCGGTGGCCAGCGCTTCGGTGAGATGGAGGTGTGGGCGCTGGAGGCTTACGGCGCCGCGTACGCCCTCCAGGAGCTGCTGACCATCAAGTCCGACGACGTCACCGGCCGCGTGAAGGTCTACGAGGCCATCGTCAAGGGCGAGAACATCCCCGAGCCCGGCATCCCCGAGTCCTTCAAGGTGCTCATCAAGGAGATGCAGTCCCTGTGCCTCAACGTGGAGGTGCTGTCCTCGGACGGCATGTCCATCGAGATGCGCGACACCGACGAGGACGTCTTCCGCGCGGCGGAGGAGCTTGGCATCGACCTGTCCCGGCGCGAGCCGAGCAGCGTCGAAGAGGTCTGACGGGAGTTCGGCCGGGCTCACCATGAGCCCGGCCGGCCCCAGGACCCCCGTATCAGACCCCATGACTTACAACCCTGAGAGGGATTGACGCATAGTGCTCGACGTCAACTTCTTCGACGAGCTCCGGATCGGTCTGGCCACCGCTGACGACATCCGTCAGTGGAGCCACGGCGAGGTCAAGAAGCCCGAGACCATCAACTACCGCACCCTGAAGCCCGAAAAGGACGGACTCTTCTGCGAGAAGATCTTCGGTCCGACCCGGGACTGGGAGTGCTACTGCGGCAAGTACAAGCGCGTCCGCTTCAAGGGCATCATCTGTGAGCGCTGTGGCGTCGAGGTCACTCGCGCCAAGGTGCGCCGTGAGCGGATGGGCCACATCGAACTGGCCGCTCCCGTCACCCACATCTGGTACTTCAAGGGCGTCCCGTCGCGCCTGGGCTACCTGCTGGACCTGGCGCCGAAGGACCTCGAGAAGGTCATCTACTTCGCCGCGTACATGATCACGTTCGTGGACGAGGAGCGCCGCACCCGCGACCTGCCCTCGCTGGAGGCCCACGTCTCCGTCGAGCGTCAGCAGATCGAGAACCGTCGCGACGCCGACCTCGAGGCCCGCGCCAAGAAGCTCGAGACCGACCTGGCCGAGCTCGAGGCCGAGGGTGCCAAGGCCGACGTGCGCCGCAAGGTGCGCGAGGGCGCCGAGCGTGAGATGAAGCAGCTGCGCGACCGTTCGCAGCGCGAGATCGACCGCCTCGACGAGGTGTGGACCCGGTTCAAGAACCTCAAGGTCCAGGACCTGGAGGGCGACGAGCTCCTCTACCGCGAGCTGCGCGACCGCTTCGGCACGTACTTCGACGGTTCGATGGGTGCCGCGGCGCTTCAGAAGCGCCTGGAGTCCTTCGACCTCGACGAGGAGGCCGAGAAGCTCCGCGAGATCATCCGCACCGGCAAGGGCCAGAAGAAGACCCGTGCGCTCAAGCGCCTGAAGGTCGTCTCCGCGTTCCTCCAGACCAGCAACAGCCCCAAGGGCATGGTGCTGGACTGCGTGCCGGTCATCCCGCCGGACCTTCGCCCGATGGTGCAGCTGGACGGTGGCCGCTTCGCGACCTCCGACCTCAACGACCTGTACCGCCGTGTGATCAACCGCAACAACCGCCTGAAGCGGCTTCTCGACCTCGGCGCGCCCGAGATCATCGTGAACAACGAGAAGCGCATGCTCCAGGAGGCCGTCGACGCGCTGTTCGACAACGGCCGTCGTGGTCGCCCGGTCACGGGCCCCGGCAACCGTCCGCTGAAGTCCCTCAGCGACATGCTGAAGGGCAAGCAGGGTCGATTCCGTCAGAACCTGCTCGGCAAGCGTGTGGACTACTCCGCGCGTTCCGTGATCGTCGTCGGTCCGCAGCTGAAGCTGCACCAGTGCGGTCTGCCCAAGGCCATGGCGCTGGAGCTCTTCAAGCCGTTCGTGATGAAGCGCCTGGTCGACCTGAACCACGCGCAGAACATCAAGAGCGCCAAGCGGATGGTCGAGCGCGGCCGCACGGTCGTGTACGACGTCCTCGAAGAGGTCATCGCCGAGCACCCGGTTCTGCTGAACCGTGCGCCCACCCTGCACCGCCTCGGCATCCAGGCCTTCGAGCCGCAGCTGGTCGAGGGCAAGGCCATCCAGATCCACCCGCTCGTCTGCACCGCGTTCAACGCGGACTTCGACGGTGACCAGATGGCCGTGCACCTGCCGCTGTCCGCGGAGGCGCAGGCCGAGGCCCGCATCCTGATGCTGTCCTCGAACAACATCCTCAAGCCCGCCGACGGCCGTCCGGTGACGATGCCGACCCAGGACATGGTCCTCGGTCTGTTCTTCCTGACGACCGACGGTGAGCTGCGCGACACCAAGGGCGAGGGTCGCGCGTTCGGCTCCACGGCCGAGGCGATCATGGCGTTCGACGCCGGCGAGCTCGCGCTCCAGTCGGCGATCGACATCCGCTTCCCGGTGGGCACCATCCCGCCGCGCGGCTGGACCCCGCCGGCGCAGGAGGAGGGCGAGCCGGAGTGGCAGCAGGGTGACACCTTCCGCCTGCGGACGACCCTGGGCCGCGCGCTCTTCAACGAGCTGCTGCCCGAGGACTACCCGTTCGTCGACTACTCGGTGGGCAAGAAGCAGCTCGGCGAGATCGTCAACGACCTGGCGGAGCGCTACCCCAAGGTCATCGTGGCGGCGACGCTCGACAACCTGAAGTCGGCCGGCTTCTACTGGGGCACCCGCTCCGGTGTCACCGTGGCCATCTCCGACGTCGTCGTCCCCGAGGCCAAGAAGGCCATCGTCGCGGGCTACGAGGCGCAGGACGAGAAGGTCCAGAAGCAGTACGAGCGCGGTCTGATCACCAAGGAAGAGCGCACTCAGGAGCTCATCGCGATCTGGACCAAGGCGACCAACGAGGTCGCCGAGGCGATGAACGCGAACTTCCCCAAGACGAACCCCATCTTCATGATGGTTGACTCGGGTGCCCGAGGAAACATGATGCAGATGCGGCAGATCGCCGGTATGCGTGGTCTGGTGTCGAACGCCAAGAACGAGACCATCCCGCGTCCGATCAAGGCGTCCTTCCGTGAGGGCCTGTCCGTGCTGGAGTACTTCATCTCCACGCACGGTGCCCGTAAGGGTCTGGCGGACACCGCCCTGCGTACCGCCGACTCGGGTTACCTGACCCGTCGTCTGGTGGACGTCTCGCAGGACGTCATCATCCGCGAGGAGGACTGCGGCACCGAGCGCGGCCTCAAGCTGGCCTTCGCCGAGCGTGGCGCCGACGGCGTCCTGCGCAAGGCGGACAACGCCGAGACCAGCGTGTACGCGCGCTGCCTCGCCGAGGACATCGTCGTCGACGGCAAGGTGCTCGCCCCGGCGGGCGTCGACCTCGGTGACGTCCTCATCGACCAGCTGGTCGCCGCGGGCATCGAGACGGTCAAGACCCGCTCGGTCCTGACCTGTGAGTCCGCCGTCGGCACCTGCGCGATGTGCTACGGCCGCTCGCTGGCCACCGGCAAGCTGGTCGACATCGGTGAGGCGGTCGGCATCATCGCCGCCCAGTCCATCGGTGAGCCCGGCACCCAGCTGACGATGCGTACCTTCCACACCGGTGGTGTGGCCGGTGACGACATCACCCAGGGTCTGCCGCGTGTCGTCGAGCTCTTCGAGGCCCGTACCCCGAAGGGTGTCGCCCCGATCTCCGAGGCCATGGGCCGCGTGCGGATCGAGGAGACCGAGAAGACCAAGAAGATCGTCATCACGCCGGACGACGGCAGCGACGAGACGGCGTTCCCGATCTCGAAGCGCGCCCGACTCCTGGTCAGCGAGGGTGAGCACGTCGAGGTGGGCCAGAAGCTCACCGTGGGTGCCACCAACCCGCACGACGTGCTGCGCATCCTGGGCCAGCGTGCCGTCCAGGTCCACCTGGTCGGCGAGGTCCAGAAGGTCTACAACTCGCAGGGTGTGTCGATCCACGACAAGCACATCGAGATCATCATCCGGCAGATGCTGCGCCGTGTGACGATCATCGAGTCCGGCGACGCCGAGCTGCTGCCCGGCGAGCTGGTCGAGCGCTCGAAGTTCGAGACCGAGAACCGTCGTGTGGTCCAGGAGGGTGGTCACCCGGCTTCGGGTCGTCCGCAGCTCATGGGTATCACCAAGGCCTCGCTGGCGACGGAGTCCTGGCTGTCGGCCGCCTCCTTCCAGGAGACGACCCGAGTTCTGACGGACGCGGCGATCAACGCCAAGTCCGACAGCCTCATCGGCCTCAAGGAGAACGTCATCATCGGTAAGCTCATCCCGGCCGGTACGGGTCTGTCCCGCTACCGCAACATCCGGGTCGAGCCGACCGAGGAGGCCAAGGCCGCGATGTACTCGGCCGTCGGCTACGACGACATCGACTACTCGCCGTTCGGCACCGGCTCCGGCCAGGCCGTTCCGCTGGAGGACTACGACTACGGTCCGTACAACCAGTAAGGCGCAGGTCGTCTGAAGCACTGAAGGGCGGTCACCCCACGGGGTGGCCGCCCTTCGGCGTTTCCGCACCGGGTCCCGGTGCGGCTCAGCGCGGCTGCTGCGGCTGGAGGTACGGCTGGAGGTGGTGCAGCCGGGTGTAGTAGTCCGGGTGGGAGGAGAGCAGCTTGCTCAGCGCGCTCTCCTCGACGGGAACACCGCCGTTCTGGGCGGTGGCCTGGGCCTCGGCCTGCTGTTCCTGCTGGTGCAGCTTGCCCAGTACGGCGGCCAGCATCGGGGCGAAGCCGAGCGCGGCGGCGTGCTCGTCGGCCCGCAGTTCGGCGCGGCGGCCGACGGCGGCGAGCGCGTACGGCACGCCCAGGATCAGCAGCGGCAGCCCGTACAGCGTGCTGATCGTGGCCATCGCGATACCGCCGATGAACAGCACCACGAAGACGACGCCGAAGCAGCCGAAGGCCTTCGACACCCGGAAGACGAAGGTGGAGAACGCCTTCAGGAAGCGCCAGGCGAGCCGGCCCGGCAGCGCGTACCAGTAGCCGAGCAGGCCGGACCAGGCGTGACCGCCGACGTGGTGACCCAGCTCGTGGGCCATGACGGCGGCGAGTTCGCCGTTGGGGAGCTCGTTCATGGCGAAGCGGGTGACGCCGACGATGTGGCCGGCCGCGGCGACCGCGTTGAGGCCGTCGCTGTCCTCGACCCACAGCTCGTAGTTGCGCCCCTCGACACCGGCGCGGGCCGTGACCTCCCGCCAGACCGGTTCGATTTTGGCTCGTTCTTGTGGAGTGGGGTGGCGCAGATGAAGCAGACGGCGTGCGAGGGCGCTTTCCGTCGGGCGGTGGAAGACGAGTGCGCCACTGGCGATCCAGAGCAGGATCACCACGAACGCGAGATCGCCGAAGAGCGCGGAGACCAGGCCGACGACACACAGGCTGCACAGGAAGTTCGGCACATAGAGCAGCAGGTTGCCGACCGCGGTGGCGTCGGTGCGGCGCTGCTGGTTGGAGAGGTGGACCCGGCGGGCCTCGGTGCTGATGTGGTGCGGATGGGCGGGGTCGTCGGCGGCCGCGGCCGCGCCGGGAGCCGAGGGAGGGGC
>NZ_VJZD01000057.1 GCF_009377175.1 Streptomyces adustus
GTTCCCGGCGGCCCGCCCCAGGCACCCCCGACGACCGGTGCGACGCCCCCGCCCGCGCAGGCCGACCGGGCACCGCTGCTCGGCGACGCCTCACCGCTCGCGGTGAGCGACACGGTGGTGCCCGAGGCGCCCGGCCCGGGAGAGATGGTGACGGCCACGCCCCCCATGCCGATGCGGCGGCTGGACGCCGTGGACGAGGTCGCGCTGCCCGAGGCGGGAGGCTTCGCCGGGTCGGCGGGCCGGGGCGCAGGTCCCGTCTTCCCGCTGGTGGCGCAGCGGTCGCTGCCCCTGTACTCGGTGCCGGCACCGTCCGCCGAGGCACCGGTCCCGGCCGGGCCTCCGGCCGCGGTGCCGGTCCGCTGGGAGCCGGTCGCGGGCCCGCGGTCCGTCCCCGGAACCGGCTCTTCCGCAGGCCGTGCCCGGTCCGCCGACGCCGCGGGCGAAGGCGTCGGCAGCTCCGGCGGCCACGGTGGCCACGGTGGCCACGGTGGCCCCGGTGGCGGGCACGCTACGCCCGGCGGCGGTGGCAGCGGGTACCCCGATGCTGCCTCCGGCCACCCGGGTGCCGTCGTGCAGCGGGTCATGAGCACGGACGGCGCCGCCCCGTCCGCCCGGTCCTTCGGTGTCCCGGGCGGCCCCGGGCTTCCCGGCCGCCCGGGACTTTCGGGACCCGCGGAATTCCCCGGCGCCCCGAGCGCCGTCCCGGGTGCCGTCCTTCCCGACGCTGCCCCCGAGTCGTACCTCCAGGCGCTCCAGGGGCCGAGTGGTCCGGGCGCCCTCGGCCCCGCGGTCCCGCTCCAGCGGCTCGCGACGGTTCCCGGCGTCGCCGCGCAGGCCGTACGCCACTCCGCCCCACCGGTGCCCAGCGCCCCGTCGTTCTCGGGACGGGCGCCGTCGTTCTCCGCACAGCCCGAGGTCAGCGCGGGAGCCGCGGCGGTCGCCGCCGGGGTGGCCCGCTGGATGCCGGACGGCTCCGTGGAGTTCACCCAACCCTCCGTGCAACGCGCCGAACAGGGCGCGCCGGTCGCCGAGCCGCCCGCCGACCCGCCGGCGCAGCCCGAGCCGGACGGTCCACCGGCGGCGGAGCCGCCGACGCAGTCGGTCCCGGCGGACATCCCGGAGAAGGCCGGCGGCACGGGCGCGCCCAAGGTCACGGACGAACTCGTCCGGGCTCTGCTCGCCCCCCTCAGCAGACTGCTCAGGGCGGAGCTGCGCATCGAACGTGAACGCACCGGTTCCTTGATCAACATCCGGCATTGACAGAGCACCCGGTACCGACAGAAAGGCAGGGCATCGGATGTCCATCACCCAGGACCCGGCGGTCTCGGTCTGCTTCGTCGTCACGATCGACGGGATCGAGCTGGGCTCGTTCAACACCTGTGAGGGGCTGGGCTGCGAGGTGGTGATCGAACCCCGCGAGGAGGGCGGCAACAACGGCCATGTCTGGCAGTTGCCGACGCGTCTGAAGTACCCCAATGTCAAGCTCTCCCGGCCGCTGACCCGGGACACCCAGAAGGTGGCCAAGTGGTTCGCCAGCATGACCACCGGGTTCGCCCGCAAGACCGCGCACATCGAGGCGCGTACCGGCGACGGCGTGATGGTCGCCCGCTGGGGCCTGCTGGAGGTGGTGCCGGTGCGCTGGACCGGGCCGACGTTCAATCCCGAGTCGCCCAAGGTCGCCACGGAGACCATCGAGATCGCGCACCACGGCTACATGATGGAGCCCGGCGCATGAGCGGGCCCGTGGCGTTCAGCGCGGCGGGCGGCGGCGCGAAGTCGGCGTCGGCCGCGGGCGGCAACGCGCGGCCCAAGCTGGAGCACGCCTACCTCGAACTGCGCACCCCGCCCTCGGGCGGCAGCCTCACCCCGGGCGGACCGTGCGGCCGGATCGACTTCCAGTTCAATCCCAAGGAACTCAGCCTGGGCAAGTCGGCGTCCTGGAAGCGCACCCCCGCCAAGGGGGCCAAGAGCGCGGGCCCGCCGGAGTACCAGGGGCCGCAGCCCAGCAAGCTCACCGTCGAGATGTTCTTCGACGCCAGCGACACCCAGGACACCAGTGTCGTCAAGGCGGTGGAGAGCCTGTTCGCCTGCTGCGTACCGACCAACGAGACCCGGCAGGCCCAGCGGTCCTCACCGCCCTGGGTGGTCTTCCACTGGGGCGGCATCACCGGCTTCCCCGGCTACGTCAGCCAGGTCCAGGTCAAGTACACCCTGTTCACCACGTCCGGAGTGCCGATCCGCGCGGTGTGCCAGGTGACGATGGAGGAGATCAGCGGGGAGACGGCCGGCCAGAACCCCACCTCGGGGGCGCTCACCGCCCGCCGGGTCCACCGGCTCCGGGCCGGCGACACGCTCCAGGGCCTGGCCTGGGCCGAGTACGGCGACGCGGGGGCCTGGCGGGCCATCGCCGAGGCCAACGGCATCGACGATCCGATGCGGCTGGCCGAGGGCCGCGAGCTGCTGCTCCCCGCGGCCGACGAACTGGACACCGTGCCGGGCGGGGCCGCGCAGCCCCTCGCTTCCGGGGCGGCCGGCGGACGGAAGGCCCTCTGATGGCCAATGACACCGTCGCCAAGGTCCTGGTCGTGGAGATCGGCGGGACCAGGCTGCCCGCCGACCTCGCCAACAGCCTGGTGGACGGCTACGTCGACGACAGCCGGACGCTGCCCGACACCTTCGTCCTGCGCTTCCGCGACCCCAGCAGGGTGCTGATCGACAAGGCCGGTATCAAGATCGGCTCCGAGGCGCGGCTGCTGGCCTCGTCCGGCGCGGGCGGCTCGCCCAAAGTGCTGCTCAAGGGCGAAGTCACCGCACTGGAGCTGGACTTCGACGAGACCGGCACCTTCACCGTGGTCCGCGGCATGGACAAGGCGCACCGGCTCTTCCGGGGCCGACGGGTCGCCGCCTACCAGAACATGACCGTCGCGGACATCTGCCGCCGGGTCGCCCAGCGCGCCGGGCTCGCGACGGGGAAGATCGACGTCTCCGGCCCGGTCCTCGAACATGTCGCCCAGGCGAACCTCTCCGACTGGGACTTCGTCCGCGACCTGGCCGAGGACGCCGGAGCGCAGGTGTACGTGATCGACGGCGCCCTGCATGTCACCAGCCCCACCGAGGCGTCCGACGCGCCCGGCTCCTCGGCCCGCGCCGACCGCGACCCGCTGGTGCTGGAGCTCGGGAAGAACCTGCTGCGCTGCCGCGCCGGGGTGACCGCCTCCGGGCAGGTCTCCCAGGTCCAGGTGCGCGGCTGGGACACCAAGACCAAGCAGGCCCTGGTCGCCACGGCGGACGCGGGCCGGACGGACACCGTCCAGCTCGGCATCGCCCCGGCGGACGCGGCGAGCCCCTTCGGCAAGGCCGACTACCTCGTCACCGACAACACCTACGGCGCGCAGGCCCGCGTCGAACAGGTCGCCAAGTCGCTGGCGCAGCGGATCGCCGGGTCGTTCGCCGAGATGGAGGCGGCCATCCAGGGCAATCCCGAGGTCCGGGCCGGCGGCGCGGTCGCGCTGTCCGGGGTCGGCGCCCCCTTCGAGGGCCGCTACACCGTCACCTCCTCACGGCACGTCTTCGACGCCCATCGCGGCTACGAGACCTGGGTGACCGTCTCAGGCCAGCAGGAACGCTCCCTGTCCGCGCTGGCCGGCGGCGCCTCGGGCCGGGCGGGCCGGGTCCCCGAGATGGACGGTGTCGTCGTCGGGGTCGTCTCCGACACCAAGGACCCGGACAAACTCAGCCGCGTCAAGGTGAAGTTCCCCTGGCTGTCCGAGGAGTACGTCAGCGACTGGGCCCGCTGCGCGCAGACCTCCGGAGGCGGCGGCAAGAACGGCAAGGGGACCTCCGCGTTCGTCCCGGAGGTGGGCGACGAGGTGCTGGTCGGGTTCGAGCAGGGCCGGCTCGACCGCCCGTACGTCATGGGCTGCCTCTTCAACGGGCAGGACAAGCCGTCCACGACCAGCGGCGAGCTGATCGACGGCACCAGCGGCGCGGTCAACCGGCGGACGTTCTCCTCCCGCAGCGGCAACCAGCTCGAACTGCTCGACAACGCCTCCGGCCCGCAGGGCGTACGGATGGTCACGGGCGACGGCAAGCTCACCATCGACCTCGACCGCAAGGGCACCAAGATCATCGTGCACAGCGACGGCACGGTCGAGATCGACGCCAAGGACAAGGTCACCGTCAAGGCGGGCAACGGCGCGCTGATGGACGCGGGCAACGGCACCCTCGAACTGACCGGCAAGTCGGTGAAGGTGACCGCTCAGACCGGCGTCCAGGTGGACGGCGGCAGCGGTCAGGTCGGGCTGACGACCAGCGGGGGAGTGGAGGTGAAGGGCAGCCAGGTCGCGGTCAACGGCACCGCGCGCACGGAGATCAAGGGCGGGGCGACCTGCACGATCAACGCGGGCCTGGTCCGCATCAACTGACAGGGCGGCACCAGAGGGGTACGACACCCGGCACGACTGCGACCGGCCGCACACACCACGACCGGTCCCGGCACCACGAACAGACGACGAACAGCGAACAGCCGACGAGAAGGAGCCTCCCCCATGCCACCCGCCGCCCGCGTCGGCGACCCCACCGGTCACCCGGGGACGGTCGGCCCGCCCGGCGCGCCCACCGTCCTCATCGGGGGCATGCCCGCCGCCACCGTCGGCACCACCCATGCCTGCGCCTTCCCGCCGCCCGCGGTGCACCCGCCGTCCGTGATCATTCCGCCGGGGTGCCCCACCGTACTGATCAACGGCAAGCCCGCCGCCCGCATGGGTGACACCGCCGCCTGCGGAGCCCCGATCATCGCGGGCTGCCCGACCGTCCTGATCGGCGGGTGAGCGGCTGATGGGACAGCAGTTCGTCGGCGCGGGCTGGGCGTTTCCGCCGCGCACCGACGCCACCGGGAGCATCGCCCTGGTGCGCGGCGAGAGGGAGATCGAGGAATCGATCCGGCTCGTGCTCGCCACCTCCCCCGGGGAGCGCCCCATGCGGCCGGAGTTCGGCTGCGCCATCCACGACTACGTGTTCGCCCCGGCCGACGCGGGCACCGCGGGCCAGATCGCCTACGAGATCCGGCTCGCCCTGGACCGCTGGGAACCGCGGATCGAGGTGGTGGGCATCGACGTCCGGTTCGACGCGGTGGAGGACGGCGTGCTGTACATCGACATCAGCTACACCGTGCGCGGCACGAACGACCCCCGCAACCTCGTGTTCCCGTTCTATGTGATCCCCGCGCACGAGGAAGGTACGGGTCGGTGACGCTGCCCAGCCCCAATCTCGACGACCGGCGTTTCCAGGGACTCGTCGACGACGCCAAGCGATTCGTCCAGCAGCGGTGCCCCGAGTGGACCGACCACAATGTCTCCGATCCGGGCGTGACCCTGATCGAGGCCTTCGCCACCATGGTCGATCAACTCCTCTACCGCCTCAACCGGGTGCCGGAGAAGAACTATCTGGCCTTCCTCGACCTGATCGGCGTCCGGTTGCACCCGCCCACGGCCGCCCGTACGGACGTCACGTTCTGGCTGTCCGCGCCGCAGCCCGAGACCGTCCGGGTCAGGGCCGGCACCGAGGTCGCCACCGTGCGCACCGAGACCGAGGAGGCGGTGGTGTTCACCACCGTCCGCGACCTGTCCGTCGTGCCGTGCGGGCTGGCCCGGCTGGCGACCTGCCCCGGCGGCGGCGAGGCCGCCGACCGTACGCAGGAACTCGCCCTCGGCCGCGACGTGCCCTGCTTCGACACCCGCCCGACCCCCGGCGACGCCCTGTACGTCGGCCTGACCAACCCCGTCCCGACCGGGGTCGTCGTGCTGCGGCTGGACTGCCGGGTCGACGGCGTCGGCGTCGACCCGCGGCGCCCGCCCCTGCGCTGGGAGGCGTGGGACGGCACGGCGTGGGCGCGCTGCGATGTCGAGGAGGACACCACCGGCGGCTTCAACCGCCCAGGCCAGGTGGTCCTGCACCTGCCGGCCGGCCACGCGCAGTCCACGATCGCCCGCGGATCCGCGGGCTGGCTGCGCTGCCGGCTCATCCCCGCCGAGCCGGACCAGCCCACCTATCTTCAATCGCCGACCATCCGCGAGGCCGAGGCCTTCACCATCGGCGGCACGGTCGAGGCCGTGCACGCCGAGACCGTGACGGACGAGGTCCTCGGCCTGTCCGAGGGCGTGCCCGGCCAGTCCTTCCACGTCGCCCGGCCGCCCGTGGTCCCCGGCGACGAACCGTTCGTCGTGGAGGTGGCGGACGGCTCGGACTGGTCGCAGTGGGAGCGCGTCGACGACTTCTCCCACTCGGGCCCCGGCGACCGGCACCTGACGCTGGACCCGAACTCGGGCCGCATCGACTTCGGCCCGGCCGTCCGCGAGCCCGACGGGACCATCCGCCACTACGGCGCCGTACCGGCCAAGGGCACCCCGGTGCGGATCCGCTCCTACCGGACCGGCGGCGGCAGCCAGGGCAACGTGGCCAGGGGAACGCTGCGGATGCTGCGCACCTCGCTGCCGTTCGTCGCACGGGCCGAGAACCGGCGGGCCGCCGTCGGCGGCGTCGACGGGGAGAGCGTGGAGAGCGCCAAGGTCCGCGGCCCCATGACACTGAGCACCCTGTACCGGGCGGTCGTCCCTCGCGACTACGAGGTGCTGGCCCGCGAGGTCGCCCCGGACGCGGCGCGCGTCGCCTGCGTACCCGCGGGAGAGGGCGAGGAGGGCGGCGTACGGCTGCTGCTGGTGCCGGCCGTGCAGGGCGACGCCCAGGGGCGGCTGCGCTTCGACGACCTGGTGCCGCCCCGGGAGACGCTGCGCAGCCTCGCCGACTACCTGGACCAGCGGCGTCCCATCGGCACCCGGCTGGTGGTCGAGCCGCCCTACTACCAGGGTGTCACCGTCGTGGCGTCCGTACTGGCGGCCCGCGGCGCGGCCGCCGAACCGGTACGCACCGCGGCACTGGCCGCCCTGTACGGGTACTTCAACCCGGTCACCGGAGGCCCGAGCGGACAGGGCTGGCCGTTCGGCCGGCCGATCCACGCCGGCGAGGTGTACGCCGTCCTCCAACGGGTGCCGGGCGTCGACCTCGTCGAGGACGTCAGGCTCTTCCCGGCCGACCCGGTGACCGGGCAGCGCGCCGAGCCGGTCGCCAGGATCGTCCTCGACCCGCACGCCCTCGTCTTTTCCTACGAGCACCAACTCCGAATGCGGGAGGCCTGAATGCGCGGAACAGTCGAGGGACTGCCGACGCCCCATCCACTCATCTACCAGCTTCCCGCCGTGTACCTGGGAGAGGACTTCATCCAGCGGTTCCTCGGGGCACTGGACGACGTGCTCGCGCCGGTGCTGCTGACCGTCGACAACCTCCCCGCCCACCTCGACCCGCGCACCGCCCCGGAGGACTTCCTGGCGTGGACGGGGCAGTGGGTGGCCGCGGACCCGTCCCCCGACCGGCCGGCCGGACAGCGCAGGGCCGCGGTCCTCGGGGCGATGGAACGGCACCGCAGACGGGGCACGAGAGGCGGACTCGTCGAAGCCGTACGACAGGAGTTCGGCACGGACGCGGAGATCGAGGAGACGGGCGGCACGTCGTGGTCCGAGACGGCGCGCAGCACCCTGCCCGGGCCCCCCGGCGCTGCGCCCCGGGTCACCGTACGGGTGCGGGTGGCAGACCCCGACGCCGCGGGCGCGGAGCGGCTGCGAAGGCTGGTGGCCGGTGAGGTGCCCGCGCACGTCGGGTACGACACGGAACTGCTGCCCCTCAAGGACGCGTCATGAGCGGCCCCGGCGAGAAGATCTGCCCGAACTGCGGTCACCGCAACACGCCGGACGCGGCGTTCTGCGCGTCCTGCAACGAGTTCCTCGAGTGGGAGGAGAGCGCCGCCGGCTCCGCGAGCGCCGGCCAGGGCACGACGACGGCGTCCCGCGCGGCCGTCGCGGAGCCCGCGCTCTCCGGCCCGGCGGTGCCGGGCCCCACCGCGGCCACGGGCTCCGGGACACCGGACGCCTCCGGTTCCACGACGTCCGTCCAGGCGGCCGCGGCCGCCGGTGGCGGGCCGGAGCCGACGGCCGCCCGGACCGCTTCCCTGCCGCCCCGGCCCGAGACCCCGCCGACCGTTCCCGCGCAGCCCCGGACACAGCCGCCCGGTTCCGCGCCGGAGCAGGCCGCCCCGGATCCGGCGTCCCCGTCCATGCCCGCGACGGCGGCCGAACCGGTCCGGCCCGGGGCGTCGGCGGAACGCGGGGTCTCCGGCACCGTACGGCGGCCCGGTGAGCGGCCGGCCGACCCGGACGACCTGCCCGCGTCGCCGGGCGCGGAGGACGGCACCGCGACCGCGCCCCCGCCGCCGGCCCAGGACCTGATCTGTCCGGCCTGCACCCAGGCCAACCCGCGCACCCGCACCCTGTGTCTTCGCTGCGGCGCCGTCCTCGACGCGGCCGTGGTGCAGGAGGAGCGGCTCTCGTGGTGGAAGCGACTGCTACGGCGGTTGCGCCGCCGCCCGCCGAGCCCGCTCGCAGCCGGGCAGCGTCCCCCGGTCCGGGCCTGGAGACGGCCGAGCCTGGCCATCCCGATCACCCTGGTCGTCCTGCTCGGCGGCGGCTACCTCGCCCGGCCCCACCTGAGCAACCTCATCGACAGCCTCCGCAACAAGACGGCCGAACCCACCCCCGTCAACCCGAAGTTCGCCCAGGCGTCCAGCCACCTCAAGAACCACGGGCCGAACCTGGCCTTCGACGGGGCGAACAACACGTACTGGGCGCCCGCGTCGGCCGGCGCGGGCACGGGGGAGCAACTGGAGGCACGCTTCGAACAGCCCGTCACCCTCGAACAGCTCATCATCCACACCGGGGTGTCGGTCAACAAGGACGAGTTCCTCAAACAGGCCAGGCCGTCCGTCCTCGACGTCGAGCTGGGCGAAGAGGGCGGCAAGGTCGAGAAGAAGCAGCTCAAGCTGGAGGACAAGGCGGGCCCGCAGACGCTGGACCTCGAAGGGAAGAACGTCAGCACGGTACGGTTCATCGTCCGGTCCAGTTACGGGGCCGAGGCGAAGAACCGGCACACGGCGATCCTGGAGGTCGAGTTCTTCGGCCTGCGCCGATGACATCGGTGCGGGACGCCCGGTGTCAGGGCGTCCCTCTCGTGACGGTGCCCGGTCCGCGATGCGCGGCGGGGCAGGGGGCAGACGGTCGCGCGCCCCTGCGCCCGCCGCTACATGGGGTGGGAGAGCATGCCGGACGGGGGGATGCCCAGGGAGGCCAGCATCGCCGAGTAGCCTCGACGAGCGCGCGCGCTGTCGGCCGCCAGCCCCGCGGCGTCGCACGCCCGGATCAGCACCCGCCACGCGGCGTCACGGTGCCCGTCGATCTCCAGGCACCTCTCGGCCGCCTCCGCCGCCTCCACGGGCCGGTCCTGGTCGAGACGTATCTCGGCCAGCGCCACGGCCGCGTTGGCCGCCTCCCGGCGCAGCCGCTCCCGGTCGGCAACCACCCACTCGGCCGGTCCGTCCCCGGGCAGCAGCTCACCCGCGTAGTGGTCCAGAGCGGTCCGGAACGCGTCGGCCGCCTCCTCCGGGCGCTGCTGCGCCCGGGATCTTCGGCCGTCGCGCACCGCACGCTCGAACGCCGCGACATCGCTCACGTCACCGGGCGCCAGCACCAGCCGGTAGGAGTCGCCCTGCCGCGCGATGAGCCGCGAACCGCCCCTGGGGCGTTCCGGTTCCAGGAAGGAACGCAGACTGGAGATCGTCACCTGGAGGTTGTGCAGGGTGGACGGGGTCGCCACTCCGTCCCAGAACGCCAGCAGCAGATGGTCGCGGTGGACCGCCTGCCCGGCGCGTACGGCGAGAAGCCGCAGCAGCGCCTGTGCCCTGGGACGCAACTTGGCCCAGTCGTGCGCGCGCCCGGCCAGGGTGAACTCGAAGCCGCCGAGACAACGCACCGTCATGCCCGGCACCGACGGCGCTGCGTGGGCCCGCGGGGACGCGGAGGCGTGCTGCCCGCCGCCCCTGGTCCCTCCGGTCGCCGCCGCGCCGTCCCCGGCCGGGGACGCGAGGGCGGTGAGCCAGGAGCGCAGCCCGGACACCGGAAGCCGCGCGGACCGGGCCGTCGACCAGGCGGCCTCCTGCAACTCCACCCGGTTCGCCGCGTCGGGCGTCGCCAGGGCCATCGCGCCGATGGCCAGCGCACGTGCGCCGGGCACACCCGCGGACCGGGCGAACGCCTCCGCCTGGGCGGCGCGCTGCTCCGCGTCCGGCAGGTCCCGCGCGGCCTCCACGACGGCGAGGGCGGCCCGGCCCCACGCCTCCGGCGTGCCCCAGCCCAGGGCCCGGAATCGCCGTACGACGTCCTCCAACTCGCCGATGCCGGGGCGCCCCCGCCACACCGAGCGCAGGCACACGGCCGTTGCGGCGAGCGCCGCCCCTTCGGCGTCGCCGAGACGGGTGCACTCCTCCAGTACGACTCCCGGCTGCCCGGCGTCCTCGGGGTGCGGCCCCAGGCCCAGCAGGCAGCGGGCGGCACGGCTCAGCCACAGCAGGTCCAGCCGTTCGGCGTCGTACGCGATGCGTTGGAGTTCCGGGTAGGGAACCGGTCCGGCCGGGCCTGCGGCCAGCACGGCCAGCGCCACCCGTACCAACTGTCCGGACAGTACGACCAAGGCGTCCTCCGTCGCCTCCGCCAGGGCCCGGCGTACGGTGTCACCGGCCGTCCCGTCACCGGCCAGGGCGGCCGCGACGCCCTGGACGAGGAGGGTGGCGGAGCTGCTGGAGCCGGTCCCGGTGACGTGCCCGGCGGAGCGGCCGGGGAACAGGTCCGGGGTGCCTGCGACGACGGCGCGCAGCGGGCCGGTCCAGTCGGCGGTCCCGGGGCGACGGCGCACCGCCGAGGACGGCGGGTCCTGTCGATCGTCGGCGCCGGCAGCGGCCCGGCCGCTCAGGCGTGCGAGTTCGACGTCGGTCAGCGTATGGGTGAGCCGCGCGCGTAGACATGCGCGGAGCAGGGGCTCGGCGACGTATGTATGTCCGTCCGGGGCGGCGCGCAGGACTCCGTGCTCGTGGGCCAGGGAGTACAGCATCTCGGCGCTGTCGGTTCGGCCGGTCAGCGCGTGGCAGGCGTCGGCGGTGAGCCGGCTCAGCAGACAGGTCTCCGTCAGGAAGCGTCCGAGACGGTCGGGGAGCGGGGCGAGCACCTCGCGCTCCAGGTAGGCGCGGCCGAACGACCCATCGGTCAGGATCTGCTCCTGACCCGCGTCGGGGTCGGCCGCCACGGCTCTGCCGAACAGTCTCAGCATCGCGGCCCGGCCGCCGGTGGCCCGGACCAGGGGCACCGCGATCCCGGGGCGCAGCGCCGTGCCGTACAGACGCGGGAACAGATCCTCGACCTCCCAGGAACGGAAACGCAGCGCGTCGGCGTTCACCACCGTCGCGCTCGACGCCTCCATCGCGGCCACCGGCAACCCGGTCGCGGGGCGCGTGCCGATCAGGACCAGGGGGTGTGGCGGTGCCAGCTGGCCGAGCCGGACCGCGAGTGCCTGCGCGGCTGGTGAGAGCAGGTGCATGTCATCAATGACGACCAGCCGTCCGGCCGCTCCGCCGTCCCGGCGGAGCGGCCGCTGCCGGCTCCCGCCGGACACGCCGGCGAGCTCCGCCGGTGTGTCCGGCGGGTACCCGAGTGCGGTCAGCAACTCCCGCTGGTCGGCGCCGGGCCGGGCTTGGTACCACGTCACCGGGCCCGGATGCGCCCTGGCCGCCTGCGCCAAGAGCGCGGTCTTGCCGAAGCCGGGCGGAGCGACCACCAGGCCCGACGGGCAGCGGGTGAACTGCTCGGTCAGACGGCCTCGGGACATCGTCTCGGAGACCGGGATCCGGAACGCGGTCCACTGCTGAGCCGGTAAAAGACTTGTCATATATCTAATCTCCGTATACCGGACACTCTGCTGCGAGTGGCCCGTTTCGGCTATTTCTTCTTTTGTGTCGTTTTTGATAATTCAATGCTTATCAGGTTACGGGATGTGGGGCTTGTGTGCCTGTGGGGTGTCATTTTCGTGCTTTCCCTCATCAGGTGGGGCCGGAAACAGTCGACGGCAAAGAGAATCCCCTTCCGGGATCAAAGGGCGGGCGACTTGACGGCGCCGCGGGCGGCCGCCGGTTTCCGGGTCGCGGCCGTCGCCGGAGGAACGGCTGGACCGACCTGACCGGCGATGATCGTGGAGGCGGGTCATCGGCTGTGTTCGGCCGTCCAATTCCAGCCATTGTCCGTACTCGGCGGCCGGATTCCACTTCATTGGACGAGCATCGCGCGACGCGGCACATTCAGTCGCCGCCCAGGGGCGACGGACCGAGCGGCGCGGGGAGGGGAAAAATGTGAGGCGAGGTGTTCGGCGCGGGCGCTTCGGAATCTTCGCCCGAGCGCATTGCCGAAGTAGTTGAGACGCGCTTCCAAATTCGGTGGATCTCGGACGGCTGATCGGTGGTTCCCGGGCGACTGAACGACCGGGCGGGGACCGGATCGTCGCCGAACCCCGCGGTAATCCGTCGGTCCTGGTGGAGCGGGCCCAAGGTCCGACCGCGCCGGAGTCGTACCCGGGCCCGCGGCGGTGACGGCACGGGGCGGCAGCTCGGCGGCGTACTGCCCGAACGGGCGGCGGCGTGCAGGTCGGCATGCGTGCGCCTGCGAGCCGAAGATCGGGTCCGTGAATTTGCAGCGTGCTAAATTAACACGAAGGTTCGTTTTTTTAACACGGGATGGTCCATGCCGAAGGTCACGCAGGAGTACATGGATGCTCGCCGTGCGCAGATCCTGGACGCGGCGCGCCGCTGCTTCCTGCGCGACGGATTCCATTCGACCTCCATGCAGGATCTGTTCGCGGAGTCGGGCCTCTCGGCCGGCGCGGTGTACCGGCACTTCGGGAGCAAGAACGAGGTGATCACGGCGATCGTCGAGGAGAACATGCGTGATGTTCTCGCGATGGTCAACGCTGTCGCCGGCGGCCGGCCCGGCGGTTCGATCGGTGCCCTCGTGGCCGACGTGCTCGACATCGTGAAGTCCAAGAGCGCCGAGCAGGACGTTGCCGGGCTGGCCGTGCTGGCGTGGTCCGAATCCCTGCGGAACCCCTTGCTGGCCCGGCAGTTCGAGGACCTGATGACCCGGATGGGCCTGGCCTTCACCGAGGTCATCCGGGAACATCAGCGCAACGGCAGCCTCACCCGTGAGGTGTCCGCGGAGGCGATCGCCGCCACGTTCCTGTGCATCCTGCCCGGCTACCTCCTCCGGTTGGCCATGGGCGACTCCGAGGCACTGGGAGCGGTTCCCGACGCCTTGCGCGCAATGTGGCCGGATGTGCAGACGTCCTGAAGCAGGCAGGCTAGGGCCTGTCCGACCATTCCCGTCTGCCCGCCCTTCGGGCGACGACGCGAATGGTCGGACAGGCCCTAGGTACGAGCCGGTGTCTGTCACGAACCGCTCGTCCAGGGCGCCGTGCCTGTCCCGTGAGCGACTGACTCAGGCGAGGTCCGCGTGGCGGCATGCGAGTGCGGGCGGCTTTCCGGTGAGAGCGGGACGGCCGTCACGGCGACGGCCGGAGAGTCCGGGCCGCCGTTCGGCACGGTCGCGGTCCGGCGGCGGCCCAGGGCGACCGCCGCCAGCCCCAGCACGCTCCACAGCACGAGTACCGCGACATGTCCCTCGGCTCCGTTGCCGCCGAAGTAGGCGGTGCTGCGCAGCAGATTGGCGCCGGCGCCCGGCGGCAGCCACTGGCCGATGTCGCCCACTGCCTTGGGCAGCAGTTCCGGTGCGGACGTGATGCCGGAGAACGGGTTGCCCAGGAAGACCATGAGCGCGGCGCTGAGCCCGAGCCCCGAGGGGCCGATCAGCGTGATCACGCCGGCGGTGGTGGCGCTGATGGCGAGCAGGGTGAGAGACAGGGCGGCCCAGGTGGCCACGGGCTGGTCCGGCAGCGCGCCGAGGACGCCCTGGGCGACCAGGTAGGCGGCGAAGCCCGCCACGGCGCACCCGACGACGAGGTCGATGAGCCGACGCCACCCCGGTGTCGGGACGCCGGACAGCGCGACGAGCGCGGCGATCAGAATGCTGCATATGGTGAGCGGCAGCAGCGCCGAGCTGAAGACCACTCCCCGGGGGTCGTCGGCGGAGGTGGGCACGACATCCACCGTGTCGACACTGACCTTGGCCACTGCCTTGCCGACGCTCGTCACGGGAGCGGGTTTGCGGGACGTGGCGGCTGCCTTGCCCGCACCCTTTGCGGTGGCGGGCCGGTGGGACGTACCGGCCGACGGCGTCGTGTCCGCCACAGGCAACTTCCCGGCATGGGCCGCGAGTTGCTGACCGGCGGTGGTGAGCAGCTGGGCCACCGGAGTACTCGCGGCCGTGGCCTCCAGCACGGTGACACGGCCTGCCGTGACGACGAAGGCGCCGTAGACCTCACGGTTCTTGATCGCGGAGCGTGCCGCTGCCTCGCCGGAGTAGAGGTGGAAGTCGAATCCGCCTGGCTTGCTCCGCTCAAGGCCCTCGATCGCGTGCTGGCCGGCGGGGTTGGCGCCGACGACACCCACGGGCAGATCACGTGGCGCGATCCGCGAGGCAGGCCAGGCGTACGCGAGCACCGCCAACGCGATCACCAGTGGCAGCGCCACCACGACGATGGCGGTCCGGCGCCATGACCGGAGTCCTGCCGATCGATTCTGCACGAGAGCCCTCTTGAAAAGACGAACATTCATTTTATTTAATCCGATCTGCTGTCATTGCGGATGAACGTCGATGTCGGCGTTCGTTGCCTTGCAGGGATGGGGCGACGGGCCCGCGCCCGCCTGTCTCATGTCTTCCGGGCGGCTCCGTGTGGTCCCGCGATCGTGTCGGGGATCGCCGGCACGTCACGTGCGCCATGGACGACGTCGTGCCCGTGCCGAGTCCGGGCCGCCCCTCGTCGCTGCTGAAGCAGCAGGATCCAGCCGGCGATGCCGACCAGCCCCGGGGTGATCAACCGGTAGAGGAGGTCGGCGGCCGTTGCGGCGGTCAGAGGAACGCCGCCGTGGTGCAGCGTGAGAACCAGGGCCGCATCGAGGGTGCCGATCCCGGCAGGCAGCAGCGGCATGGCGGACGCGGCCGCCATCGCGGCGGCGTAGGCGAACAGCACCGTGCTGACGGCGGGTCGTGCGCCGACCGCGTGGCAGGCGGCGAGCAGACACGCGGCGTCCGCGCCCCAGTTGAACAGGGCCAGAGCGAGCCCTCGCCCCCAGAAACGGGGCGGCGGGCGCATGGCGGCCAGTTCGTCGAGCAGCCGGTCGGCGGACGCCTGTACGGCAGTGCCCCGGCGCAGTCGGTGCATCATCCGCACGAGGGCGCGCACGGGACGGCGCAGCGTGGCAGGGCGGTGGACCAGGGCGAGCGCGGCGCCGGTGAGCGCGCAGATCGCCCCGATCTGGACGGCGACCGAGACAAGGCGCGCGCCGTCCCCGGCCAGGACGTGACCGAGGCCGGCGAGCAGGGCGAGTGCGATCGTGCTCAGCGCGCCGGTCGCCGCATGAGCGAAGCCGATCTGCGAGGCGCTGGCGCCCCAGGAGCGCATGCGGCGCGTCCGGTAGGTGATCGCGACCAGGCTGCCGCCGGGCAGCGTGGCACCGACGGCGCTGCCGGCGAACACCGTTGCGGCCGCCGAACCGAGCCTGACGCGCAGCCCGCCGGGAGATAGTGCGTGCCGCTGGAGGCGGGCGAACATCATCATGGAGACCATTTCGCAGGCAAGAGCCGGCACAAGCCACCGCACCTCGGCACGGGCCAGTTGACCCGCCGCGCGGTGGGCGTGGGGTGCGATCGCCACCGACTCGGCACCCAGAACCGTCACGACGGCGGCTGTGATCAGCGCGACACGCCGGCGCGAGTGCGGCAGTGCCACGGATCGCGACGCGTCCGGCTGCCGGGCGTGCTCCGACGCGACGTCCGCGCGTGTGCCGGGAACGCCACGCGTGTCGGCGTCGCTTTCGCGTGCGTTCCTCATCCGGGCATCGGTCCGTGCGGAAGGGGTCGGTGCGGACTCATGCGGAACCCGCCGCGAAGGTGCGGGGCGCGCGGGCAGACGTCGTGAGCGGCGGGCCAGGTGTGCCATCGGACATCCTCAGACCCGGGTCGCAGGGTGCTGGGCGAGCCAGTCCCGGGTGAGCGAGTAACCGGCCTGGATCATGTGCGGCGTGTCATGGAAGTCGATGAGGCTGGCCGTGGGGGTGGGGACGGCGGGCAGCCGCAGAACCGACCCGCGGACCGCGGCCATGTGCAGCCGGTCCCGCTCCTCGAGGATCTGGCCCAGCGCCCGGTAGGCGGCGAGCATCGCTGTGTGCGCCTGGCTTTCACGCTCTTCCGTGACGGCGGCCGGCAGTACGTAGATGGTGGTCGCGCCCAGTGCTTCGGCCTGAAGGACGGGAGTGTCTGCGGACACGCCGCCGTCGACGAGGAGACGCTCTCCGACCCGGACCGGGGGGTACAGGCCCGGGAAGGCCGCCGAGGCGAGCAGGGCCGAGACGGTGTCCCCCTGGGACAGAACGACCGCGGCCCCGGTCTCGAAGTCCGTCGCCACGACGTGCACAGGCGTGACCGCGTCCTCGAGCCGCCCGGCGCTGAACCTGAACCGCAGCAGCTGCTGGAGTGCCGCACTCGAGACCGCCGCCTCGCCCCGGCCCACCGCGGCCCTGACCAGGGTCCGAAGCGAGATCGGCGCGACATGCCGCCGCTTGAGGCCCAGCCACAGCGCTTCCAGCCGGTCGATGCCCTCCATGCCCGGGTCGGCGGCGAACAAGGCACCGTTGAGCGCGCCGACCGACGACCCCACGATGAGATCGGGCACGATTCCCGCCTGCGTGAGTGCCCGCAACGCTCCGACCTGTGCCGCGCACAGGCTGCCACCGCCCTGTAGCACGAACCCCACCGTGTCGGACGGCGCGGCCTCGGCCGTCGTCGGCGCGCCGAGTGCCCCGTCATCTCGCGGCACCTGCTGCGATCTCATTGCCGAGCCAGTGGCTTGCGCGGTTCCCATGCTCTCCCGTCCCTGTCAGAAAATGAACGTTCCTTTTTACGCGGCTCATGCTGCGTCATCGACGCGATCTCGGTCAAGACGAATGTTCGTTTTCTTTGAAGCCCACTTCGACGCCCGCTGAGGACGTGCCGGCGTGGGGGCGGGAGCGGCTCGGCCGCGCGCTCCCGATCCGGGAGCGAGCCGATGCTCCCGTCGGGGGCATAGGGGCGGTCCTGCTCTTCCCGAAGCGGTGGTGGTGCGGCTTCAGAGGGTGTCGACGAAGGTGACCGTCTCCTCCAGCGGGGCCCGGCCCGTGCGGGTGTAGGTCACGTCGGGATCCTCGTATCCGATCGACATGCCGCAGAAGAGGATCAGGTCGTCCGGGGGCGAGAGGATCTCCCTGACGGTCCTGTGGAACTTCGCCCAGGCCATCTGCGTGCAACTGCCCAGCTCCTCGGCGCGCAGCAGCAGCATGACGGTCTGAAGGAACATGCCGACGTCGGACCACTGGGGGCGGTCCAGGCCGCGGTCGACGTAGCAGAACAGGGCGGCGGGCGCGCCGAAGCAGTCCCAGTTCGCGGAGGCCGCCCTCTGGCGCGCCTCAAGGTCCTCTCGTGCGATGCCGAGGGCGCCGTAGCGCTGCTCGCCGAACGCGGAGCGGCGTTCGCGGTAGGGGGCCTTCAGCGCGGTCGGGTACTGCTCGTACTCGGGTTCGTCCCAGGGGTCCCGTGCGTCCAGGCGGGCGCGGGCGCGCTTCTTGAGTTCGGCCAGTGGTTCGCCGGTGAGCACGTAGGCGTTCCAGGGCTGGAGGTTCGATCCCGAGGGCGCCCAGGTCGCCGCGGACAGGACATGCAGGAGCACCTCTCGCGGTACCGGCCGGTCGGTGAACCCGCGAACCGCCCGCCGGCTCATGACGGCCTCGTAGACGTCCATGAGCATCTCCCCGCATAGTCGGTACGAACGATATGGTCACGTTCACGATAGTATCACTCGCGACTATCTGGTTCACTGTGAACCATCGCGAACCCCCGCCCCCGGCCTCGGCCGGGGCGCCGTCGTCTGGAGACCGTCCATGGCCACACTTCTGCACATCGACTCGTCCGTCTTTCCCGGTGAGGCATCCTCGACCCGTTCGGTCGCAGACGCCTTCCGGGCGACCTGGGAGGAGCGGCACCCGCAGGGCACGGTGATCTACCGCGACCTCGCGGCCCACCCGGTGCCCCACATCACCGCCGACGCGTGGTCCGCCGGCTATGCCGCCGCCGCGGAGCGCACCCCGGCGCAGTCGGCCGCCTTCGCCCTGCGCGTGGAACTCATGGAGGAGCTGGAGCGGGCGGACGCTGTCCTGATCGGCGCCCCGATGTACAACTTCTCCATCCCCTCGACCCTGAAGGCATGGCTGGACAACGTGCTCCTGCTCGGGCGCACGGCGGGCGAGACGCCCTCCGTCGAGGGCACGCCGACCGTCGTCGTCGCCAGCCGCGGCGGCTCGTACACGCCCGGCACCCCGCGCGAAGGCTATGAATTCGTACAGAACTATCTGGAGGCCGTCCTCGGCGGCACCATGGGCCTGGACGTCGACTTCATCGTCCCGGAACTCACGATGGCTGGGCGCAACCCGGCCCTGTCCGCACTGGTCCCGCTCTACGAAGCCTCCCGCGAACGTGCCTTCGGGGAAGCGGTCGGCAGGGCCAAGGAGCTCGCGGAGCGTTTCGCCGCATAGCAGGCGGCCACCGGGCGCCGTGCGACCTCCCGGATCCCGGGGTCGCACGGCGTTCCTTGCCGTCGTCGGCCGCGGCGCTCCCATCGCCGGGGCGGGCGAGGGCGCCCGCCCCGCCGGCTCCCGGGGCGGCACGTCCGATGTGACCGGTGCTGCGTGGGCGGCCGGACCCGTCCGCTCCTACGACGCGCCGTCGGCGGGATGGGCGAGCCGGGTCAGCAGGGCTGTGAGCTGTTCGGACTCTCCCGGCTCCAGGCCGTCGACCAGGCGCTCGGCCAGCGAATCCGCCGTCACATGGGCCGCGTCGAAGAGCTCCACCCCCTCGGGCGTGATCTCCACGGCCCGCGCCCGCCGGTCACCGGGAACGGCCTTGCGTACGGCGAGTCCCTTGCGCTCCAGGTCATCCACGACCCGCATGATGGCCGCCTTGTCCGTGCCGGTTGCCGCCGCCAGGTCGCGCTGCATCGTGGGCCCCTGGTTGACCAGTGCGATCAGTACCGCGAAATGCCGCAGCTCGATGCCGAACGGACGGAGTGCTTCCGACATCACCGCGGCCGCGCGCCAGTGCGCCCGGCGCAGCAGCAGACCGAGAGCGAAGGGTGAGGTGTCACCGGGTCGGTCGGTTGCGTGCGACGGGGCGGAACGGTGAGGAACATCGGCGTTCATGGGCACATGTTACAGCTGTCGAATCATTCGATACAGTATCGTTTAAAACTAAATGGCGTGTCGAATCGGGCTCGAGGCGATGGTCATGGCCCCTCCGCTGCCTCGCGGTGCGCCGGTGGCGTGGGACGGCCCGGTACAGACCCTGACGTCGCGGCAGGAAGAGCATCCCGGCCCGACACCCTCGCCGAACCGGCGGGACGTATTCTGCGATCATGGACGATCCCGTACTCACCGCCCGCGAACTGGTGCGGGACCGCTTTCCCGCCGCCAGGGCTGCCTTCCTCGCCGGCAGCGTACTGACCGACCGCCGGACGGCCACCTCCGACCTGGACATCGTGGTCCTCCTGGACGGGACCCCCTGCCGGGAGAACCTGGTGTACCGCGGCTGGCCGGTGGAACTGTTCGTGCAGACGGAGGCCACCTGGCACGGCTTCGCCGACGAGGAGACCGCGAAGCGGAGTTCGCCGCTGCTCGCCATGTGTGCGGACGGCATGCTTCTGGTGGACGCGGATGGGCTCGGCGCCGCGCTCCAGGACGAGGCGCGAGAGCGTCTGGCCGCGGGCCCGCCGCCACTCTCGGACCGCGAACGGGACTACGAGCGGTTCATCCTGACCGACTTGCTCGATGACCTGCGTGGCTGCGCGGACCCTGCCGAGCGGGTGTACTTGGTCGCGCACATGTTGCAGCGCGCATCGGAGCTGGTCCTCCTGGTCGGCGGGCACTGGCTCGGCAAAGGCAAGTGGCTGTCCCGGCGGCTGGCTGCGGCCGACCCCGGGATGCAACGGGCGTTGTCCGAAGCTGCCGTGCAGGCGATCGACGGGGATACGAAGGGCTTCGCCGCGGTCGTGGCGGAGGTGCTTGACCTGGCCGGCGGCCCGCTGTGGGACGGGTACGCCGTGCGATGAGTCGGTGAGGCGCCATCCATCACCGCGGGTGCACGACTGCGATCAGCCGGCTGAGGCCTGTCGCCCGGCGCGGGTGGTGGCGAGACTGCGGGAGTCGTTGCCGGTCTCGGCGATGTTGCCGCCGAAGGCGACGTGGTCCACGACGGCCGCGCAGAGGCGGAGGTCGGTGATCGTCTTGTTCCGCTGCCGAGGAGCCGGCAGCCCGGTCGGGCACTCGTGAAAGTCCCGCCGCTGAGCCGGGCGGAAGAGCAGACCGTCGCGCCGGGCCGCGTGCTCCTCCGTGGTGTTCCTGCCGTCGTCACTCAACGCAACTAGTCATAAAGCTCCTTTAATAGAACATCGCAACAAAATGCGCGAACATGACTGAAGGGGCTGTTTCGGAATGCGCCAGGGAGCCGCAGATGGATGCCTTGGGCGAAATTCATCGAAGCGCTTGCCCGTCGGCTCTTCTGACGCTGCACGGTGCCGTGCGCGACCTCAACGCTGCCATGGCCACGGCGCTGGGCAGACCGGCGGAGCAGTGCCTGGGGCGTGACTTCGGTGATCTGTGGCCTGCGAGCCAGCGGATGGCGGCCGAAAACCTGGTGGCCCATGCCGCCAGAGCGGCTGCGGTCGCGATGCGGGAGCTGGAGTTTCCCGGGCGGGACGGGGTACCCATTGCCTCCTTGCTCGAGGCGCGGCAGGTGAAGGATCCCGCTGGTGACAAGCAGATGATGTGGGTGCGCGTCCTGGATGCACGAAACGACCTGACCAGCCTGCTGATCCCGTTCCGGCTGGCCACCGCGGCCGCCGGCCTCGGCCTGTGGATGTATTCACCCCAGAAGGACCAGATGGAGTGGCTCGGTGGCCTACCCAGCCTGGTCGCGCTCATCCCGGATCCAATTGCGCCGATGTCCAGAGTGATCTCGGCAATGCACCCCGGCGACAGGGAGGCCTTCTGGCAGCTCCTGCACTCGACCTCCTTCCGGCAGTCCCCCTGGGTGAGGGTGCGCTACCACACCTTGCACGGAGGCTGGCACCGGCTGGCCGTTCAGGTCCGTCGGCTCCAGCTGGGCATCGACGGACCCCAACGGATCGTCGTGGTCGTCCGCGACGACACCACGCGGGAGAAGCGCAAGCAGAAGGCGCAGGCCGCGCTGACCGCCGAGCGGCAGCGCGCGAAGGACACCGCCGACTTCTCCTCCGCCTTGATCACCGCAGCCAGGGAGCAGGAACTGCAGCAGGTCGTCCTGACCCGGCTCGCCGCGACCTTCGGCGCCAGCGGGGCCGTGCTCGCACTCGTCGACGACAGCCGCCTGTCCATCTCCACCGATGCCGGGATAGACATGCGCGAGGTCGAGGCCCTGCACGGCCTGCGGTTGGACCTGCCGACCCCGTTGTCCGAGGCGATCCGTACGGGCAAGGCGCAGTTCATCACCGACCGGGAGGATTTCACCCGCCGCTGGCCGCATGCACCACAGCTGCGGCTCCTGCGGCTCGGCTCCGACTACGCCATCTCGGTCACCCCCCTCGGCGAGCCCGGCGACCAGCCACTCGGGGCCTGGGCGATGCTCTACCCCCGCGGATACCTGCCGCCCCTGGACGAGCGGACCCTCGTGGGCACGCTGGCCGACCTGGCAGGCCAGGCACTCAAGCGGATCAGGTTGCAACAGGCGCACGTCGAGCTGGCCACGGCGCTGCAGCAGACCATGCTCCCCGAGCTGCCCGAGCATCTTCCGGGCCTGGAGGTCGCCGCGCGCTACCGCCCCAGCCGGGTCGGGCTGGACATCGGCGGAGACTGGTACGACGCTTTCATGATGCCCGACGGCGCGATCGCACTGGAGATCGGCGACGTCCAAGGGCACGACGTCGACGCTGCCGCCTTCATGGGACAGATCCGCGTGTCGCTGCGCGCGATCGCCGCCCAGGAACCGGATCCCGGAACCGTGCTGACCCGCACCAACGAACTGCTCGTCACGACCGCCCCCGCACGATTCGCCAGCTGCACCATGCTGCGCGTCGACCCGCACGACGGACGGATCACCGGCACCAGCGCCGGCCATGTGCCGCTGCTGTGTGCACACAGAGACGGCAGTCACGAGGTCCGCGAGCTGCCGGGCGGGCCGGTCCTGGGCGTCCTGCCCGGCACCGAGTACCGCAAGGAGATCTTCACCCTGGAGGACGACAGCGCGCTGGTCATGGTCACCGACGGCGTGGTCGAAGGGCCAGGTCTGACGCTGGAAGCCGGACTGGAACGAGCCGGAACACTGGCCGCCCAAGCCGTCCACGACGGACTGAACGCCGAAGAGACCGCTGACCGCATCCTCGACGCCGCGATCGCGGTCGACCACCTCGACGACGTGGCCGTGCTGGTCATACGACGCGCATGACCACCTCCGGGCGCACCACCACGCGGGACGGTGCGCCCCCAGGGCGTCCTTCTCCGCTCCGGGGCTCTGGCGTCGGCGGCGACGCGGCCGGCGAGTCGCTCGTATCGGTGCCCGGCTGCCTGTGGCGTGCCGAGCCCGTGTCCGAAGGCGATCTCCTGCAAGGTCATGCCGCGACCCGTGTCATCTGGAGAAGTCCGGTCTCAAGTTCGCTCATTTCCCCGTGAACGAGCGGGAGGAGGCTCAACGCGGCGGTGCTGTCGGCGTGGTTCACCTCCGGTTCACCGGCGGGATCCCGTCATGTGGGTTGCGAGGACGCCGCCGGGCCGGCGGGGACGGTCGCCCTTCGACCTGGAGCGGGCCGGGAGCGACGCAGCGGAGCACGACGGGGTCCGAGCGCCTACGTCCGACTGGCACGACCGGCACGGCGCGGGAGAGGGGGAGGGGGAGGGGCAGGCGATGCGCCGGAGCCGGTGGCGGGCCTTCACTCCTCGGCCAGATCGGTGAGAGCGGCACACAGCGTCTCGCGCAGCCGACCCATCTGCTCCGGGCCGTAGGTCCAGCTGTCGTATTCGTTCTGCACGAGCAGCCGACCGCCGAAACTGGCCACGCCGATCTTTGGCGGCATGCCCGGCGCGTTGGCCGTCCCTCCGAAGCGGATCAGCTCCATGCCGTCGGGGACGGGGTGCGCAGGTATCCGGCCGACATTGGAGATGCCGTAACTGACGACCGGGACGGGCACCGCGATGCCCCGCGCGCCCGCCCGGAGCGCGGCGAGCAGGAAGCGCTCGGGGTCGCGCCGGGCCAGGGCCCCGGCGACCTGGACGGCCACCTCCCGGCCGACGGTCTCCGGCCGGTCGTCGTGCCCGACGGACAGCGTGGTCTGGAGCCCGGTGATGCAGTTGAGGACGGTGCTCAGGGGCAGCTCGGGTGTCAGCCGGGTGCGCAGGTCCACACCGTGTCCGCAGGTCAGCGTCAACGGGCCGTGATCCGGAGCCAGTTGTGCGCGTACAGCGGTCAGCACCAGCCCCGTGACCAGACTGTTGACGGTCACCTCGCGGGCCCGGGCGGCCGCCACCACCGCGGCGGTCGTCTCCGGGGTGAACTCCAGCCGGTCGACGACGAAGCGACGGGTTGCGGCCGGGCGGTCGGGGAGGCCCACGCCCTCGGTGGGCAGGACGGCGGACTTGGTCTCGCCGGTACCCTGCGCGATGGCCTCCACCAGGGTGTCGATCTCGGCGTCCGGGAAGCTGCCGGCCAGCCGGGTGTCGATCGCGGCGGGCAGGTCCTCGCGCCGCTCGGGGGCGGGATCCGCGCCGGCCGCCAGGGCGGTGTAGTGCTGCCAGAACTCGTCGAGCAGGGCGAAGGCGGACCGGCCGTCGGCCACGCCGTGGTGGACACCGAGCACCACCTGGCTGCGCTCGCCGTCGGTCAGCAGCCAGGCGTGCACCAGGCTCTCGGTCCAGTCGGGCCGCGAGTTGATCAGCTCGGCATAGACCTCCTCCACGCCGTCGAGGACGGTGAGCGGCGGGTCGACCCGGTCCCGGACCCGCAGCAGCAGGCCCTCCTCGCCGGACGTCACCTCGCAGCGCAGGATCGGATGGCGCTCGGTGAGCAGCCGGAGAGCCCGTCGCATGAGCCCGGGGTCCGGGCGTCCGCGCACCAGGGACTCGACGAACTCGGGCATGTCGTGAAGCGGGAGGCTCGCGGCCCCCAGATCCAGGAAGTAGATGCTCTCGAACGGGGATATGAGGCGCTGACGCGTCATGGCGTGGGGTTCTCCGATGTCGGTGGACCAGGGTTCGGCTCCCGCCGCCGGGGCGTCTGCGGGGCGGTGCCGAGGCGGTGCAGAGCGGCGTCGAACTGTTCGGGCCGGAGCGCGGGGGCGGGCAGCGGCCGGGCGGCCGCGGCACGCAGGCCGTCCAGCAGCAGGGCCAGATGGCGGCGCCAGTTGTCCGGTGCGGCCGGCGCGGCCCGGCCGAGCGCGGCCAGCAGGAACAACAGGTCCTCGATGGTCAGGTCGGCCCGGATGGTCCGCTGCTCCTGGCCGCGGTGCAACAGGGTCTCGAGCGTTCGGCGGTTCTCCTCGCGCAGCGCGTCGAGGGTGGGCACCCCCTCGATGGCGGTGGTCAGCAGGTCACCCGCGCCCCGGTCGGCGGCGAGCAGTGCGAAGACCCGGTCGAGATAGGAGGTGAGGCCGTCCCAGGCGTCGGGGTGGTCCCGGATCTCCCGGGCCATGCCCAGGATCGGGACGAGCGCGTCGTGGAAGACGGTCTCGATCAGTTCGGTGCGGTCGCTGAAATGACGGTAGAGGGTGGCGTTGCCGACCCCGGCCCGGCGCGCGATGTCGTCCAGCGGGGCGTCCACACCGCGCTCGGCGTAGATCTCCCGCGCAGCGGCGATCAGCATGTCGTGATTGCGCCGCGCGTCGCTGCGCCGTGGGGTTCGCCGTTGTCCGCTGCCGACCATGGGCCGCACCCTAACACCAACCGTGGACCGCTCCCCGTTTCCGCTGCTAAGGTCACGCCGTCAACCGGGGAGTAATCCCCGCTTGCCCTTGTGCGACCCGTTCGAAGCGAGGAACACACTTGTCCGTGACCGGTTTTGAAGATCTGTCAGCGCTCGGCCAGGAATTCGTCGACGACCCGCACCCGGTCTACGAGCGGATGCTGGCCCGGGGACCCGTGCACCGGGTGAGGACCGACGCCTCGGGTGAGTTCTGGCTCGTCCTCGGCCATGCCGAGGGACGTACCGCGCTAGCCGACCCTCGTCTGTCCAACGACATCCGGCACTCGGCCGCCTGGGAGGACGACGGCGGCAACTCCATCGGGTTGAACATGGTGCAGACGGATCCCCCGCAGCACACCCGGCTGCGCGCACTGGTGGCCAAGGACTTCACGCCCGGGCGCATCGAGGCGCTGCGCCCCAAGGTCCAGCGGATCGCGGACGAACTCGTGGACACCATGCTGCCGCTGGGGCGCGTGGACCTGGTCGAGGCGTTCGCGCTGCCCCTGCCGCTCGCCGTCATCTGCGAGCTGCTCGGTGTGCCCGGGAACGACCGCAAGACCTTCCACGAGTGGTACCTGGAGAGCACCGACTTCACCCGGCCCGAGACCGCGGCGGCCGCGGCCCGGGCCATGACGGGATACCTCGCCGAACTCGTCGCCGCCAAGCAGCGCGAGCCCGGCGAGGACCTGCTGAGCGCGCTGGCCGGGAGCATGGGCGAGGAGGAGGACCGGCTCTCCTTCGAGGAGATGCTCGGCATGGCGTTCCTGCTGCTGGTAGCCGGCTACGAGACGGCGGCCAACCTGCTGTCCAGCGGCACGCTCGCCCTGCTGCGTCACCCGGAGCAGCTCGCCGCCCTGCGCGCCGACTGGTCACTGCTGGAGAACGCCGTGGAGGAGATGCTCCGCTACGAGGGAGCGGTGGAGACCACGGCGTTCCGCTACGCCAAGGAGGCGCTGGAACTCGGCGGCACCGCGATCGGGGTCGGCGAGTCCGTGGCCGTCGTGCTGGCCGCCGCCTCGCGCGACCCCCGGCGGTTCGACGGAGCCGACCGCTTCGACATCCGCCGGGACGCCCGGGGGCACATGGCCTTCGGCTACGGCATCCACCACTGCCTGGGCGCGCCACTGGCCCGGATGCAGGGCGCGATCGCCTTTCGCACCCTGCTGGAACGGTGTCCGGGACTGGCCCTGGACACCGAGCCCGAGACGCTCTCCTGGCGCCCCAGCATGATGCTGCGCGGCCTGCACCAGCTTCCCGTCACCTTCGGCTGACGGAATTCCGGCCCGGGGTCCGGCCGGCTTCGTCGGGTCTGCGGCACCCTGCCGGTCGGCCCGGTCGGCCCGGTCGGCCCGGTCGGCCCGGTCGGCCCGGTCGGCCCCGGCCCGCCCCGTCGGCCGCGGCCGGTCCGGCCCGTCGCGGCCGGCCGCTCAGCGAGGCTCCGGCACCATGGGCAGCCGTCCGGCGGTCAGGCTCATCTCGGCGCGGGGCGCGACCGTGGTTCCCGGCACCGGCCGCAGCCGCCAGCGGGAGGCGATCGCGGCCAGCGCCAGCGTCGCCTCCGTCATCCCGAAGACGTCACCGATGCACTTGCGGCTGCCCGCGCCGAACGGCAGGTACGAGCCGCGGGCTACCTCCCCGGCCCGTTCGGGGAGCCACCGGTCCGGGTCGAAGACCTCCGGGCGCGGGAAGAACTCCGGGATGCGGTGGATGACGTACGGAGAGATGAGCAGGTCCGCCCCGGTCGGCAGCCGGTGGCCGGCCAGCTCGGTGGGCTCGGTGGTCGTCCTGGTGTACATCCAGGCCGGCGGGTAGAGCCGCAGGGTCTCGGTGAAGATCCGCTGGGTGTGGACGAGCCGGGGGACGTCGGCGTACTCCGGGACCCGGCCGCCCAGCACCTCGTCGACCTCGGCGTGCAGCCGTGCCTCGGCCTCGGGGTGCGTCGCCAGCAGGTGCCAGGCCCAGGTGAGGGCACTCGCCGTGGTCTCGACACCGGCCAGCAGCAGCGTCATGACCTGGTCGTGGACCTCCTGGTCGGTCATCGCGCCGCCGTCCTCCTCGTCCCGCGCGGCCAGCAGGGCCGACAGCAGGTCGCCGCGGTCCTCGCCGGAGTGCCGGTAGTCCCCGACGATGGCGTCGATGAGGCGGTGCAGCCGGGCGAGGGCCGCGGCGAACTCCCGGTTGGCGGCGAGCGGGAGCCGGGCCACCAGACCGGTGGGGTCCATTGCTCGGCGGAAGGCGCCGCGCACCATGACGGGCAGGCTGCGCTGGATCTCGGCGACCGAGTGCGGTGCCATCTCGGTCGAGAACAGCGCACGGGCCGTCACCCGTGCGGTCAGTGCCTGCATCGCGTCCGCCACGTCCAGGGGGCGGCCCGCCCGCCAGGTCTCCGCCTGCGCCGCGCATTCCTCCTGCATCACCACGGCGTACGTCGCGATGCGCGCGGTGTGGAAGGCAGGCTGGACCATGCGGCGCTGGCGGCGGTGGTCGGCCCAGTCGGAGGTGATCAGCCCGTTGCCCAGGATGGGGCGAGCCTTCTCCTTGACCGGCCCCCCGGTGTCGTAGACCCGCGCGCTGCGCAGCACCTGCTGCACCAGCTCCGGATGGCAGGGCAGATAGGTCGCCTTAGTGCCGAGCCGCAGCTCGACCAGATCGCCCGCCCCGGGCAGCGAGCTCAGGAACTCCAGCGGGCGGCGCGCCAGCTGGAGGGCGTGACCCACCAGCGGGAGGCCGCCCGGTGCCTTGGCGATCCGCCAGCTGCGCCTGGTCGGGTCGGAATCTGTCTTCATGCCGGGTGTGCCCTCCGGATGCGGTACGAGTGACGGGAGCGGTCGGACTGGGGACTGGGGTCTGGGACGCCGGGCGGGCGACGGGGAAGCGGGACGGAGTCGGCGGACGCCGGTCAGCGGCGTTCCAGCACCATGGGCAACGGGCCCGATTCGAGGGTGGCCTTCGGCTCCGGCCGCAGCGTGGATCCGGGCACCGGGCGTAGCCGCCAGCGCGCGGCGACCGTTGCGACGATCAGCGCGGTCTCGGTGAGCGCGAGGACGTCGCCGATGCATTTGTGACTGCCCGCGCCGAACGGCAGCAGCGCCCCGCGCGGCACTTGCGCGGCGCGTTCGCCCTCCCAGCGGTCGGCGTCGAAGGTCTCCGGGTCGGCAAACAGCTCGGGGTTGTGATGCAGGGCGTAGGCGCTGTAAAGGATCATCGTCCCGGCGGGGATGGTCCGCCCGCCGAGTTCCACGTCCTCGGCGGCGACCCGCATCGCCATCCAGGACGGCGGGTACAGCCGCAGCGTCTCGGTGATCACGTTGCGGATGTAAGGCAGCGCGGGCAGGTCCCCGTGGACGGGGGTGCGCCCGCCGAGCGCCGCGTCCACCTCGGCGTGCACCCGCCTCTCCACCTCGGGCAGTGTGCCCATCAGATGGAAGACGAAGGCCAGGGTGGAAGCGGTGGTCTCGCTGCCGGCGACCAGGAAGGTGACGACCTGGTCGAGGACCTGGCCGTCGTCGAGCTTCTCCCCGGTCTCCGGGTGCTCTGCCCGCAGCAGGGTGGAGAGCAGGTCGCCGTAGTCCTCGGCGGACCGCCGCCGTACGGCAATCATGTCGGCCACGATCTGCCGCAGCCGCGCGTTGGCGTGGTCGTAGGCGCGGTTGCCCGGTGTGGGCAGCTTCTCCATGACGCCCAACGGGGCTACCGTGCGCTTGTAGATGCCGTGCGAGACGGTCCGCAGGCACTGCCGGGCCTCCTCGACGGTGGCCTCGTCGAGACCGGTGGAGAAGAGGGTGCGCGCGGCGACCCGCATCAGCAAGGCATGCATGGCGTCGCCGATGTCCCGGGTCTCCCCGTCCCGCCAGGCGTCGGTGACGGTACGGGTGTCCGCGGCCACCGCCGTCGTGTAGGCGGCGATTCTCGTCGTGTGGAAGGCCGGCTGGATCAGCCGCCGCTGGAAGCGGTGTTCCTCGCCCCGGGACACTGACAGGCTGTTGCCGAGGAGCTGGCGTGCCTTGTCGAAGACACCGCCCTTGTCGAACAGTCGGGGGTTGAGCAGCACGTGCCGGACCAGTTCCGGGTGTGCGACGAGGTAGGCGGGGGTGGGTCCGAGCCGGACCTCGACCAGGTCGCCATGGGCGGGGAGCGAGGCGAGGAACTCCAGGGGGCGACGCCACAGCGCGGGCACGTGTCCCAGCAGCGGCAGTGCGCCGGGCGCGGTGCCGGTCCGCCAGGACCGGTCCGTCACGGATGTCTTCGAGGAGGGCATGCTGCGGTCCCTACTGGATGCGTGAGTTGACGTCGTTCACCGGAGCCTGGTAGCGCCGGTCCCGGGTGGTCCACACGAAGTTGCCCTGGATGAGGTCCAGCAGGACGTCCCGGGTGACCTCGTCGAACGCACGGATGCACTCCATGTCCTCGGCCATGTCGTCGAGGCGGGCCTGGAAGAAGCGTCGGAAGTCGGTCTCGTCGCTCATGTCGCACAGCCGGAAGCAGTTGGTTATCTGGCCGAGGGCGTACTCGCGGTCGTAGGAGTAGAAGTCGTTGACGATGGCCAGCCCGCGGGTGGTCATCCGGGCGGCGAGGCCCGTCTTGGAGTGCTCGGTCAGCTCGCGGTGGCGGTAGATCGGGTACGACATCCGCATCCAGAAGTCCACGCCGACGTCGGTGACGCGGAAGCGGAAGTACTGCTCGGGAGAGGTGCCGCAGAGCACCTGCTTGAGCCGGGTGTCACGGAACATGTGGTCGCTGGTGACGAAGGCGCGGGCGCCCTCGTAGGCGAACTCGGCGTCCTCGGGGGAGTAGTAGCGCTCGCACACCGCGCGCAGCTGCGGCAGGAAGAGGTCGAAGTCGTGCAGGGAGGCGTCCATGTCGTCCCACACGAAGGTCACGCAGTTGAGCACGCAGACGGCCTTGAAGGCCTCCATGTCCTTGATGTGGCGGGCGCTCTGGGACCAGCGCACGACGTCCATGTAGGAGATCCAGCGCTTGTCCGAGACGGTCTTGCCCAGCGGGGCGACCGCGCGGTTGCAGGCGTCGATGACCTCGCGCAGCTCGGCGTCCGTCATCGGCACCTTCCGGGCCTCGTACCCGACGTGGCGGTCGAGGAGGGCGGCGAAGCGCTCAGTGCTCTCCTGCCAGTAGCGCGCGGTGCCCGCGGGAGCCGTGGCGGTGGGTGCGGTCAGGTCCGCGGTCATGAGTTCCTCCTGGTGGCCGTGACGGCGAGGTGCTTGAGGGCGGTCACCGCGTCGGCGGTGAAGGGGGCGGTCTCCAGGGCCTCGAGGGCTCGCCGGTAACGGTCGTCGATCATGCGTTCCACGATGTCCCGGGCCCCGGTGGACGCGAACAGCGCGCGGACCTCCTCCGCGCCCGTCTCGTCCAGAGCGGGGTCGCCGATCAGTGTGTGCAGCCGGGCGCGCTGGGCCGCGTCGGCTGTGCGCAGGGCGAGCGCGACCAGGGTCGTGTTCTTGCCGGCCCGCAGGTCGTCCAGGCGCGACTTGCCGGTGTCGCGGACATCGCCGTACACCCCCAGCAGGTCGTCGCGGAGCTGGAAGGCCTCGCCCAGGGGCAGGGCGAACGCCGTGCACGCGGTGAGGGTCGCGGCGTCGGCGCCCGCGAGGGCGGCGCCGATGTGCAGGGGGCGCTCGACGGTGTACTTGGCGGTCTTGTAGCGGTTGACGGTGAGGGTGGCGTCGACGTCATCGGTCAGCTCGCCGGTGGCCTGGAGGTCCAGGTACTGGCCGAGCATCACCTCGGTTCGCATCTCGGTGACGAGCGGCAGCACCGCGGCCGACTGCGCGGGGGTCAGCCCCGCCGTGTGCAGCAGCTGGTCCGACCAGGTGAAGGCGAGGTCGCCCACCAGGACCGCGGCGCCGAGCCCGAATCGCTCGTCGCGGTCGTCGCCGCGCTTGCCGGCGAGCATCCGGTGGATGGTGGGACGGCCGCGCCGGGTGTCGCTGTCGTCCATGATGTCGTCATGGATGAGCGCGAACGCGTGAAACATCTCGAGGGAGGCGGCCACGCGCAGTACCGCCGCCGGAACGGTTTCACCGCCGGCCGCCTGCCAACCCATGACGGTCAATACCGGGCGAATTCTTTTGCCGCCGACCATGAAATCTTCGAGCAGCTTCACGATGCGGGTCATACGGGAATCGCCGGAGGATCCTCGGCTCTCCAGAAAATCCATCAGAATACTGTCGACGGAAGCCTTGGTTAAATCATGGTCAAGTATTCCGGGAGATATCGTCTGGGTGCTCATATTTCTGTTCTTCATCCCCACTCGTTGGACCAGTGGAACCGACTGCGCGCCTACGACGGCGTTTCGTATGGGCATGGCACGCGAGGGTGCCAAAGGCGTCGATACGCGAAGGTGCCGGAGGCGTCGGCACGCGAAGGTGCCGGAGGCGTCGTACGGACGCACACGGACGCCGTACGAACACGCGGACGCGTCGTACGGGCGCATGCGGGCGGCAGGCGTGGTCGGGTGGACAGATACCGGCCACTGCGGACAGCCGCCGGGCGGTGCGGTGCGGCGGCCGGGAGGCCGGGCCGACGTCAGGAGAGGAGATCGACGCGGAGTTCGCTGAGCCCGCGGATGTTCACCTGCGGACGCCAGACGACGTCCTCGCCGCTCAGTCTGATGTCGCGGTGGCGGCGCAGCAGCTCGGTGAAGACCAGCCTGGCCTCGGTCTTCGCCAGCAGGGCGCCGATGCAGTAGTGGGGGCCGCCGCCGAAGGACAACGGGCGCACGTCCGGCCGGCCCAGGTCGAGGCGGTCCGGGTCGGGGTAGCGCAGCGGGTCGCGGTTGGCTGCGCCGAGCAGGATCATCACCTTGGAGCCGACCGGGATGGTGCTGCCCCCGACCTCGATCTCGCCGGTCGTGATCCGCGCCACCAGCTGGATGGGCGCGTCGTAGCGGAGCAGTTCGTCGATGCCGTTCTCGATGAGACCGGGGTCCTCACGCAGGGCGCGCAACTGGTCGGGATGGCGTAGGAGGGCCAGCATGCCGTTGCCGATGAGGTTGACGGTCGTCTCGTGACCACCCAGGAAGAACATCATGACATTGGCGATGATCTCCTCGTCGGAGAGTTTCTCGCCGTCGAACTCGGCCAGCAGCAGCCGGGAGAGGATGTCGTTCTGCGGATCCGCGCGCCGCTTTTCCAGGTGTCCGGAAATATAGGCTCCGAATTCCTCGGCCGCGTCGTTCATGGTCCGTCGGGCGGTCTCGTCGACGGCCGGGTCGATGACGTGGCCCAGAGCGTCGGTCCACTTCCGGCACAGGTCGCGGTCCTCCACGGGCAGGCCACCCAGGCCGCAGAACACGGTCACCGGCACCAGCGCCGCGAGTGATCCGATCAGGTCGATGTCCCGACCCTCGCCCATGTCGTCCATGATGCGGTGGACGATTCCGGCGATCCGGGGCGCTGTCTCCTGGATCGCTCTGGCGGTGAACAGAGGGTTGGCCAGTCCGCGCAGCCGGCGGTGCCCGTCGCCGTCCCTCATGAGCATCCAGCTGCGGGTGGCCCGCACGATCGGGCTGTCCCGCCCGCCCCGTTGCTCGGCCCATCCGGGATCCTGCGGATATTCACTGCTCAATCCGGGATTCCGTATGAGCGAAGCGACCGCGTCGTGTCCCGATACCACCCAATGGCCATAAGGTGTCCGGTGGACCGGCTCCACGTCCCGGAGCTGTTTGTAGAGCGGGTACGGGTCGGTTCGTAATCGCGGGTCGCGAGCATTGAACAAATATTTGCTGCCCGTTGGTTTCACGCCTGTCTCCCCCATGAAAATCGGCAGGCGGGGCCACAGGCCACGTCGGCGGCCTCGAACCCCATGGTCGAATACTAGGCACAGGGCGACCGCGGATGACAAGGCCTGCTGGCCTGGACAGGGTCCTCAACTCCGTATTAGCGTCGAGTCGTTGGCCCAGACACCGATCAGAGCTACAGGGGGAAGACACGGTGCGGCGCACTGTTTTCCAGGACGAGCACGAGACGTTCCGTGCGAGGGTGCGGGACCTAATCGAGACAGAGGTCGTACCCTTATATCCCGAGTGGGAGGCGGCAGGTCGGGTGCCGCGTGACTTTTATCGCAGACTGGGAAAACTGGGCATCTTCGGGTTCGGTATCCCGGAAGAGTTCGGCGGCAGCGGTGAAAAGAGCTTCAAGTTCAACGCCGTCATCGCCGAGGAGTGTGCGCGGGCCGGTGTCACCTTCGGTGGCGCCAGCGCGCATCTGGCCCTTCCGGCCACCCTGGTGACATACACGACCCGGGAGCAGAAGGAGCGCTGGCTGCCGGGGTTCGTCACCGGTGATCTGATGACGGCCATCGCGATCACGGAGCCGGAGGCGGGTTCCGACCTCGCCGGTCTGCGCACGAGCGCCGAGCTGTCCGAAGACGGCACCCACTACGTGCTCAACGGGGCCAAGGCCTATGTCTCCGGGGGCGCGCAGGCCGACCTGGTGCTCGTCGCCTGCCGCACCGGCACGGACGGGTCCGACCGGCGCGGTGGCATGTCCCTGCTCGCCGTGGACACCCGGGCCCCGGGTGTGACGGTCGAGACCGGGGCGGCCACGCTCGGCCTGCGGTCCTCCGACATCGTCGCCATGACGTTCAGCGATGTGCGGGTCCCGGCCGGCGACGTGGTGGGCGGTCTGGGCGAAGCCTTCGCCTGTCTCGCGGAGATCTTCCCGCAGGAACGCCTGGGCATTGCCGTCGGGGCGTACGCGCACGCGGCCGCCGCGGTCCACCTCGCCACCGAGTACGTCCGCGAGCGCACCGCCTTCGGCAAGCCGGTCGCCGCCTTCCAGAACACCAAGTTCGTGCTCGCCGACTGCAAGGTCACGGTGAACGCGCTCCAGGCGGTCGTCGACCAGGCCCTGGACGCCTTCGACGCGGGGGAGCTGACCGCCGAGGAGGCTGCCGCCACCAAGCTGTACTGCACGGAGGCGGCGCCCGGGGTGATCGACAGGTGTCTGCAACTCCACGGTGGCCTCGGCTTCACGACGGACAGTCCGATCGCGCGGCTGTACGCCGACAATCGGGCGAGCAGGATCTTCGGCGGCACCAGCGAGATCATGCGTACGATCGTCGCCAAGTCCATGGGACTCTGAAACCTCGACTGAGCCCGACGGGACGGGATCTCCAGTCCGGGCGGCAGACTCGGGTGTTCTTGCGGGGCGCCCGAGTCGGCGGTCGTGGCGGATTCCGGTGCGGTGCTCCAGGTCGGCGTACCGTGCGGGGGTGACGGATGCGAGTCGAGCAGAGTGTCACGGCGGACTACCTCGTAGCCGCCGGAGTCGAGGACGGCGACGGTGACGTACCAGGCAGGGTCGTCCCGTCGGGCTGGATGGCGACGAAGGTGTTGTCGGTGTCGTTCAGGTCGTCGATCAACATGTAGATGGCGTCCTCGGACGAGTCGTCGATGTGGTCGCCGTTCTCGCGGTCGGCGCGGTGATAGGTGGCGACCACGGATCCTCCGAAGGGCGCGGGGTGCTGTCGCCGGTCAGCATGGCATGTCGGGCCGACCGAGCGGCCGGCATGGCTCACAGCCACTCGCCGAACGCGGCGACCAACTTGGCGGTCCGCCCGTGCCCGCCCAGGTGACCCACATGCTTACGACGATCCGTGAGGCGCGCCGGAGCGACACCGCAGTTGGTCTCGACACTCGGGCGGGTACTCGACATGGGTGGCGCGGCGCCCGGTGGTTAGCGGGTCAAAGCCCTTGGCCAAGCTATCCCGGGCCGGCCTTCCCGAACGAGGTTCGCGACCGGGTGGCAGGGCCGGAGCCCAATACGAGCAGCGAGGTGACGACGTGACGGCGACGTACCGATCCCGATCCGTGACCGATGGACTCTCGGCCCTTGTGACCGGTGGCTCCCGCGGTCTGGGCCTGCTGATGACGGCTCAGCTGGCCCGGCGCGGCTATCGGGTGACCGTGCTAGCCCGGGACGCCGACGAACTCGACCGGGCCGTGACCTGGGTACGGGACCGTACCGGCAGCACCCCGCGCCCGATGGTGTGCGACGTGCGGCACGAACGGGCAGTGACGGCTGCTGTCCGGCAGACGGCGGAGCAGGAGGGCGGCCTCGACCTCGTGATCGCCAATGCCGGTGTGATCCAGGTGGCTCCCGCCGAGACCGCGGGAACGCAGGCGTTCAAGGACGCGATGGAGACCATTTTCGCCGGCGCCCTTCACACCGCGCTCGCAGCACTGCCGTACCTGCGGCGCAGCCCTGCGGGCGGTCGCCTGGGCCTGGTGTGCTCCGTCGGCGGACTGCTGGCGGTGCCGCACCTGGTGCCCTACTCCTGTGCCAAGGCGGCGGTACGCGCGCTCGGCGAGGGACTCCAGGAGGAGACCGCCGGGAGCGCGGTCAGCGTCACCACGGTCCACCCCGGGCTGATGCGGACGGGCTCACACCTCCAGGCGGAGTTCGGCGGTCGGCCACAGGCGGAGTTCGCCTGGTTCTCGGCACTGGCGGGAATGCCGCTGCTGTCCATGAACGCCGAGCGCGCGGCGGAGAAGATCGTGCGCGCTGTGGAGCACAGGCGCACCCGGCTGGTGCTCACCCCGGCGGCCCGTACCGGGGCGATGGTGCACGCCGTCGCGCCCCGGCTGGTGACGCGGGCGAGCGGACTGGCTGCCCGGGTGCTGCCCACGCCACCTGACGACGCGGCCGAGCGGACCGGGGAGCGCGCGGCGATGATGCAGGGGCATGCCCTGGACGCCTCGGCCCGATCCGTCTGGGCACGGACCCTGCGCAGGGCGGCCAGTGTGCTCAACGACCGGGCGGCCCGCCGCTACAACCAGCGCTGGGCGGGTCCGCCCACCAGCGCCTGATTAGCCTCCCCTGTGTTCAATCGGCCTCACCGTGAGCGAGCGCCTCGCGCGGGTCGGCCAGCCTGTCACGCTCGCGAAGCAGGCTGCCGGTGCTTGTCGTTTCCCACCACCAGGAGCCTTGCGCCGCCGCGTGCAGCTGCGAGGCTCGTCAGCGGGCGCGGCGGCCGCGACGCTTCCGTAGTCGTGCCTCGGGCGGCTGCACCGTCGGCCGATCGCTGGAATCGGGGACTTCCCGAAGGCCGGCCGCCGGAAGGCTTGGGCTGTGTTCAGCGGCGTCGGAGTGCGGTGGTGGCGAGAAATCCGGTGGCTGCTGCGGTGATGAGGGCACAGACGGCAAGGAGGGCGGGGCGACGCATGACTGTCCTTTCCTGGTGCGGGCGGGGTCCTGTGTAACGCGCGGGGCGGCGCTACGGGTTCGCCGTCGTGGCGATGTGACCCGTTTGGCCGTGGTCGGGGACGCCCCGTCCCCCGGCTTGCCCCACGAGTGGCCCGGTCGCCCTTGCCGTGGTGGAGCCGAGGAACCTGTGTCGGTGGTCGTCGAGGTGCGCACTTCGCGCCCGGCGGGCCGCGCGGGAGGTCCGCCCCGGGCAGTGATTGATCACCCAGGTCTGCGGTGGTCGGTCCTGCCCGTGTGGAGTCGAGTCCTGCCACGGTTCCCTTGGCCGTGGATGTCTCGCCGAATGCGGGGGGAGACGGTCGCGCACGGAGATCGAATTTGGGGGACGGGTCGAAAGCGGGCAATGGGGAACCCGGATGCTGCATATGGCCACGCCAGTGAGGATCAGGCGCTCTCACCTCCGTGAGCGCTTCGGCTCGGAGCACCGGCGGGCGATCCGGAACAAGGTCGTACACGATCTCCGAGAAGCCGTGCACGACGCAGACGGGCTCGCCCCGGCACGTCATGCAGACCTCGGCCACCATGTTCGTCCGGCACAGAAAGGTATGACCATGCCCCGTGGATCCAGCCCGAAGCGGGAGCGGCAGTACGAGCACATCAAGGACAGCGCGCTGGATCGCGGTGAGAGCGAGAAGCGCGCGGAGGAGATCGCTGCCCGCACGGTGAACAAGGAACGGGCCCGGCACGGAGAGTCGGAGACGGCCAGCCGCAGCTCGATCGAGGACATGTCCTCCTCCCGGCGCGGCGGGCAGCGCTCGCACAGCGGCTCCGAAGGCCCGACGAAGGAGCAGCTGTACAACGAGGCCAAGCAGCGCAATGTCCACGGCCGTTCGAAGATGAACAAGGAGGAGCTCGAAAAGGCCCTCGGCCGATAGGAGTTCACGATGATGCGCGCTGTGCCTGCACCGCCGCACCGACGGCCTCCGGCTGATGCCCGGGCGGCCGCAGCATCCTTCCTGCTCGCGGAGCCGAATGGTCCATCGAAGCCCGTCGAGCCGCCGGTACCGCGAGATCCGCCGCCACCGCCCGGTTCGCCCACTCCGCCGTCTGAGCCACCGGCTCCGTCCCGTCCGGATGAGCCCGGCCCGCAGCCCGCCCCGCCGGAGCCCGGGCAACCGCGTCCTGCGGAGCCGCCGGATTAGAACCCAGGGCCAGGCCTGCCGGGTCCGGCCGAACCTGGTTCGAACTCGGCAGGCCCTGTGTCCTCAAAAGAGGCCCTGTTGCCGAAGTGTCGCGTGTCGACGGGGCCAGTCCGTCGACTCCCTCCGAGCGCCTTTGCTCGCGTGCAATGCCCGGGCGGCCTACGTACTTCGTCTGCCGCCCCGTCAGCTGCTGGTGCGCGCGGTGTCCTCCGCGATCCGCTTGTCGAGCGCCGATCGCACCAGGTCGGCCGCGAATGCTGGGCGGCCCGCCCCCGGCGAGCATGCGGGCGCTCGGCCCGAACGGGCGCTCCGAGGCGGCACGGAGTGTCCCCACGGTAGCCGCGCCGGGCCGTGGCCATGATGGGCCATGACGTACGACGGTCAGCAGTGGTCGGAGACCACCATCCCTGGGCTGCACGTGCGCACTGCCGGCGAAACTGCCGGGGCGCGCCTGCTGGGCTGGCCGGGGGTCCTACCGCTGTCCGTGATCCGGTCCGTAGTACTGGCGGCGGAGGAATCCGCCGCCCCGCTCAGGTGTGTTGCCGGTCCGCCGGCAAAGGCGGGGGGTGACAATGGCCCGGCTGAGACGAGCACAGCACCGCAGGAGTGAGCGTGGTGCACGAAAACCGTGAAGTGGTTCAACCCTGACATGACCTGTCCACCACGGCGCCCGGCACCCTATCCATGGCACTGTTGACCAGGCGCGCAGCATCCGAATGGCAGCCGTGAGTCCCGTCGGCAACTTCAAGTCCTGCAGGTTTCACGCAAGATCTGCTCGGTCGTTCCTGTGCAGGTCAGGTTTCGTCCATGCGGCGGCGGTCCTGCTCGTCCCACTTTCGGGTGTCGCGCGGCTCCGCGTACGGCTCGGCCTGAGGCGGATGGCCGCCGGCGATGGCCCGCTGTCGCAGGGCCTCCGCGTCGAACTCCAGGCCGAGCAGGATGGCCAGGTTTGTGATCCACAGCCAGACCAGGAAGACGATGACGCCGGCCAGGGTGCCGTAGGTCTTGTTGTAGGAGGCGAAGTTGGCAACGTAGAGCGCGAATCCGGCGGAGGCGATCATCCAGATCACCAGGGCCAGGAAGCTCCCGGGAGTGATCCACCGCCAGCCTTTCACCCTGGCGTTAGGGGTGGCCCGGTAGAGGATCGCGATCATGATCGTGACCAGCACGACGAGGACGGGCCACTTGGCGATGGACCACACCGTCAGCGCGGTGTCGCCGATACCGAGGGCGGTGCCGGCCTGGCGGGCGAGGGCGCCGGTGAAGACCACGATCAGCGCGCTGATCACGGCGAGCACCATCAGCACAACCGTGACCCCGACGCGTACGGGCAGGATCTTCCACACCGGGCGGCCCTCGGGCATGTCATAGACGGCATTGGCCGCGCGAATGAACGCCGCCACATAGCCGGACGCCGACCACACCGCCACCACCAGGCCGACGATCGCCACGATGGAACCCGTGCCGCTGTTGCCCTGTAGCTGTTCCACGGCCCGGGTGATGATGTCGCGGGCCGAGCCGGGGGCGAGCTGCTTGAGGTTGGCCAGCACCTTGTCCGTGGTGGACTTGCCGGTGATGCCCAGCAGGGAGACGAGCACCAGCAGTGCCGGGAACAGCGCCAGCACCGCGTAGTAGGTCAGCGCCGCGGCCCGGTCGGTGAGCTCGTCGTCCTTGAACTCCCGCAGGCTGCCCCTGAACACCGCGCCCCAGGACCGTTTGGACAGATCGGTCGGAGCGTCCGGCGCCTTGCGCTCGACCTGCTCCTCTGGCCCGTAGCGCCGCTCGGTGTCCTTCGCGGGCGCCCGGTCGGCAGCAGGCCCGGAAGCCTCGCCGACATCGTCGCCCTGGCGCAGTTCGCGATCCTTGTGTCCCAGTTTGGGTAGCCGAACCATGACAGGCGAGTACCCCTTCGGCCGACGGTCCCACCCGCGATTGATCGTGGATGCCGCGCCTGAGAGGCGATGGCTAGGCTCGTGGCTGATCACGGTTACGACGAGGGGGTTCCGAGGTATGAGCGGGAGAGTGACGGCGGTCAGCAGCAACGGGGAATACTCGTTCACCAAGCCGAACCGGGACAGCGTCAGATTGCTCGCCGGGCTCGGTGTGGAGGGGGACGTGCACGCGGGTGTGACGGTCAGGCATCGCTCGCGCGTCGCGCAGAATCCCACCCTGCCGAATCTGCGCCAGGTCCACCTCATTCATGAAGAGCTCTTCGCCGAAGTCGGCGCAGAAGGGTTCAAGGTGGCGCCCGGCGAACTCGGCGAGAACATCACCACCCGCGGCATCGATCTGCTCGGTCTGCCGGTCGGCACATTGCTGCGCATCGGCGACTCCGCGGTCCTGGAAGTTACCGGCCTCCGCAATCCCTGCCTGCAGATCGACAACTTCCAGGATGGGCTGCTCAAGCAGGTCGTCGGCCGCAACGAGGCGGGGAACATCGTGCGCAAAGCCGGAATCATGAGCATCGTGAGGGAAGGCGGCATAGTGCGCCCTGGCGACACGATCGAAGTAGAACTTCCCAGCGGTCCGCACCGACCCCTGGACCGGGTCTGACCAGCTTCCCGGACAGGCCGTGACATGACGACACCCGCGCGGGTTCTTGAGGTGTGAGGATCAAGCAGGCCCGCGCGGCCATGGCACATCCCGCCTTCTGCGGCGTCGCGCGCCCACATCTCGGCGAGTTGATCGAAGAACTCGCGCCACGCTGGGAAGCGCGCTACGAGTCCGCGCGGCACGAGCGGCGCCGGCGCGCCGACGGCAGTCCGGGGCCGGCCCGAAGTACGAACTCGTCTTCACCCAGCTGCCGGCCACCCTGGTTCACCTGCGCACCGGCTTCACCCACGAGACTCTCGGCGTAATCTACGAGGTGGGCTCCTCCACCATCGGCCGCCCGATCAGCGAGATCCGCCCGCTCCTGTCGGAGCGCGGATTCGCCGTCCCCGACCGGCCTGGCCTGCGACTGCACACTCTGGAGGACGCGTTCGCCCACGCCGCCGCAGAGAACGTCACCTTGCGTATCGACGGCACCGAGACTCAGGTCCGACGTCCCAGGGCCAACCGCCCCGGCAGGCGGACCTTCGCCTCCGGCAAGCGCAGGCAGAACACCATCAAGACCACCCCTATCAGCGACCACCAGGGCCGCACCCTGTGGTCCGGCGCGGCACGTCCCGGCAGGATGCACGACCAGACCTGTGCGCGCACGGAGGGCATCGCCGAGCAGTTCCGTCGGCATCCCAGAGTGAAAGCCGAGGTCGACGAGGGCTACCGGGGATTGGCCAACGAGTTCCCCGACCAGGCCAGCGCCCCGCCGAGGAAACCGAAGGACTTCGATTAGGCGCCGCCCCGGAACAAGCCCAGCACTGAACTCGTGCCCGCACGCACAACGCCCTGCTGGCTCACCCACCAGCCGAACCCCCAGGCCAGCACGGCCAGCCACCATTCGCGGGGCAGCCCGTAAGGCCATGCGCACACAGCCTGTGCTCTTCGGACCGGGTGAACGACGCATGCACCAGGGTTTTCCGCCCGCAGGGTCCTGAACTCGATGGGGGCGGGTACTCGCGGTTCAACAGCTGATCAGATGCGCGGTCCGCACCGGAGGCGAACGCAAGAGCGAGAGGAGAGGTGCGAGTCATGTCGAACGCAACACCGCACGCGCACGGCGCGGACCGTGGGGCGCAGGCTGCCGGATCGGAGCCGGTCGGCGAACTGGTACAGCGGGCTTCGCAGCAGCTCACGGAGCTGGTACGCGGCGAGCTGCGACTGGCCCAGGCGGAGATGAAACAGAAGGGCAAGCGGTTCGGCAAGGGCGGTGGGCTGTTCGGCGGCGCCGGAGTGGCCGGCTTCCTGACCCTTCAGGCGCTGGCGGCCACTGCCATCGCGGGCCTGGCGATGGCGCTGCCCGTATGGGCCGCAGCGCTGATCATCACAGCAGTGCTGGGCGTGATCACCGCAGCCCTGGCACTCACGGGCAAGAAGGAAGTCAGCCAGGCCAGTCCGCCCGCGCCCGAGCAGACGATCGACAGCGTGAAGGAAGACGTGGCACAGATCAAGGAGAGTGCGCAGCGATGACCCAGCCGCCCCCCGACGAACCCGCCGCGCAGAGCCCCGAAGAGCTGCGCCAGCAGGTCGAGCAGACCCGACACGAACTGGGTGAGACGGTCGAAGCCCTTGCCACCAAGACGGACGTCAAGTCCCGCGCCAAGGAGAAGGCCGCCGACGTCAAGCAGCGGGCCGGCGTCAAGGCCGGGGAGCTGAAGGTGAAGGCCGCCGACGCCGCTTCCCAGGTACAGAACAGGCTGCCCGACCCGGTCAAGGACAAGGCGTCCCAGGCCACCGAGCATGCCCGTGCGAAGGCAGCCGGGGCCGGGCACATGCTGCAGGACAAGGCGCCCGAGCCGCTCCGGCACAGAGCAGCCCAGACAGCCCGGCTGGTCCGTGACAACCGCACCGCATGGCTGGCCGCCACCAGCGTCGTGGCCGTGCTGTGGCTGGCGGGCCGCCGCAGGAAGGGTGAGACGTAACGTGAAGGCTTTGAAGATCGCCTACAAGCCCGTCGGACTGGTGCTGGGAGCAGCCAGTGGCATGCTCGCCGGCGCCTTGTTCAAGCAGGCATGGAAGATGCTCGGTCACGACAAGGACGCCCCGGACGCCACCGACGAGGAGCGCGCCTGGGCAGAGGTACTGCTCGCCGCCATCGTCCAGGGCGCTATCTTCGCCGGAGTCAAAGCCGCCGTCGACCGCGCCGGAGCTGCCTCGACTCGGCGTCTGACCGGCACGTGGCCCGGCTGAAGCAATGCGGGGGTGCCGGTGCGACGTGCACACCGCCCCGGTTCAGACGCGTCCTGTGTACGGAAACGTCATCACGCTCGCGCCCACTTACCACGTGGTACCCGCCCTGACTGCAGACTGCGGCGCCCGCCGTCGGCGTCGTACTAGCTGCACGCTGGATCGCTATCGGGCGGCGCGGTGCCGGGCCACGTCACGTACGCACAGGGCCGTATGGACCAAGGCGCATTGCGCGGGGTCGGTGGCTTGGGCCTTTGAATCAGATGAGGCCGTACTCGTGCACCACATGAGGCCGTACTCGAACGGAATCCTGCTCTGGGCTGCTGGCCCGCCCTGGAGCCTCGGCACCGCCCGGGTACCGCCGGATGGGCCCGGCGGGGGCCGTCAGTCGGAGTCACCCGACCGGGTGGACATCGCCCGGGGCAGCGCGGGGTCCATCGGGATCGGGAACCACTGTCAGCTGGGCGGGATCGTCCCGGCCCGGGCATGACCAGCGAGAGGCGGAGAAACAATGGGGCATGGCGGAGACGCGATCGCGGAACTGATGACCGACCACCGGGAGGTCGAGGAGATGTTCGCTCGGATCCAGGGGATGCCGGGTGGCGGGCAGGAACTCCGTGACCTCGTGGATGAGATCACCATCGAACTCGTACGGCACTCGGTCGCCGAGGAGGAGCACCTGTACCCGGCGGTACGAGAACACATCAAGGGCGGCGACCGCATCGCCGACAAGGAGATCGCGGACCACACCCGGGTCGAGAAGCTCCTCAAGCAGCTGGAGAAGACGGACACCGAAGACCCCAAGATGAGCCCGCTGCTGCAGCAGCTCATGGACGAGGTCTCCGCCCACGTCCAGGACGAGGAGGACAACCTCTTCCCGATGCTGCGCCAGGCGTGCACCTCCGAGACGCTGAACGACCTCGGGAAGAAGATCCGCCGGGCCAAGTCCCTGGCCCCGACCCGCCCGCAC
>NZ_VJZD01000058.1 GCF_009377175.1 Streptomyces adustus
GGTCCGGTAGGGGGACGCGCCGGTTCAGGGGGCGGGCCCGTTCGAGGGGCGCCCGGATCAGGGGGCGTGCCGGTCGCGGACGCCGAGGCCCTCGTCGTCCGAGTCCGTCCACAGGGTGATGTCGTAGGGGGTGTCGGAGATGGTGACCAGCTCCGGGCTGCGGGGGGCGGCCTGAGCTGCCGCCGTACGCAGCAGTTCGACGCTCTCGCGCAGATGGGCGGCGTCCGCGCGGACGCGGCGCATCTCCAGCCCGCCGGTGCCGAGCTGCCGTTCCAGGCGGCCCACCGACCGCGACAGATCGTCGAGGCTGCGCTGGACCGATATCAGGTCGTCGTGCACGGACATGACGTGACCTCACTTCCAGGGGCCGGGTGGCCTTGGGTGGTGACGTTCATGCGCCTGCGAGTGTTGCGCGTCACACCTGCCGGTGTGAAGGCATGTGCAGCGATTGGCGGATTGCACGCCTCCCGCGCACACCCGGGTGCGCTCCCTTTGCGCTCCGTAAGTGCCGGGGTTCGCGCGGTTGCGCCGCACGGGTGGGGTTCCGTGCCGCTGCCGCCGTGTCGCCCCGGACCGCTGAACCCTTTCCTCTTCAGTGGGTCCATAGATCTGATCAGCTCCAAAATACCGCCATATGTGATCAAACCCCACTTGTGTCCCGGGTGGGAGCGGCTCCCCGGAGGTGCCCAGAGATGTCCTACGACGGCCTCGGACCGCGCGCGGTCATGCGCTCGGTCGCCTTCCTCACCGCGGGCGTGCTCGCGGTGCCCCTGCTCGCCGCGTGCAGCTCGGAGGAGGAGCCGAGCAGGCCGCTGGCCGGGCAGGACGTAGCGGCGTCCGCGCGCTCCCTGGTCGCCGACGGCGGCACCCTGCACTGGGCCGTGGACACCGTGCCGGAGACGCTCAACGCCTTCCAGTCGGACGCGGACGCCACCACCACCCGGGTCGCCCAGGCCGTCCTGCCGTCGATGTTCCGGCTGGACGCCAACGGGCGCCCGCAGCGCAACCCGGACTTCCTGGAGTCCGCCCGGGTCGTCGAGACCGAGCCCAAGCAGGTCGTGCTGTACCGGCTGAACCAGCAGGCCGTGTGGAGCGACGGCCGGGAGATCGGCGCCGCCGACTTCGCCGCCCAGTGGCGCGCCCTGTCCGGCAAGGACAGCGCGTACTGGACCGCGCGCAACGCCGGCTACGACCGCATCGAGAAGATCGAGCGCGGCGACAACGACCTGGAGGTCCGGGTCACCTTCGCCCGGCCGTACGCCGACTGGCAGTCGCTGTTCGCGCCGCTGTACCCGAAGGACGTCATGGGCACCCCGGACGCCTTCAACGACGGGGCCCGGCGCAAGCTGAGCGTCACGGCGGGGCCGTTCGCCGTCCAGCAGGTCGACCACAAGAACGCCCGGGTCACCCTGGTCCGCAATCCGCGCTGGTGGGGCCGTCCGGCCAAGCTGTCCGAGATCGTGCTGGCCGCCGTGCCGCGCGACGAGCGCGCCGCCGCCCTGGCCACCGGCGTGCTCGACCTGGCCGACATCGCCCCGGCCGACGCCCAGCGCATCACGCTCGCCTCGCAGCAGGGCGCCGACAGCGCGATCCAGGGCCCGGCGGGCGGCCGGACCGCGGCCAAGGCGCTGCGCTCCTGGGCTCTGCTGCACGGCTCCGACAAGGAGGCCGCCGGCCGCGAGGACCAGGCCCGCAGGAAGCTCACCTCGGAGATCGCCCGGTGGCGGGCCCAGCAGGACGCGCTGCGCGAGATCGAGGTCCGCAAATCCCTGGAACCGGCCTACACCCAGCTCGCCCTCAACGGCGCCGGCGGTCCCCTCGCAGATGAGCGGGTGCGCCGGGCCGTCGCCCGCGCCATCGACCGGGAGGAGCTGGCGAAGCTCGTCCTCAAGCCGCTGGGCCTGCCCGTCGCGTCCGTCGGCAGCCACCTCGCGCTCTCGGGCCAGGACGCCTACGCCGACGGCAGCGGAGCGCTCGGCGGCCAGGACACCGCGGAGGCGCGGGCGCTGCTCGCGGACGCGGGCTGGGTGCCGGGCGGCCCGCTCAAGCCGCAGCCGGCCGAGAAGGCCGCCGGGGCCGAGGGGAAGAAGACCGACGAGAAGAAGACCGACGAGAAGAAGGCCGAAGGGGAGAAGACCGAAGGGAAGAGGGCCGAGGGCAAGAAGCCCGAGCCCGAGTCCACGGGCGGCAGCGAGGGCGCGTACATCGTCGGCGAGGACAACAAGCCGCACCACGTGACCGGGCGGGACACCGAACGCGACACGGGCGACGGGGGACCCCGGCCGCTGGCGCAGGACGGCAAGCAGTACACCGACAACCATCTGCGCCAGGGCGGCGCGCCGGGCGCGTACGCCCCCAAGGGCACCGCCGCCCCGGCGGGTGCCGCGGCGGGGGCGCTGGCCAAGGACGGCAAGCCGCTCACGCTCCGCTTCGTGCTCCCCTCCGGGGCCGGCTCGGAGCCGCTGTGGAACGTCGCCGATCACATCTCCCGCATGCTGGAGCGGGTCGGCATCCGCACCGAGGTGTCCAAGGTCGCCGACGAGAGCTACTTCAAGGACCACATCGCCTCCGGCGAGTACGACCTGGCCCTCTACTCCTGGCCGGCCAGCGCCTTCCCCGCCACCGACGCCCGCCCCATCTACGCCAAGCCGGTGCCGGCCGCCGACGGCTCCCTGACCGTCGAGCAGAACTACACGCGGGTCGGCACCGACCAGGTGGACCAGCTCTTCGACGAGGCGATCTCGACGCTGGACCAGGGCGAGGAACGCTCGCTGATCCGCAAGGCGGACGCGCGGATCTGGGCGGCCGCGGGATCCATCCCGCTGTACCAGCGCCCCCAGCTCACGGCGGTGCGCAAGGACCTCGTCAACGCGGGCGCCTTCGGCTTCCAGACCCCGGTCTACGAGGACATGGGCTTCCTGAAGAAGGGCGTGACCCGCCCGTCACCGAGCCCCTCCGGCAACTAGACGCTTCCGGCGGCCCGACCCGGTCCTCCGGCGACGAGACGGTCCCGGGGGCCGGCAGGGCCCGTCCGTGCCCGTGGAATGCGGGGCTGAGCTGGGCGGATATGCCCTGGCGCGCCCCAACCGCCACAGCCCCGTACCATGGGGTGAGGCCGTGGCATGTCAAGCCCGGCAGGGCCCGCGTAACACTGACGTACGCGCAGGCCGTCCTCACCACTCCGGGAGTACGCCACACCATGGCAACGCGCCACGACATCCGCAACGTCGCCATCGTCGCCCACGTCGACCACGGCAAGACGACCATCGTCGACGGAATGCTGAAGCAGGCCGGTGCCTTCGCCGCCCACCAGCTCGACTCGGTCGACGACCGCATGATGGACTCGAACGACCTGGAGCGTGAGAAGGGCATCACGATCCTCGCCAAGAACACGGCGGTGAAGTACCACCCCAAGGACGGTGGGGACCCGATCACCATCAACATCATCGACACCCCCGGCCACGCCGACTTCGGTGGCGAGGTCGAGCGCGGTCTGTCGATGGTCGACGGTGTCGTCCTCCTCGTCGACGCCTCCGAGGGCCCGCTGCCGCAGACCCGCTTCGTGCTGCGCAAGGCGCTCCAGCAGCGCCTGCCCGTCATCCTGTGCATCAACAAGACGGACCGCCCGGACTCCCGGATCGACGAGGTCGTCAACGAGACCTACGACCTCTTCCTCGACCTGGACGCGGACGAGGAGCAGATCGAGTTCCCGATCGTGTACGCCTGCGGCCGTGACGGCATCGCGTCGCTGACCAAGCCGGAGAACGGCACGGTCCCGGCCGACTCCACCAGCCTGGAGCCGTTCTTCTCCACCATCCTGGAGCACATCCCGGCCCCGACCTTCGACGAGGAGGCCCCGCTCCAGGCCCACGTCACCAACCTGGACGCCGACAACTTCCTCGGCCGTATCGCGCTGCTGCGCGTCGAGCAGGGCGAGCTGCGCAAGGGCCAGACCGTCACGTGGATCAAGCGTGACGGCACCATGTCCAACGTCCGCATCACCGAGCTGCTGATGACCGAGGCGCTCACCCGCAAGCCCGCCGAGGTGGCCGGCCCCGGTGACATCTGCGCCGTCGCCGGTATCTCGGACATCATGATCGGCGAGACCCTCGCCGACACCGAGAACCCGATCCCGCTGCCGCTGATCACGGTGGACGAGCCGGCGATCTCGATGACCATCGGTACCAACACCTCGCCGCTGGTCGGCCGGGGCGGCACCGGCAAGGGCGCGGACGCGAAGGCGGCCGTCAAGGACCGCAAGGTCACCGCCCGCCAGGTCAAGGACCGCCTCGACCGCGAGCTGATCGGTAACGTCTCGCTGCGCGTCCTGGACACCGAGCGTCCGGACGCCTGGGAGGTCCAGGGCCGTGGTGAGCTCGCGCTCGCCATCCTGGTCGAGCAGATGCGCCGCGAGGGCTTCGAGCTGACCATCGGCAAGCCCCAGGTCGTCACCAAGGACGTCGACGGCAAGACCTACGAGCCCGTCGAGCGCATGACGATCGACGTGCCCGAGGAGCACATGGGCGCCGTCACCCAGCTCATGGGCGTCCGCAAGGGCCGGATGGACAACATGTCCAACCACGGCTCCGGCTGGGTCCGCATGGAGTTCGTGGTGCCCTCCCGCGGTCTGATCGGCTTCCGTACCGAGTTCCTGACCCAGACCCGTGGCACGGGTATCGGACACTCCATCCACGAGGGCTTCGAGCCCTGGTTCGGCACGCTCCAGACCCGCAACAACGGCTCCCTGGTCGCCGACCGCGCCGGTGCGGTCACCGCGTTCGCGATGACGAACCTCCAGGAGCGCGGTGTGCTGTTCACCGACCCGGGCACCGAGGTGTACGAGGGCATGATCGTCGGCGAGAACTCGCGCTCCGACGACATGGACGTGAACATCACCAAGGAGAAGAAGCTCACGAACATGCGGTCGTCCTCGGCCGACTCGTTCGAGGCGATCGTCCCGCCGCGCAAGCTCTCCCTGGAGCAGTCCCTGGAGTTCTGCCGCGACGACGAGTGCGTCGAGGTGACCCCGGAGGCGGTCCGCATCCGCAAGGTCGTCCTCGACCAGCGCGACCGCGCCCGCACCGCGAGCCGCGCCAAGCACGGCTGACGCTCCCCGGAAAACGCCCCCGAGGCCCGGCCTCTCCGCACGTCGGAGGGGCCGGGCCTTCGGCGTGCCCGGGGGCTCCGGTCGCGCCTGCCGGGCCGGTCCGGCGCTCCTCGCGGCCGGCGGGCGCGAGGAGCGCCCGCGGAATATGTGAGGGAAATGTGGAGAGTGTGTGCAGGGAGTGATAGGAGCCGCAATGCGACGCCGTGCACACTGTGTTCGGTTATCGGAGATTCAGCTGTCAAGTTTCGGACATGTAAACAAAAATTAGGTCGCGTATGTCCGAAATGGCGGGTCGCTGTCTCACGTGTCAAGCGCGCACAGGTGTCGATCGTCGCAATTTTTGCTCAAAATATTGACGATAGGGAGATCCCTACGTCTTCTTCCCTTGACGCGCGTTGAGCTCCTTGGCGAAAGTTCCCCCAAACCACAGAACCTGCCGGTATCTGTGCTGCGCTCAGCTCTCCAACCCCAGGGGAAAGACACACATGACCAGTCCAGTCGCCTTGGACCCGGAGCTCGACGAGTCGAAGCCCGGGGCCGACAAGGGTGAGCAGAAGCTCGAGGGTCGCTCCCCCGGCCAGTTGATGTGGCAGCGCTTCAAGCGTGACCGTACCGGCGTCATCTGTGCGGTGGTAGTGATTTTCTACTTCGTCGTCGCTCTGCTGGCCCCGGTGCTCACCAAGTTGAGCGGGACCGACCCGTACACGCTGTACGGCCAGGACCCGACCTACAACGACACGCCCGTCCTGGACGAGTTCGGGCTTCCGCTGGGCTGGTTCGGCGGGCTCTCCGGGTCGCACTGGTTCGGAGTCGAGCCGCAGTACGGACGCGACGTGTTCGCCATGCTGGTGTACGGCATGCGGACCTCGCTGTTCATGGCCGTCGGCGTCACCGTCCTGCTGATGGTCACGGGTATCGTCATCGGCCTGATCGGCGGCTACTTCGGCGGACGGACCGACTACTGGATCGGCCGTGTGACGGACTTCTTCCTGTCCTTCCCGCAGCAGCTGTTCTTCATCGCGTTCATGCCTGTGGTCACCGCGTTCTTCGTCGACCCGCGTGAGGAGACCCCCACATACTTCCGCGCGCTGGCGATGCTGATCGTGCTGTGGCTGCTGGGCTGGATGGGTATGGCGCGTTTGGTGCGTTCGACCGTACTGTCTCTGCGTGAGCGCGAGTTCGTCGAGGCCGCCAAGGTCTCCGGCGCCTCGCCCGGCCGGATCGTCCGCAAGGAGATCCTGCCGAACGTGGTGACGCCCATCCTGGTGCAGTTCACGTACCAGCTGCCCAGCACCATTCTCACCATTGCCTTCCTCTCCTTCGCCGGAGTCGGCTTCGTCGAGCCGACCCCGGACTGGGGACGACTGTTCGCGGCGGGCTCGCAATACGCCCAGCAGGACCCGGCGTTCATCTTCTTCCCGGGTGTGGCACTGGTGATCTTCGTCCTGGCCTTCAACCTCCTCGGAGACTCGGTCCGGGACGCCTTCGACCCCAAGTCCGGGCGGTAGCTCGTCCATTGGTGGGGGGTTACTGCCGCCCCCGCGTCGGCCTACCAGCCGCGTCAGGCAGTACTCATGGATAACAACCGACAGGTAGGTGCTTACGCCAACATGAAGTCGTTCACTTCGCGCAGAGCGCGCGCCATCGTGGTCGCCATCGCGGCCGGTTCCCTCGCGCTGACCGGATGCTCGGAGAACAAGGGCAGCAAGTCCGGGACCGACTCCAAGAAGGACCAGAAGGAAGCTTCGGTCCAGTCGAAGCCGGTCACCTACGTCGACGCGGCCGGCTCCACCGGCCCCGCCGCCGAGGTCCCCGGCGCCAAGAGCGGCGGCACCGTCCAGGTCTACCAGGAGGCGGGTCTCTCCCACCTCGACCCGGGCCAGATCTACGTCTCCGACGCCGGTCAGGTCGCCAACCTCCTGTTCCGTCGCCTGACGCAGTTCCAGGAGGACGACAAGGGCAACGTCTCGGTCGCGGGCGACCTCGCCACCGACTCGGGCAAGTCCTCCGACGGCGGCAAGACCTGGACCTTCACCCTGAAGGACGGCGTCAAGGACGCCAACGGCAACGCGATCACGTCCGCGGACGTCCGCCACACCGTCGAGCGCCAGTTCGCGAAGTTCATCTTCGACGGCCCGCCCTACCTCCAGACCTGGCTCGCGGGCAACAAGTACGCCTCCGACTACCGCAAGCTGCTGCCCGGCGGCGGCTTCGACGGCAAGCACCTGCCGGCCTCGGTCCTGGACACCCCGGACGCCAAGACCGTCATCTTCCACTTCGACACCGCGCGCCCCGACCTGCCGCAGACGCTGGCCATGGCGGGCTACGCGGTCGTCCCGGCGAAGACGGACACCAAGGAGTCCTACGACAAGGCTCCGGTCGCCACCGGCCCGTACAAGATCGCCTCGTACAAGGCCGGCAAGTCCCTGGTGCTCACCAAGAACACCAACTGGGACCCGAAGACGGACTCCGTGCGTCACCAGTACCCGGACGGCTTCAACTTCACCTTCGGCATCACCGAGACGACCCAGACCAAGCGTCTGATCGCCGACCAGGGTGACGACAAGAACGCCATCCAGCTCACCGGCGGCGTCGAGTCCACCCAGATCCAGGACGTCATCGGCAACCCGGCGGTCAACAAGCGCACGGTCAAGGGCTACCAGCCCTACGTGATGCAGCTGTCCTTCAACCTGGACCGCGTCAAGGACATCAAGGTCCGCCAGGCCATCACCTACGCGGTCAACTCCAAGTCGCTCATCGCCGGTGAGGGCGGTGCCTACGGCGGCGACGTCGCGCCGAACTACTTCGCCCCGACCCTGCCGGGCTACGAGGCGTCGTACGACCCGTACGGCCGTCTGAAGGCGCCGCAGGGCAACATCGCGAAGGCCACGGAGATGGTGAAGGCTCTCCCGGCCGCGGAGAAGAAGCTCGTCTTCGCCTACTCCAACAGCGAGGCCGGCCAGAAGCGCAAGGTCGCCATCGAGGACGCCCTGACCAAGGTCGGCTTCGAGGTGGTCTCCAAGGAGGTCGACTCCGCGAGCTACTACGAGCAGATCGGCAAGCTCGCCAACCCGTACGACATGTACATCACCGGTTGGGGCCAGGACTGGCCGTCGCCCGGCACCGTGATCACGCCGGTCTACGACCCGGCCCAGGTCACCGACGGTTCGCCGAACTACGCGCACGTCAAGGACCCGAAGGTCAAGGAGCTCATCCAGACCGCTCTGACCCAGGACCCGGTCGAGGCCGCGAAGACCTGGAAGGAAGCCGAGCACTACCTGCTGGAGAAGGTCGTTCCGGCGGCCCCGCTCTGGTACACCAAGCAGTTCCAGCTCTCGGGCTCGAACATCGGTGGTGCCCGCTACGGCTCGGTGTCCAGCCTTCTCGACATCAACCGTATCTACGTGAAGTCGTAACCCTCTACGGCTGATCGCGGGGGCGCGCACCAGGCGGAGCGCGCCCCCGCACTTCCGCGAAACCCTCCACCGTCTCCGCAGAGAGCAGCCTCCCCGCCATGCTTCAGTTCATCTTCCGGCGCTCGGTCGGTGCCGTCGTCACGCTTTTCCTTCTCGGCGCCGTCACGTTCTTCCTGTTCGTCGCCGCACCTTCCGACTATGCCTCTCTGGCCTGTGGCAAGGACTGCTCTCCCCAGAGACTGCACGACATCCGTGAGGCGCTGGGCCTGGACCAGCCCCTCGCGCAGCAGTTCTGGAACTTCATGTCCGGCATCGTGATGGGCCGCGACTTCCCGACCGGACACTGCAACGCTCCGTGTCTCGGTGTGTCGTTCTACTCGGGCGACCCGGTGTGGTCCACGATCATGGACCGCTTCCCGACCACCCTGACGCTGACCCTCGGCGGTGCCGTCGTCTTCCTCGTCGTCGGTGTCGGCGCGGGCATGCTCGCCGCCTACAAGCGCGGATCCATGGTCGACAAGGTCGCCACGGGCGCGTCGATGGTGCTCAGCTCGTTCCAGATCTACTTCCTCGGCCCGATCGTGCTGATCATCTTCGTCTACAGCACCGGCTGGATGGACAACCCGCAGTACCACCCGATCACCGACGACCCGATCAAGTGGTTCACGGGCCTGCTGCTGCCCACCCTGGTGATGGCCACCATCTTCACCGCGCAGTACACGCGTATGGCGCGCTCGTCGATGATCGAGCAGATGGCCGAGGAGCACGTGCGCACCGCCCGGGCCAAGGGCATGTCCAGCAAGTACGTGTTCTTCCGCTACGCGTGGCGCGGCGCGCTCATCCCGATCGTCACCGTGCTCGGTATCGACATCAGCAGCATGCTGGGCGGCGCCGTCGTCACCGAGATCACCTTCTCCCTCCAGGGGATCGGCCGCCTCGCCGTGGACGGCGCGTCCCACAAGGACCTGCCGCTGACCATGGGCGTCATGCTGTTCGGTGCCTTCTTCATCCTGATCTTCAACATCCTCACCGACATCGCGTACGCCTACATCGACCCGCGCGTCCGGCTCTCCTAGGAAGAACGAACCACCGTGACCACACTGACCAAGACCGAGGACGCCCCGGCCCCCACCGGCCCGGAGAGCTTCCTGTCGGTGCGTGATCTGAAGGTGCAGTTCTCCACCGAGGACGGCATCGTCAAGGCGGTCGACGGACTCTCCTTCGACGTCGAGCGCGGCAAGACGCTGGGCATCGTCGGTGAATCCGGCTCCGGCAAGTCCGTCACCAACCTGACGATCCTGGGGCTGCACAGCCCCCGGAGCACCACCGTCGAGGGCGAGATCGTCCTCGACGGCAAGGAGCTCGTCACCGCCTCGGAGCGGGAGCTGGAGCGGCTCCGCGGCAACAAGATGGCGATGATCTTCCAGGACCCGCTGACCGCGCTTTCGCCGTTCTACACGGTGGGCCGGCAGCTGTCCGAGCCGTACATGAAGCACACCGGCGCCTCCAAGAAGGAGGCCCGGGACCGGGCCGTGCAGATGCTGGAGAAGGTCGGCATCCCGCAGCCCAAGATGCGCTTCGACGACTACCCGCACCAGTTCTCCGGCGGTATGCGCCAGCGCGCGATGATCGCCATGGCGCTGATGTGCGACCCCGACCTGCTGATCGCCGACGAGCCGACCACCGCGCTGGACGTCACCGTGCAGGCCCAGATCCTGGACCTGCTCAAGGACCTCCAGCAGGAGTTCGGCTCCGCGATCATCTTCATCACGCACGACCTCGGCGTCATCTCCACCATGGCCGACGACCTGCTCGTGATGTACGCGGGCCGGGCCATCGAGCGCGGCAGCGTGCGCGAGGTGATGCGGGAGCCGCGGCACCCCTACACCTGGGGCCTGCTCAGCTCCATGCCGAGGCTGGACAGCGACGTCGACGAGGCGCTCACGCCGATCCCCGGCTCGCCGCCCTCGCTGCTCAACCCGCCGACCGGCTGCCCCTTCCACCCGCGGTGCGCGTTCCGCGACGAGGTGCCCGGCACCCTCTGCACCGACACCCGGCCGTCGCTGGGCGACGGGCGCGCGGCCGCCTGCCACCTGACGGCCGAGCAGAAGCAGACCATCTTCATCGACAAGATCCAGCCCCGGCTGCGCTAGGGAGAACCGAGACATGAGCGACAACCTCACCCTCCCGGCACAGCAGGGCCCCGCCGACGTCACGCCCGCCGAGCCGTTGCTGGAGGTGCAGGGTCTGACCATGCACTTCCCGATCTACGGCGGCTTCCCGATCAAGCGGAAGGTCGGCGCCGTGCAGGCCGTCGACGGCGTCGACCTGACGGTCGGCGTCGGCGAGAGCGTCGGCCTGGTCGGCGAGTCGGGCTGCGGCAAGTCGACCACCGGGCGGCTCATCACCCGCCTGCTGGAGCCCTCCGCCGGAAAGATCACGTACGCCGGCCGGGACATCACCCACGCCTCGCGCCGGGAGATGGCGCCGGTGCGGTCCGAGATCCAGATGATCTTCCAGGACCCGTACTCCTCGCTGAACCCGCGGCAAACCGTCGGCACGATCATCAAGTCGCCGATGGAGGTCAACGGGATCGAGCCCGAGGGCGGCCGGGAGAAGCGGGTCCGCGAGCTCCTGGAGCTCGTCGGCCTCAACCCCGAGCACTACAACCGCTTCCCGCACGAGTTCTCCGGCGGCCAGCGCCAGCGCATCGGCGTGGCCCGCGCGCTCGCCCTGAACCCGAAGCTGATCGTGGCGGACGAGCCGGTCTCCGCGCTGGACGTGTCGATCCAGGCGCAGGTGGTCAACCTGCTCAAGAAGGTCCAGGAAGAGCTGGGCATCGCCTTCCTCTTCATCGCCCACGACCTCGCCGTCGTGCGGCACTTCTCGCAGCGTGTCGCGGTCATGTACCTCGGCAAGGTGGTCGAGGTCGGCGACCGGGACGCGATCTACAACCGGCCCCGGCACCCGTACACCCACGCCCTGCTCTCGGCGGTGCCCGAGGTCGAGATGGACGACGACGCGGAGCCCCGCGAGCGGATCCGGCTCTCCGGCGACGTCCCGTCCCCGATCCACCCGCCGTCCGGCTGCCGCTTCCGCACCCGCTGCTGGAAGGCGCAGGACAAGTGCGCCACCGAGGAGCCGCCGCTGCTCCAGATCTCCGGCAACCGCGCCGGCCACCTGACGGCCTGCCACTTCCCGGAGGAGCCGACCACGGAGGCCCGGGACGAGGACGTCATCCTCGACCCGGCGCTCCAGGCGCTGGAGGGGTCGGCCGACCAGGGCTGAACCGCGCAGGAAAAACGGACCGCCGACCGGGGCGGGGCTTTCACGCCCCGCCCCGGTCGCGTGTCTCCGGCGGCCGTCCGGCAGCGCCTGCCCTCCCCGGAACGGGTGAAGTGCATGTGCGTTGTGCGCCGTTTGAGGTGATATTGGCCGGTAAAGGATCAGCGCTGCGGCGCTGCCGGCACAGCGCAGTGATGCGCGACCTTGAGGAGGCACTCCATGCGCGGAGCCACGCACGCCAAGTGGGCCGCATGCGCGGCGGCGGTAGCGCTCACGGCGACGGCCTGCGGAGGCGGCGGAGGCGGAGGCGGAGGCGGCACGTCCGGCGGGGTGCTCAGCTCTTCCTGGGGCGACCCGCAGAACCCGCTGGAGCCCGCCAACACCAACGAGGTCCAGGGCGGCAAGGTCCTCGACATGATCTTCCGGGGGCTGAAGCGGTACAACCCCCAGACGGGCGCGGCCGAGGACATGCTCGCCGCGAAGATCGACACCCCGGACTCCCAGAACTTCACCGTCACGCTGAAGCCCGGCTGGAAGTTCAGCAACGGGGAGCCCGTCACCGCGTCCTCCTTCGTGGACGCCTGGAACTACGGCGCGAGCCTGAAGAACAACCAGAAGAACGCGTACTTCTTCGGCTACATCGAGGGCTACGACAAGGTCCACCCGGAGGACGGGAGCCAGCAGACCGCCCAGACGCTCTCCGGTCTGAAGGTGGTCGACGACAAGACCTTCACCGTCAAGCTCACCCAGAAGTTCTCCACCTTCCCCGACACCCTCGGCTACGTGGCCTACGCCCCGCTGCCGAAGTCGTTCTTCAGCGACCACGCGGGCTGGCTCAGCAAGCCGGTCGGCAACGGCCCGTACACCATCGACTCCTACACCAAGGGCTCCCAGATGGCCCTGAAGAAGTGGGACGGCTACCCCGGTGACGACAAGGCCCAGAACGACGGGGTCACCCTGAAGGTCTACACCGACAACAACACCGCCTACACCGACCTGCTGGCCGGCAACCTCGACCTGGTCGACGACGTGCCCGCGGCCCAGCTGAAGAACGTCAAGAACGACCTGTCCGGCCGGTACATCAACACCCCCGCCGGCATCATCCAGACCCTCGCCTTCCCGTTCTACGACAGCGACTGGAACAAGAGCGGCTCGGAGAAGGTCCGCAAGGGCCTGTCCATGGCGATCAACCGCGCCCAGATCACCGACACCATCTTCCAGAAGACCCGCACCCCGGCCAGCGACTGGACCTCACCCGTGCTGGGCAAGGCCGGGGGCTTCCAGGACGGCCTGTGCGGGGACGCCTGCGACTACAACCCGACCGAGGCGAAGAAGCTGATCCAGGAGGGCGGCGGACTGCCCAACGGGCAAGTCAAGATCACCTACAACGCGGACACCGGCTCGCACAAGCAGTGGATCGACGCCGTCTGCAACTCCATCAACAACGCCCTCGGCAACGACAAGGCCTGCGTCGGCAACCCGGTCGGCACCTTCGCCGACTTCCGCAGCCAGATCGGCGACAAGAAGATGAGCGGCCCCTTCCGGGCCGGCTGGCAGATGGACTACCCGCTGATCCAGAACTTCCTCCAGCCGCTCTACTACACCAACGCCTCCTCCAACGACGGCCACTGGTCCAACAAGGACTTCGACAAGCTCGTCGACCAGGCCAACGCCGAGACCGACAGCGCCAAGGCGATCAGCACCTTCCAGGACGCCGAGAAGGTCGTCCGGGACAACATGGCGGCCATTCCGCTGTGGTACCAGAACGGCAGCGCGGGCTACTCGGAGCGGTTGTCCAACGTCAAACTCAACCCGTTCTCCGTCCCCGTGTACAACGAGATCAAGGTCGGCTGATCCGTCGTGGGACGCTACGTCGTCCGGCGCCTGCTCCAGATGATCCCGGTGTTCATCGGCGCCACTCTGCTGATCTTCCTCATGGTCAACGTGATGGGCGACCCCATCGCGGGCCTGTGCGGCGAGCGGCAGTGCGACCCCGCCACGGCCGCCCAGCTGAAGAGGGACTTCGGCCTCGACAAGCCGGTCTGGCAGCAGTACGTGACCTACATGGGGAACGTCTTCACCGGCGACTTCGGTACGGCGTTCAACGGCCAACCCGTCACCGAGCTGATGGCGAGCGCCTTCCCGGTCACCATCCGTCTGACGATCGTCGCGATCCTCTTCGAGGTCATCGTCGGCATCGCCCTCGGTGTCGTCACGGGCCTGCGCCGGGGCTCGCCCGTCGACACCGGGGTGCTCCTGCTGACCCTCGTCGTGATCTCCGTCCCCACCTTCGTCACCGGTCTGCTGCTCCAGCTGCTGCTGGGCGTCAAGTGGGGCTGGATCAAACCGTCGGTCTCGCCCGACGCCACCTTCGGCGAGCTGATCGTGCCGGGCCTGGTGCTGGCCTCCGTGTCCCTGGCCTACGTCACCCGGCTGACCCGTACCTCCATCGCCGAGAACAAGCGCTCCGACTACGTCCGTACGGCGGTCGCCAAGGGTCTGCCCCGGCACCGGGTCGTCACCCGGCACCTGCTGCGCAACTCCCTCATCCCGGTGGTCACCTTCATCGGCACCGACATCGGTGCCCTGATGGGCGGCGCGATCGTCACCGAGCGGATCTTCAACATCCATGGCGTCGGCTACCAGCTCTACCAGGGCATCCTGCGCCAGAACACCCAGACCGTGGTCGGCTTCGTGACCGTCCTGGTGATCGTCTTCCTGGTCGCCAACCTGCTCGTCGACCTGCTGTACGCCGTACTCGACCCGAGGATCCGCTATGTCTGACCATCAGGGCACCGGCGCACCCGAGGGCGTCATCGCCCCGACCGGCATGGGAGGGGCCATGGACCTCGCCGCCAGCGAGGCCGAGACCCTGGAGAAGACGCCCGGCGGCCCCCTGGGCACGGGTCCGGCCGGCAAGCCCCGCTCGTTGTGGTCCGACGCCTGGCGCGACCTGCGCCGCAACCCGGTCTTCATCATCTCCGCGCTGGTCATCCTCTTCCTGGTCTTCATCTCCCTGTGGCCCTCGGCGATCGCCTCCGGCAGCCCGCTGAAGTGCAACCTCTCCAAGGCCCAGGAGGGCTCCCAGCCGGGCGCCCCGTTCGGGTACGACGGCCAGGGCTGCAACGTCTACACCCGCACCGTCTACGGCGCCCGTACGTCCGTCACGGTCGGCGTCCTCGCCACGCTCGGGGTCGCGATCCTCGGCAGCATCCTGGGCGGCTTCGCGGGCTTCTTCGGCGGGTTCTGGGACTCGATCCTGTCCCGGATCACCGACGTCTTCTTCGCCATCCCGGTCGTCCTCGGCGGTCTGGTCCTGCTGTCCGTGGTCACCAGCAACACCGTCTGGCCGGTGATCGGCTTCATGGTGCTGCTGGGCTGGCCGCAGATCTCCCGGATCGCCCGCGGCTCCGTCATCACCGCCAAACAGAACGACTACGTCCAGGCCGCCCGCGCGCTGGGCGCCTCCAACTCCCGGCTGCTGCTGCGGCACATCGCCCCGAACGCGGTGGCGCCGGTGATCGTCGTGGCGACCATCGCGCTCGGCACCTACATCTCGCTGGAGGCGACCCTGTCGTACCTCGGCGTCGGCCTGAAGCCGCCCAGCGTGTCCTGGGGGATCGACATCTCCGCCGCCTCCCCGTACATCCGCAACGCCCCGCACGCGCTGCTGTGGCCCTCCGGCGCCCTGGCGGTGACCGTCCTGGCCTTCATCATGCTCGGCGACGCGGTGCGCGACGCCCTCGACCCGAAGCTGAGGTGACGGCGACATGCTGCTCGAAGTACGCGATCTGCACGTGGAGTTCCGGACCAGGGACGGTGTCGCCAAGGCCGTCAACGGGGTCAGCTACGGCGTCGACGCGGGCGAGACGCTCGCCGTGCTCGGCGAGTCCGGCTCCGGGAAGTCCGTCACGGCGCAGGCGATCATGGGCATCCTCGACATGCCGCCGGGGCGGATCACCGGCGGCGAGATCCTCTTCCAGGACCGGGACCTGCTGACCCTGAAGGAGGAGGAGCGGCGCAAGGTCCGGGGCGCCGGGATGGCGATGATCTTCCAGGACGCGCTGTCGTCCCTGAACCCCGTGCTCTCCGTCGGCGAACAGCTCGGCGAGATGTTCGTCGTGCACCGCGGGATGAGCCGCAAGGACGCCCGGGCCAAGGCCGTGGAACTCATGGACCACGTCCGCATCCCCGCCGCCAGGGAACGCGTGAAGCAGTACCCCCACCAGTTCTCCGGAGGCATGCGCCAGCGCATCATGATCGCGATGGCGCTGGCCCTGGAACCGGCCCTGATCATCGCCGACGAACCCACCACCGCCCTCGACGTCACCGTCCAGGCCCAGGTCATGGACCTGCTCGCCGAGTTGCAGCGCGAGTACGACATGGGACTGATCCTGATCACCCACGACCTGGGCGTGGTCGCGGACGTGGCCGACCGGATCGCGGTGATGTACGCCGGACGGATCGTGGAGCAGGCGCCCGTGCACGACATCTACAAGGCACCCGCCCACCCCTACACCCGGGGCCTGCTGGACTCCATCCCGCGCCTGGACCAGAAGGGCCAGGAGCTCTACGCGATCAAGGGCCTGCCGCCCAACCTCATGGCCATCCCGCCCGGCTGCGCCTTCAACCCGCGCTGCCCGATGGCCCAGGAGGTGTGCCGCGTCGACGTCCCGCCGCTGTACGAGGTGTCCGCGCACGGGGAGCCCGAACACGTGGTGGCCGAGCCGGGCGCGGAGCGCGTGAGCGCGTGCCACTTCTGGCGGGAGTGCCTCCATGGCTGAGCCGATCCTGGAGGTCAGCGGCCTCTTCAAGCACTACCCGCTCACCCAGGGCATCCTGTTCAAGAAGCAGATCGGCGCCGTGAAGGCCGTCGACGGCGTCGACTTCACCCTGCTGCGCGGCGAGACCCTCGGCATCGTGGGGGAGTCCGGCTGCGGCAAGTCGACGGTCGCCAAGCTGCTGGTCAACCTGGAGAAGCCGACGGCCGGCGCGATCCGGTACAAGGGCGAGGACATCACCCGGCTGTCCGGGAAGGCGCTGAAGGCCGTACGGCGCAACATCCAGATGGTCTTCCAGGACCCCTACACCTCGCTCAACCCCCGGATGACCGTCGGCGACATCATCGGGGAGCCGTACGACATCCACCCCGAGGTGGCGCCCAAGGGCGACCGGCGCCGCAGGGTCCAGGAACTGCTGGACGTGGTCGGTCTCAACCCCGAGTACATCAACCGCTATCCCCACCAGTTCTCCGGCGGGCAGCGCCAACGCATCGGCATCGCACGGGGGTTGGCGCTGCGGCCCGAGGTGATCGTCGCCGACGAGCCGGTCTCCGCGCTGGACGTGTCGGTGCAGGCACAGGTCATCAACCTGATGGCGCGTCTCCAGGACGAGTTCGAGCTCTCCTACCTCTTCATCGCGCACGACCTGTCCATCGTCCGGCACATCTCGGACCGGGTCGGCGTGATGTACCTCGGGCGGATCGTGGAGATCGGCAGGGACGCGGAGATCTACGATCACCCCACCCACCCCTACACCCAGGCCCTGCTGTCCGCCGTCCCGGTCCCCGACCCGGACGCTCGCGAGCACCGCGAGCGGATCATCCTGGCGGGTGATGTGCCGTCCCCGACGAACATCCCCTCCGGCTGCCGCTTCCGCACCCGCTGCTGGAAGGCCCAGGAGCGCTGTGCGCTGGAGGTGCCGGTGCTGGCCGTGCCCGCCGAGTTCCGGCACGCGAGCGGTCCGCAGGCCCACGACTCGGCCTGCCACTTCGCCGAGGAGAAGCAGGTCGTGCCGCCCGAGGGGGCCTCGGACGATCATGATGACGGGACGCCATAGCATGGCAAACCCGCACCAAGTGCGTTAACACGCAGGCAACTTGGCCGACGCGGTTCCGATATACGGACGCGTCAGTCTGAACAGCGTACGGCCGTGCGGGTGCCGTAAGCGGGCCGGGAGCGCCATGTCTCCCGGCCCGCTGCTGTATTTTGCGCCTGAACCGGCGTGGATCAGTCCAGATCGAGGGCGCGTCGCAGGAAGTTCACCTGGAGGAGAAGCAGGTTCTCGGCGACCGTCTCCTGCGGGGTCATGTGGGTGACGCCGGACAGCGGCAGCACCTCGTGCGGACGGCCGGCGGCCAGCAGGGCCGAGGACAGCCGCAGGGTGTGGGCGGCCACCACGTTGTCGTCGGCCAGCCCGTGCACGATCATCAGCGGGCGGTGCGGCCCGTCGGCGGCGGACAGGCCCTCGTCCGTGACCAGACCGCTGCGCGCGTACGCGTCCGCATCCGCGTCCGGGGTGCCCAGGTAGCGCTCGGTGTAGTGGGTGTCGTACAGGCGCCAGTCGGTGACCGGGGCGCCGGCGATGCCCGCGTGGAAGACGTCCGGGCGGCGCAGCACGGCCAGCGCCGCCAGATAGCCGCCGAACGACCAGCCGCGGATCGCCACCCTGGACAGGTCGAGCGGGTACGACTTCGCGAGGTCCTGGAGCGCCTCGACCTGGTCGTCCAGTGACACCGTGAAGTCCCGGTGGACCGCCTTCTCCCAGCCCGGCGAGCGCCCCGGGGTGCCCCGCCCGTCCGCGACGACGACCGCGAACCCCTGGTCGGCGAACCACTGCGAGGTCAGATGCGCGTTGTGCGCGGCGACCACCCGCTGGCCGTGCGGGCCGCCGTAGGGGTCCATCAGGACCGGCAGGGGAGTGTCACCGGGGTAGTCCGTAGGCATAAGCACGGCGCACGGAATTCTCCGTGCGCCCCCTTCGGTCAGCGTCACGCGCGGCGACATACCAGGATTTTCGGCGTACGACCGGACAGTCGCCGTCCGCTTTCCGCCACGCAGCACCTGCACCTCCGTCCCGGGCCGGTCCGGCGTGGCGGAGGCCAGCACGGTCACGCCTCCGGCGCGTACCGCCGTATGCACGCCGGGCACCTGCGAGACGCGCTCCAGGCCCCGCTCGTTGACTCGATACACATGTACCTCACCGGTCTCGGGCGCCGTCGCGCCCTCCCCGGCCGACGCCGAGATCAGGACGTCCTCGTCGGCGACGTCGAGCACCGCCCGCACGTGCAACTGCGGTCCGGTCAGCGGTCGTTCGCCGACCGTGAGGACCCGCGCGCCGCCCTCGTCCGCGATCCGGATCAGCTTTCCCGACGGGCTCCAGCAGGGCACGCCGGCGAAAAGATCCAGCCAAATCCGATCTTCATCCGCGTGCACCATCCGGGTCGCCCCCGTGTCCGGGTCCACCGCCAGGAACAACTGGCTGCGCTGGTCCCGCGCCTGCACGAGCAGCAGCGGTGCACCCGCCGCTGACCAGTGCACTCGCGCCAGATACGGGTAGCGCGCCCGGTCCCAGGAGACCTCCGTGCGGCTTCCGCCGAGGTCGACGATCAGCAGTCGCACCTCCGCGTTGGGCGTGCCGGCCGCCGGATACGGGACGTGTTGTGGGTCACGTTCAGGCTGCGCGGGGTCGGAGATCCACCACAGTCGCACCGGCGTGTCGTCCACTCGCGCGACCAGGAGCCGGTCCGACTCCGGCGCCCACCAGAAGCCGCGCGAACGGGACATCTCCTCGGCCGCGACGAACTCGGCGAGTCCGTAGGAAATCGACTCCGACTCGGGCTCGACGAGCGCCCGGTCGCCCGCGCCCTCGGCGTCCACCACACGCAGGGCGCCCTCGTGGACGTAGGCGACGTGCCGCCCGTCGGGAGCGGGCCGGGGGTCGATCACCGGCCCCGGGACGGGGAGTTCACGTGCCGTACCGGCCCGCAGTTCGGCCGTGAACAACCGCCCGGACAGAGCGAACGAGGCCAGTTCCACAGCCTCGTCGGTGGCGTAGCCGACGATGCCGGCGCCGCCCTCTCGGCTGCGTTCGCGGCGCGCCCGCTCCTCGGCGGAGAGGTTCTCCGAGGCCCCGCCCAGCAGGGCCCGGGGATCGGCGACCACGCGCTCGTGCCCCTCCGGAACGTCAAGCACCCAGAGGGAGTTGGCCCGGTCGGTGCCGGAGCCGGAGCGCAGGAACACGACCCGCGCGCCGTCGGGAGCCACGGTGTACGAACGCGGCGCGCCGAGCGTGAAACGCTGGGTGCGCGCGTGCCGACGGGGAAAGGAATCAGGCTCGGTCGTCATGCCTTGACCATATTGGCCATGCGCCCCCTTGTGCGGCAGTGCGCCGACCGATGCGCGCGCACGGATAGTTATGATCACTAGCGCTGTGTGGGTATGAACCCGCTGGCTGCTGTACGGATTTACCAGTTCCCCTGCTATGCCCCCACGTCCCCGGTCCTTGGAGGTGAGCCGCCGTGGCACTCTCGATTTCGGCGGTAGTGCTGCTGGCGATCGTCGTCTTCCTGCTGATCAAGAAGTCGGGCCTGAAGGGCGGGCACGCGGTCGTGTGCATGCTCCTCGGGTTCTACCTCGCCTCGTCGACGGTGGCGCCCACGATCAGCGATCTGACCACGAGCGTCGCCAGCATGATCGGCAGCCTCAAGTTCTGATGTGCACGGGTGTGCGGGCTCCGGTGGGCTGTTGACCGGACCGGTCCGTCGGCCCTCGGACGCGTACGGCACGAAGTCGGCCCAGGCCTCGGGCGAGAGCCGGAGGCGGGGGCCGGCGGTGTACGTGGAGTCGCGGACGCGGACGACGGTGGTGGTGTCCGCGAACTTCAGCAGCCCGATCCTGCCGTCCGGCCCGGGACGGGCGGCACTCGTCGTCGGCGTCGTCCGAAGCGGGACGTGAGCCAAGCGCCCATCTCCCGGAGGCGCTCGTCCGGCTCCACCCCCCAACCCGGTTCGTCCGCCTCCCTCTTGAGCCGGACCGCCTCACCGTCCACCTGTGTCATGCCGCGCCCCCTTCGCCGTACGACCGTGCCGCGACGTCCCGGCGGTGACTCCGAGCGGCAGGGCCGTCACTGTCCACGGCAAGGCGTGCGGCCACTCCGAGTGACGTGATCCACGAAACCGCCGCCCACGTAGGGTGGACGCATGACGGAACAGAGCGCCCGGAGTCTGTTGCTGGTGCACGCGCACCCGGACGACGAGTCGATCAACAACGGCGCGACCATGGCCAGGTACGCGGCCGAGGGCGCTCGGGTGACCCTGGTCACCTGCACCCTCGGCGAGCTCGGCGAGGTCATCCCGCCCGAGCTCGCCCACCTGAGCGGTGACGCGCTGGGCGAACACCGGCTGGGCGAACTCGCGGCCGCGATGAGCGAGCTCGGCGTGAAGGACTTCCGTCAGCTCGGCGGCCCCGGCCGCTACCGGGACTCCGGGATGATGGGCCTGCCCGACAACGACGACCCGGCCTGCTTCTGGCAGGCGGACGTCGACGAGGCCGCCGCCCACCTCCTCGACGTCATCCTGGAGGTGCGCCCCCAGGTCCTCGTCACCTACGACCCCGACGGCGGCTACGGCCACCCCGACCACATCCAGGCCCACCGCGTCGCCGTGCGCGCCGCGGAGCTGGCCGCCGACGCCGGTCTGCCGATCCCCAGGGTCTACTTCAACCGCATGCCGCGCCCCGTGGCCGAGGAGGCCTTCGGCCGCCTGCGCGACCGCCTGCCCGGCCTGCCCTTCACCGAGACCGCCGCGGTCGACGACGTACCGGGCGTGGTGGCCCGCGAGCGGATCACCGCCGAGATCGACGGCACCGCGTACGCCGCCGCCAAGGCCGCCGCGATGCGCGCGCACGCCACCCAGATCGAGGTGGCCCCCGACGAGGCGTCCTTCGCGCTCTCCAACGAGCTCGCGCAGCCGCTGTTCACCACCGAGTACTACGAGCTGGCGGGCGGCGCGGACGGGGCCGGACGGGTGTCCGACCTGTTCGCCGGGGCGGAGGAGACGTCATGACGCAACACGGTTCGATGCTCGCCCAGCCGCTGCGACGGCCCTCCGCCGGACGCGTCCTGGCCTGTCTGGGGCTCTTCGTGCTCGGCGTGGTGGTCGCCATGGCCGGGGCCCTGGTGCAGTCCGGCTGGTTCCCGGGCGGACTGCTGCTCGCGCTCGCCGGCGCGGCCGGGCTCTTCCTCGGCGGGGCGCGCGTCACGGGCAGCCGCGGCGGGGCCGTGGCGTCCGCCGCGGGCTGGATGGTCACCGTCGTCTTCCTCACCGCCACCCGTCCCGAAGGGGACTTCCTGTTCGGCGCGGGAGGCGGCTCGTACCTCTTCCTGCTGGGCGGCATGGCCCTTGCTGTGATCTGCGCCACCCTCGGCTGGGGGCGGCGATCGGAGGCCGACTCCGTCCGACTTGGCAAGTGACGTACCACTTCGCCGTACGGCGCACGGGTACCTGCCGTGTGGTTTTACCCGGCGGTCGCGGGATACAGGCCGGAAGCGGCCAGTATGGTGGTGCGCGCCGCCGAGCCTTCCCCGCGCACTCGACCCCGTTCGAGCACAGGGAACCCCACATGAGGTTGTGCGGGCGGCGGAGTCAACCGGGAGAACCTGCCTTGAGTCGTGAAACTGACACTCCGTCCTCCGGGCCCGACGGGCGCGGCGGAGCCGCATACCCTTCGGGCACGCCGCCGTACGGGACCCCCATGGTTTCCGACACCGGCGCGGGGACGGGCCGTCCGGCCGCCCAGCCGGAGGAGCGCAAGACCGAGACCACGCTGACGACCCGTATCCGGATCAACATCCCCGGGTCGCGGCCGATTCCGCCGGTCGTCGTCCGTACGCCCGTCACGGACCCCGAGAGCGTCCCGGGCGACGACACCGGCACCCACGCGCAGCCGGACGTCGCCCCGTCCGCCGCGGCCGTCGAGCCGTCGGCCGAGCCCGAGGCCCCGGCCGAGGAGAAGACCAGCGACTGGTTCGCGCCCCGCAAGGGCGGCACGGCCAAGAGCGGCTCCACCAACGGTGCGGGCATGCCCGGCGGTTCGGCGGCGGGCACAGCCCCCGCCCCGGCGCCCGCCGCCGGTCCCGGGCCTGCCACGGGCGCGCGGCCGGGTGCCGGCCGCCCCGGCCCCGCGAGCGCCCCCGGCGGCTCCCGTCCCGGCGGTACCAACGGCGCCGGACTGCCCGGCGCCACCGGCGGCCCGGTCGCGCCCGGCCACGGTGGCGGCACCGGTTCCTTCGACGTGACCGAGGCGCTGGCAGCGGGCCCGCTGGGCGGCGGTGCCCGCCCCGGAGCCGGCGAGCCGCGCCGCGACGACCTGCCGTACTTCACGGAGAACGGCCAGAGCGGCCACGGCGGCCCGCCGAGCGGTCCCGGGGGCCAGGGCGGCGCCCAGGGCCCCTCCGGTCCCACCGGCGGCCCCGTCACCGGCGACGGCCCGCTGGTGCCCCCGGCCGGCTCGGCGCCCGGCGCACCCGCCGGTGCGCGTCCCCCCGGCGGTCTCGGCGTCCGTCGCGTTCCCGGCGCGTCCGGCGCGCCCGGCGGCCCTGGCGCGCCCGGCGGTCCCGGTGCCCCCGGTCGTCCCGGTGGCCCCGCTCGTCCCGGTGCCGCCGACCGCGCCGGTGCCCCCGGCCGTCCCGGCACGCCCAAGTCGTTCAGCGGCGAGTCCTTCAGCGGCGAGTCCTTCACCGACCCCATGCCCGCCGGCCCCCGTGGCGGCGCGGCGGTCCCCGGCGGCGGACTGAGCGACGACACCGCGATCCTCACCCCGCAGAAGCCGGCCCCCGGCCCGGGCCCCGGCGGCTACGGCGGCCCCCGGGACAAGGTCTCCGGTGACACCGTCACCAGCGGCATCCCCGTCACGCCCCCCGGCGCGCCGTTCGGACCCGGCCCCCGCTTCGACGGACCGCCGCAGCACACCGGTCCGAAGCTGCCCGAGCCCGTCGCGCAGAACGTGCCCGCCGCCGCGCCCCGCAAGAAGAAGGGCCGCAGCAAGCTGGTCCTGCTCGGCGGCCTCGCGGTCGTCGTCCTGGTCGGCGCCTACGGCGCGGGCCTGCTGATGAACCACTCCGACGTGCCCAAGGGCACCACCGTGCTCGGCGTCGACATCGGCGGCGGCACCCGTGACGACGCCGTCAAGAAGCTCGACGACGCCTTCGGCAAGAAGGTCGGCCAGCCGCTGAAGCTGTCGGTCGGCGGCACCACCGTCACGCTGAAGCCGGATCAGGCCGGGCTCCAGTTCGACGAGCAGGCCACGGTCGCCGCGGCCGCCCAGAGCGACTACAACCCGGTCTCCGTGATCGGCTCGCTCTTCGGCGGACAGCGCGAGATCGAGCCCGCCATGCCCGTCGACGAGGAGAAACTCCAGGCCGCCCTGGAGAGCGCCGCGGGCGGCGCGAGCTCCAACGACGGCACGATCAGGTTCCAGTCGGGCAAGGCCGTGGCCGTCTACGGCAAGCCGGGCAAGGGCATCGACGTCGCCGGGTCGAAGACCGTGGTCCAGCAGGCCTACCGCACCCAGGTGGAGACCGGCGCGGCCGCCACCGTGCAGGTCCCGACCACCACCCGGCAGCCGACGATCTCGGACGCCGAGGTCGACCGGATGATGAAGAAGTTCGCCCAGCCCGCGATGTCCGGCAAGGTCACCGTGCAGACGGACGCCGCGCACTCGATCCCCTTCAGCCCGCAGAAGTCCCTGTGGAAGTTCCTGGAGGTCAAGGCGGTCGACGGCAAGCTCGTCGAGAGCTACAACGAGGCCGCGCTCAAGGAGCTCTACGGCCACACCTTCGACGGCGTGCTCATCACCCGCGGCACCGGCCAGAAGACGGCCGTCACGGTGCAGGACGTGATCAGCGCCCTGCGCCCGGCCCTGCTCAGCACCACGAACCGGGTCGCCGTCATCGACACGAACCCCAGCTAGGACAGGTCTCGGGATCCGCCCGGTCGGGGCGGCTCCCGGGCCGGAACGGCCAACCGAGGGGGCACCCGGCGGACACCGCCTGGTGCCCCCTCGTCGTGTCCCGCGGCCGTTCCCCGGCCGTGTTCGCGCACCGAGCCGTCGCCTCGTGGGCATGACATCTGTCATACGACAGTCGGGACCGCCGACACTGCCGTGCCGGGGGCCGTCGCCGCCACGATGGTGCCCATGACGACGACAGTGAAGGCAACCGCCACCGAGGTGGTCGCGTTCGATCAGGTGAGCAAGAGCTACGGGGACGTACGGGCCGTGGACGGCCTGTCGCTCAAGCTGCACCCGGGGGAGACCGTGGCGCTGCTCGGACCCAACGGGGCCGGCAAGTCGACCACCCTGGATCTGCTGCTCGGCCTCAAGCACGCCGACAGCGGCTCGGTCCGGGTGTTCGGCACCAGCCCCCGCGAGGCCATAGTCGCCGGACACGTCGGCGCGATGCTCCAGAGCGGCGGCCTGATGGACGAGGTGACGGTCGGCGAACTGGTCAGGCTGGCCTGCGCCCTGCACCCGAAGCCGTACAAGGCGAACGACGTGCTGGCCCGGGCGGGCATCGCGCAGATCGCCGACCGCAAGGTCAACAAGCTCTCCGGCGGCCAGGCCCAGCGGGTCCGGTTCGCGCTCGCCACCGCGGGCGACAGCGATCTGATCGTCCTGGACGAGCCGACCACCGGCATGGACGTCTCCGCCCGCCAGGCCTTCTGGGCCACCATGCGCGAACAGGCCGACCAGGGCCGTACCGTCCTGTTCGCCACGCACTACCTCGAAGAGGCCGACGCCATCGCCGACCGGGTGCTCGTGCTGCACCGGGGCCGGCTGCTCGCGGACGGCACCGCCGCCGAGATCAAGGCGAAGGCCGGCGCCCGGCGGGTCTCCTTCGACCTCGAAGGACCGGTCGACGAGACCGCGCTGCGCGCCCTGCCCTTCCTCACCTCGATCAAGGTGTCCCAGAGCGGCGCCGCCGAGGACGGCGGCCGGACCGTCCGCATCCAGTCCACCGACGCCGACGCCACCGTCCACGCCGTGTACGGGCTGGGCGTCTACCCCCGCAACCTCGAAGTCGCCGGGCTCGGCCTGGAGCAGGCCTTCGTCGCCATCACCACCGCCGAGGAGGCCAAGCAGTCGTGAACGCCCTCATCAAGCTCGAACTCGCCCGCGCCCTGCGCAACCGCAAGTTCCTGTTCTTCTCGGTGATCTACCCGTCCGTGCTGTTCCTGCTGATCGCGGGCCAGGCCGACAGCAAGACCAGGATCGACGGCACCGGGCTGACCCTCCCGACGTACATGATGGTCTCGATGGCCTCCTTCGGCGCCCTGACGGCCGTCCTGATGGGCAACAGCGAGCGCATCGCCAAGGAGCGCGAGAGCGGCTGGGTGCGGCAGCTGCGGCTGACCACCCTGCCGGGCCGCGGCTACGTCCTCGCCAAGACGGCCAGCGCGGCCGTGGTGAGCCTGCCGTCCATCGTCGTCGTGTTCGTCGTCGCGGCGGCCGTGAAGGACGTACGCCTGGAAGCCTGGCAGTGGCTCGCCCTCACCGGCGCCATCTGGGCCGGCAGCCTCGTCTTCGCCGCCCTCGGGGTCGCCATCGGCTACCTCGCCAGCGGGGACGCGGTCCGCCCGATCACGATGATCACCTACTTCGGCCTGTCGATGCTCGGCGGCCTGTGGATGCCGTCGTCGACCTTCCCGCAGTGGTTGCAGGACATCGCCGAATGGCTGCCCACGCACGCGTACGCTGCGATGGGACAGGCGATCGAGCAGAGCCAGGTTCCGCACGCCCGGGACGTCACCATCCTCGCCGTCTTCTTCGTCCTGTTCGCCGGCGGTGCGGCCTGGCTGTACCGGAAGGACACGCTGAAGGCGTGAGTGCCATGACGGAAGACCCGCTGCCCGACGAGGCCCGCACGGCCCGGATCGTGCGGCTGGGGGAGTCCCCGCGCACCCTCCGTGAGGCCCTGCGCAAGTCGGTGTGGATAGTCATCTGGCTGGTGTTCCTCAGCTCGCCGGTCCACGACCTCGTCTCGGGCGACCACACGCCCGCGGCCACGTGGGCCGGCTGGGCGGGCCTCACGGCCTTCGTCGCGGTCTATCTGGCGCTGGTCTTCCGGCACATGGGCAAGGCCTACACGGGCACCCTGGCCGTCGCCCTCATGGTGGTCGCCCTCGGCGCACTGGCCGTGGTCCTGTGCCTGACGCTCGGGACGCCCTGGCTCGGCCTGTTCGTGTACGTCTCGGTCGCCTGCGGGACGACGTTCCCGCTGCGGGTCTCGTACTGGACGATCCCGCTGACCGCGGTCGTGATGCTCCTCGTCGGCCTGCACGGCGGCGAGGAGGAGGCGCGCAACCTGGTCCTGCTCGTCGTCCTCATCGGCTTCGCGATGACCGGCGTACGGCAGTTGGTCCGTACGACGGTGGAGCTGCGCCAGGCACGGGCCACCGTCGCCCAGCTCGCCGCCAACGAGGAGCGGCTGCGCCTGGCCCGCGACCTGCACGACCTGCTGGGCCACTCGCTCTCGCTGATCACGCTGAAGAGCGAGCTGGCCGGCCGGATGCTTCCCGGCCACCCCGACAAGGCGGCCCAGCAGATCGCCGACATCGAACAGGTCAGCCGCCAGGCCCTGGTCGACGTACGCGAGGCCGTCACCGGCTACCGCCGGGCCCGCCTCGCCGACGAGCTCGCCGGCGCCCAGGTCGCCCTGACGGCGGCCGGTGTCACCGCCGGGCTGCCCCCGGCCCCCGACCTCGACGGCGTCCCCGAGGAGGGCGAGGCCGCCCTCGCCTGGGCGCTGCGCGAGGCGGTCACCAACGTCGTACGGCACAGCGGAGCCCGGCGCTGCACGGTGGAGCTGCTGCGCCGCCAGACCCTCGACGGCCCCGTCCTCGAACTCTCCGTCGAGGACGACGGCCAGGGCGGCTCGGGGAAGGTTCCCGGCAACGGCCTGACGGGTCTGACCGAGCGTCTGGAGAAGGCGGGCGGCACCCTGGAGGCGGGTCCCCTCAAGCGCGGGTTCCGTCTGGTCGCCCGCGTCCCGGCCGCATCCCGGCCGGACATAGGATCCGGGGCATGAGCCACACGATCAAGGTTCTGCTGGCCGAGGACCAGTCGATGGTCCGCGAGGCGCTGGCCGCGCTGCTCGGCCTGGAGGACGACATCGAGGTCGTCGTCCAGGTGGCGCGCGGGGACGAGGTCCTGGCGGCGGCCCGCGCGCACGACGTGGACGTGGCGCTCCTCGACATCGAGATGCCGGGCGCGACGGGCATAGAGGCGGCGGCCCTGCTGCACCGGGAACTGCCCCGGGTGAAGCTGGTCGTCCTCACCACGTTCGGCCGCCCCGGATACCTGCGCAGCGCCATGGAGTCGGGCGCCGACGCCTTCCTGGTCAAGGACGCCCCCGCCGCCCAGCTCGCCGAGGCCGTGCGCAAGGTGCTGGCCGGCGAGCGGGTCATCGACCCCACCCTCGCGGCGGCCGCGCTGGCCGAGGGCGCGAACCCCCTCACCGACCGCGAACGCGAGGTGCTGCGCGCCGCGGCCGACGGCTCCACCAACGCGGAACTGGCCAAGCTCCTGCACCTGTCCCAGGGCACGGTCCGCAACTACCTCTCCACGGCGATCCAGAAATTAGCGGTACGCAACCGCGCGGAAGCAGTACGCACCGCCCGGGAGAAGGGCTGGTTGTAGCGACTGGGCCGCGAGGCCGCGAGGCCGCCGGGTTGCGGAGTCATCGGTCGCCGAGCTTCAGGGCGCCGGGCCGGGCGGCGGTTGCCGGGCTGCCGGGGCGCTGGGCTCCCGGGCCGCGAAACTGCCGACTGCCGACTGCCGACTGCCGACTGCCGACTGCCGACTGCCGACTGCCGACCGCCGGATCGCCGGGTCGCCAGGGCTGCCGGGCGTGAGCTGCCGGGGCGACCGGGCCGGGCGGTGGTCCCGGGGAGGGGCCGGGGATCAGTTCAGGCGGGCGCGGGCCGCCGTCGCCTGGCCGCGCACCTTCTCCGCCAGGGACGCGTCCACCACGTCCACCAGGTCCGCGTACACCTCCATCTCCGCGGCCCCGGCCACGAAGTCCCCGCGCTGCACCAGGATCTGCGCCCGCTCGTACCGCAGCCGCGCCGGATGCGCGGGCAGCAGCAGCGCCAGCTCCACCGCCCACAGCGCCACGTCAGACCGCTCGGGCCGGGCCGAGGCCCACGCCCGGACGTTGTTCAGGACCCGGCCCACCACCTCCAGCGGGTCCGCGGGCGTCAGCATCGACGGCGTCAGCCGCGCCCCCGTGGCCCCCACGACGAGCAGCTCGGCATCGGCCCCGCTGAGCAGCCGCCCCCCGTCGAACGGGTCCGCCAGCACCTGTTCGTCCTGCGGCCCGAACCCGACGACGAAGTGTCCCGGCAGCGCGACCCCGTACACCGGCGCGCCCGCACGGCGCGCGACCTCCATCCACACCACGGACAGCAGGATCGGCAGTCCGCGCCGCCGGCGCAGCACCTCGTGCAGCAGCGACGAGCCCAGCCACTGGTAGTCGGCCGGCGAACCGCCGAACCCGCAGCGCTCCCCGAGCACCGAGCGCAGCGCACGGGCCCAGGCCGCGGGCCCGCCCGGCCGGAACGGCAGCTGGCCCGCCAGCCGGTCCAGCTCCATCTGCGCCGCGTCCATGCCCGCCTCGTCGAGCGTGCCGTCGGCCACCGCGCCCAGCAGCAGACACAGCGCCGACAGGTCGGGCTTCTCGCAGCGGGCCTCCTCGGCGAACCGCAGACGCAGCGCGGCCGAGCGTTCGGGCGGCGGGGGGAACGGATGGCGCATGGCAGGCTCGTGCCCGCTCACGGAGATCCGTACCGGCCGTCGTCGGACCCGGCCGGCGCCCGGTAGTGGTGGTAGGCGTGGTGCGCGGCGAAGCCCAGCCGCTCGTACAGCGTCCGCGCCCCGGCGTTGTCCGTCTCCACCTGGAGCCATGCGGCGGAGGCGCCCTCGTCGAGGGCCCGCCGGGCCAGCGCGGCCATCACGGCGGTGGCCAGCCCGCGCCGCCGCAGCGCCGGGTCGACCTCGACGGCGGCGAACCCGGCCCACCGCCCGTCGACGACACACCGCCCGATCGCGGCGGGCGGCTGGTCCGCCCGCTCGCCGGGCACGGTCGCGAACCACACCGAGGGCCCGCTCGCCAGCACGGTCAAGGCCACGTCGCTCACTCCCTTGCGCTGATAGCGCGCCAGCCACGCCTCACCGGCCTCCCGGGACAGCACGACCCCGGACGGCTCGCCCAGGTCGGCGAGCGGCGCGAGCGCCCCGGCCCAGACCTCGGCGCTCACCTCGCGCACCCACCCGCGCCGCTCCAGCTCCGCGCACAGCAGTTCCTCCGTGCCCTCGGCGCCGGTCGCGGTCTGGATGTACGCGGGCAGGCCGCGCTCCTCGTACCAGCGTCGTACCTCGGTGAGCGCCTCGTCGAGCGGGAGACCAGGGTCACCGAGCGGCAGCACCGAATTCGCCCGCCGGGTGAACCCGGCGGCGGCCCGCAGCTCCCAGCCGCCGAGCCGCGCGCTCTCCAGCGGCCGCCAGGCGCGCGCGGCGACCCCGGCCAGCTCCTCGTAGGACGCGGCCGGGCCGCGACGCCGCGCCGGCGCGGCGGGCACCACCTTCCCCGCGACCAGCGCGGACCGCGGGATCCGTACGACTTCGCCGTCCCGTCGTGTGATCACGACCACAGCGTCGTCCCATGATGTGAGAACGCCGACCGTGTCGGTGAATTTCCCTCCGGTGTCACCGGGGTCGGTCAACCGTCGCACAGAGACGCGTTTGCCCACGTCAGCGGCGGTGATGCGGACCTCCAGACGACCGGCGGCCGAGATTTCCACAGGTCGGTTCACCCCTCCTGTTCGGATCATGCCCAAGAACGGAGATACTAGGGGCGGGCATCGACGACGCCGCGCTCCCGCGCGCCAGGCGGCGGAGCCTGTAGGAGGCCCGCCAGCGCCCTATCGAGGAGGAACGACAGCGTGACCTACGTCATCGCGCAGCCTTGTGTCGACGTGAAGGACAAGGCGTGCATCGAGGAGTGCCCGGTCGACTGCATCTACGAGGGCCAGCGGTCCTTGTACATCCACCCGGACGAATGCGTCGACTGTGGTGCCTGTGAGCCGGTCTGCCCGGTCGAGGCGATCTTCTACGAGGACGACACTCCGGAGGAGTGGAAGGACTACTACAAGGCGAACGTCGAGTTCTTCGACGAGCTCGGCTCTCCCGGCGGCGCCAGCAAGCTGGGCCTGATCGAGCGCGACCACCCCTTCGTCGCCGCGCTGCCGCCGCAGGCCGAGTAACACCGCAAGCGGCCCGCAACACCGTGCCGCCTCGGTTCCGTACGGCCTGATCGCCGCCCGATCACGCCGTACGGGGCCGAGGCGTTTGCCGTTCGCGGGGGCCGTGCGTTCGAGAAAGTGAGCGAGATTCCCGTGTCCTCAGTCTCCGACCGGCTGCCCACGTTCCCCTGGGACAAGCTGGAGCCGTACAAGAAGACGGCCGCCGCGCATCCGGACGGCATCGTCGACCTGTCCGTCGGCACCCCGGTCGACCCGGTCCCCGAGCTGATCCAGAAGGCCCTGGTCGCCGCCGCGGACTCCCCGGGCTACCCGACGGTCTGGGGCACCCCCGAGCTGCGGGACGCGCTCACGGGCTGGCTGGAGCGCCGTCTGGGCGCCCGTGGGGTCACCCACCGGCACGTCCTGCCGATCGTCGGCTCCAAGGAGCTGGTCGCCTGGCTCCCCACCCAGCTGGGCCTGGGCCCCGGCGACCGGGTGGCGTACCCGCGCCTGGCCTACCCGACCTACGAGGTCGGTGCCCGCCTGGCCCGCGCGGACCACGAGGTCTACGACGACCCGACCGAGCTGGACCCGGCCGGGCTGAAGCTGCTCTGGCTGAACTCGCCGTCCAACCCGACCGGCCGGGTGCTGGACAAGGCGGAGCTCACCCGGATCGTCGCCTGGGCCCGCGAGCACGGCGTCCTGGTCTTCTCCGACGAGTGCTACATCGAGCTGGGCTGGGAGGCGGAGCCGGTCTCGGTCCTGCACCCGGACGTCAACGGCGGCTCGTACGAGGGCATCGTCTCGGTCCACTCGCTGTCCAAGCGGTCCAACCTGGCCGGCTACCGCGCGGCCTTCCTGGCCGGCGACCCGGCCGTCCTCGGCCCGCTGCTGGAGATCCGCAAGCACGGCGGCATGATGACGTCGGCCCCGACGCAGGCGGCCGTGGTGGCGGCGCTCGGCGACGACGTCCACGTCCGTGAGCAGCGCGAACGGTACGCGTCCCGGCGCACGCTGCTGCGCGACGCGCTGCTGGGCAACGGCTTCCGGATCGAGCACAGCGAGGCCAGCCTCTACCTGTGGGCCACCCGGGACGAGTCCTGCTGGACCACCGTGTCCCGGCTGGCCGACCTCGGCATCCTGGTCGCCCCCGGGGACTTCTACGGCACCGCGGGCGAGAAGTTCGTCCGGGTCGCGCTCACGGCGACGGACGAGCGGGTACGGGCCGCGGTGGAGCGACTGGCACGCTGACCGCCGACGGGCCCCCGCGGCCCGGCGCGCGGACAGGACACGGCGACGGGGTCCGGGTTTCCCCCGGACCCCGTCGCCGTGCGGTGTCGGCTCAGCCGCCCAGCGGCAGCCCCTTCAGCGGCAGCGTCTGCATCGGCAGCCCGCCCTTGGTGAGGGAGTCCGTGGGCAGTCCGCCCTTCGTGGCCGCCGACGTCGCCTGCCCGAGGACGCCCCCGCCGGCTCCCGCGCCCTTGTGGGCCGCGGGCGCCGCCTTCTTGGCGGCCTTCCCACCGGTCTTGCCCGCGGTCGGCGCCGCCTTCTTGGCGGCCTTGCCGTCGGTCTCGTTCGTGAATGCGGTGACGTGGTGTGCCGCGCCGTCGATCGTGTTGCCGAGGTTCGCGCCGTCCAGGGCGGTCAGCCCGCCGAGGTTCGGGGTGGCCGGCAGCTCGGCGGCCGCACTCGCGGAGCCGGCCGCACCGACCCCGGCAGCCGCTCCCGCTGCGACCAGCAGCGCGACACGGGCGATCCGGCGGGTCAGAGGCAGGGACATGATGCTCCTTCGAGGGAGAGAACAGGGAAGTGTCCGACCGGACCCGTTAGTTGATCGGGATTGATCGACCGGGCTCGGTCCCCCTGACTACCGCTCGAAGCCCGCGAAGGTTGCGGACGTCCCGCGCAAAGAATTCGCAATGCATCGCATTATCAGGTACGGATAAAATCGGGCAAAGGTCGCACGGTCTGCAACTCGGCTGAACCGCAAGGCCCTTGGGCCGCAAGGGATGCGGCGTATCGGGACGGACCGGCACGCGGGCCCGCGCGGGGGTTCGTCCCCGGCCGCCCCGCACAACCCGCGCGGGTGAAGCCCCGTACGGCTGCGCGGTGCCCCTGATCGCCGTCCGCCGCCCGCTACTGCGGTGCGGTGACGATCCGGATCGAGCCCCCGGCCGCCTGCTCCGTCTCGGTCGTGTCGGCGGCCGGAGTCCTGGCCGTGCGCCACCGGCTGTCGGTCGTCCCGGCGGTCCACTCCCGCCCGGCGTAGGAGATGCGCGAGATGTGCAGCGCGGAGGCGTTGGCCACCGCCCAGTGCGCGATCTGCCAGCCGCGCTCGTCGGTGCTGCGCCCCGCCGCGTCGCCCGTGCCGCTCGGCACGGGCACCGTCACGGTCCGGCCGTCGGCCGCGGCGCTCACCTCGGGCACGGGCGCCGACGTGGCCTTGCCGCCGCCGTGCTTGCTGCCGTGCTTGCCGTCCACCTCCGCGCCGGCCTCCTGCAACGCCTCGCGCCCGAAGTCCCGTACCAGCGCCGTGCGGACCGCGCTCGGCCCCGCGGCCGTGGCGGCGGTCGCGGCCGTCTGACGGCCGTCACAGGTCAGGGTGGCCGCCGTGCGCCCGGTGAGGGCGGCGGCGAGCAGCGCGGCGTCCGACTCGTGCTTGGCGTACGCCTCCGGGTAGCCGCTGCGCTGCACCCGCTGCGCGGCCACGGTGAGCGGGAGTTCCGTGTAGTCGGAGACCTTGACCAGGTGCTCGTAGAAGACGCCCGCCGCGTACGTCGGGTCCATGATCTGCTGCTCGGTGCCCCACCCCTGCGACGGCCGCTGCTGGAACAGACCCAGCGAATCGCGGTCGCCGTGCTCGATGTTGCGCAGCCCCGACTCCTGGAGCGCGGTCGCGAGCGCGATGGTCACGGCCCGCTCGGGCAGCCCTCTGTCGGTGCCGACCGCCGAGATCGTCGCCGCGTTCACCGCCTGTTCGGGAGTGAACTCGTAGACCGCGGGATCGCCCTGGCCCGAGACGACCCGGCAGCCGGGGCCGCCGGTGCCTCCGGTGAGGTACTGGACCGCGAGATAACCGGCGACCGCGCACAGGACCACGACGGCCGCTCCGAAACGGAGGAGACGGCCGCGGCGCTTGGGGGAGGTGGGGGACGGCTCTGGCACTCGTACAAGGTAGCGGAGGCCCCTGGGGCCGCCGCGCCGGGTGTGGACAGTGGGCGGAGGGTCCGGCGCGCTAGGGTCGGCGCCATGGCCGATACCCCACTTGACCTCACGTCGGACGCCGCCCGGCTCACCGCGCAGCTGGTCGACTTCCGGTCCGAGAGCGGCACCGAGAAGCCCCTCGCGGACGCGATCGAGACGACGCTGCGCACCCTGCCGCACCTGACGGTGGAGCGTTACGGCAACAACGTGGTCGCCCGCACCTTCCTGGGGCGTCCGGAGCGGGTCGTGCTGGCCGGCCACATCGACACGGTGCCGATCGCCGGGAACGTCCCCTCCCGCCTCGACGAGGACGGCGTGCTGTGGGGGTGCGGCACCTGCGACATGAAGTCCGGTGTCGCGGTCCAGCTGCGCATCGCCGCCACGGTCCCGTCCCCGAACCGCGACCTGACCTTCGTCTTCTACGACAACGAGGAGGTCGCCGCCGAGCTCAACGGCCTCAAGCACGTCGCGGAGCACCGTCCGCAGTGGCTGGAAGGTGACTTCGCGGTGCTCCTGGAGCCGTCCGACGGCCAGGTGGAGGGCGGCTGCCAGGGCACCCTGCGGGTCCTGCTGCGGACGGCGGGCGAGCGCGCCCACTCGGCACGCGGCTGGATGGGGTCCAACGCGATCCACGCGGCCGCCCCGATCCTGGCCCGCCTCGCCTCCTACGAGCCGCGCCGGCCGGTGATCGACGGCCTGGAGTACCGGGAGGGCCTGAACGCGGTGGGCATCTCCGGCGGAGTGGCCGGGAACGTCATCCCCGACGAATGCGTCGTCACGGTCAACTTCCGCTACGCGCCCGACCGCAGCGAGGAGGAGGCCGTCGCCCACGTCCGCGAGGTGTTCGCGGACTGCGGGGTGACGGAGTTCGTGATCGACGACCACAGCGGCGCCGCGCTGCCCGGTCTGTCCCACCCGGCCGCGGCGGCCTTCATCGAGGCGGTGGGCGGCACCCCGCAGCCCAAGTTCGGCTGGACGGACGTCTCCCGCTTCTCCGCGCTCGGCGTCCCGGCGGTGAACTACGGCCCCGGAAACCCCCACTTGGCACACAAGCGGGACGAACGGGTGGATATCGACAAGATCCTGGCGGGCGAGGAGCGGCTGCGCGCCTGGCTGACGGACTGAGGGGCCGCCGCTCCACGCAGGACATGCCGACGTCCCCCGTACGTAACCCGCGTAGATCTAGGCTGAGGTGGAAAGACCTGTCCCCCGACTCCGGTCCGGCCGGAGCGGGGGATGTCCCGACCGCGGAGGGAGCGCACATGGCTACCGGGAACCCCGAGGGCAAGAAGCAGCCACCGGAGGAACAGCGACTGGGACCCGTCCTCCGAAGGCGGAGCCAGGTGACGGCGAGCACGACGGACCAGCGGCTCCTCGACGCGGGCGGCCCGTCGGACTGGGTCCACACCGACCCGTGGCGGGTGCTGCGCATCCAGTCGGAGTTCATCGAAGGTTTCGGCACGCTCGCCGAACTCCCGCCCGCGATCAGCGTGTTCGGCTCGGCCCGCACACCGAGGAACAGCCTGGAGTACGACGCGGGCGTCCAGCTGGGCCGCGGCCTGGTGGACGCGGGCTTCGCGGTCATCACCGGCGGCGGCCCCGGCGCCATGGAGGCGGCGAACAAGGGCGCGTCCGAGGCGGGCGGTGTCTCGGTCGGCCTCGGTATCGAGCTGCCGTTCGAGGAGGGGCTCAACCCCTACGTCGACATCGGCCTGAACTTCCGTTACTTCTTCGTCCGCAAGATGATGTTCGTGAAGTACGCGCAGGGCTTCGTCGTCCTGCCCGGCGGCCTCGGCACCCTGGACGAGCTCTTCGAGGCCCTGACCCTCGTCCAGACCCAGAAGGTCACCCGCTTCCCCATCGTCCTGTTCGGCAGCACCTACTGGGGCGGCCTGGTCGACTGGCTCAGGCACACCCTGATCGCCCAGGGCAAGGCGTCCGAGCAGGACCTCAACCTCTTCCACGTCACGGACGACGTGGACGAGGCGGTCGCACTGGTCTCCAAGGAGGCGGGCCGCCACTGAGCCCGGACCCGAGCCCGACGGCCCCGGCGGCGGTTCGCCCGCCCGCCGGGGCCTGACGATTCGTCGGGGGCCGCCCGGTCCGTCGAGGCCTGCCCGCCGGCCGGCGGCCCGGCCGTCCACGGGGACCTGACCGTCCACGGGGGCCTGACCGTCGTCGAGGTCTGACCGTCGTCGAGGCCCGCCCTCGCCGGGGCCCGACCGTCCGCAAGGGACCCGGCCATGTGCCGGGCGCGGCCCGGGGTGGTCAGGCCAGGCCGCGTCGGGCCACCGCCGGGTCCCGGCGGCCCGCGATCGACGCCACCATGTCCAGCACCTGCCGGGTCTCCGCCACCTCGTGCACCCGGTACACCTGCGCGCCCAGCCACGCCGACACGGCCGTCGTCGCCAGCGTGCCCAGCACCCGTTCCTTCACGGGCTTGTCCAGCGTCTCCCCGACGAAGTCCTTGTTGGACAGCGACACCAGCACCGGCCACCCCGTCGAGACCATCTCCCCGAGCCGCCGGGTCGCCTCAAGACTGTGCCGGGTGTTCTTCCCGAAGTCGTGCCCCGGATCGATCAGCACGGACTCCCGCGGCACCCCCAGCGCCACCGCCCGCTCGGCCAGTCCAACGGTCACCCGCAGGATGTCGGCCATGACGTCGTCGTACGTCACCCGGTGCGGCCGGGTCCGCGGCTGCGCGCCGCCCGCGTGCGTGCACACCAGCCCCGCCCCGTACCGCGCGGCGACCTCGGCGAGCCCCGGGTCCACCCCGCCCCACGCGTCGTTCAGCAGATCCGCGCCCGCCGCGCAGACCGCCTCCCCGACCTCGGCCCGCCAGGTGTCCACGCTGATCACGACGTCCGGGAAGCGCCGCCGCACCTCGGCCACGAAGCCGACGGTCCGCCGTGCCTCCTCCGCGGCCGTCACCTCCTCGCCCGGCCCGGCCTTCACCCCGCCGATGTCGATGATCGCCGCGCCGTCCGCCACGGCCTGCTCCACGCGCGCGAGGGCGGGTTCGTCCCGGAAGGTCGCCCCCTGGTCGTAGAAGGAGTCCGGGGTCCGGTTCACGATCGCCATGATCACCGGCTCGTGCGCGTCGAATTCACGCCTGCCCAGCCTGAGCATCCCCTGTGACCTCTCCTAGTACGTCCTGGTCTTCGGCCGCCTGCGACCCTAACCGTCAGATTCGCATGGCACGATCGGACCCTGACACTTTCGACACCGAGCACACCGAGCATGGGGACCCAGCGATGGTTATGTTCTTCTTCCTGGTGGTCGCGCTCGCCGTGGTGGTCGCCGCGGTGACCTTGGCCGTGGTCGGCGGCGGCGAGGGCACCGGCCCGCTGCCGGAGGCCGCGCCCGAGCGGCTGCACGACCCGCTGCCCCCGCAGCGCCCGGTCGACCGGGCCGACATCGACAGCCTGCGCTTCCCGCTGGCCGCCCGCGGCTACCGCATGTCCGACGTGGACGACGTCCTCAACCGCCTCGGCGCCGAACTCGCCGAGCGCGACGCACGGATCGCCGACCTGGAGTCCGCGCTGGCGGGCGCCCAGGCCGGGCCCCGCATCTCCATGGACAAGCCCGACGAGGAGGACCACCGGTGAGCGACGCGATCGCGGGCCCGGACGGCCTGCTGCGCTGCCCCTGGGCCCTGTCCACCCCCGACTACGTGGCCTACCACGACGAGGAGTGGGGCCGCCCGGTCCACGGCGACGACGAACTCTTCGAACGGCTCAGCCTGGAGGCCTTCCAGTCCGGCCTGTCCTGGATCACCATCCTGCGCCGCCGCCCGGGGTTCCGGGCCGCCTTCGACGGGTTCGTGATCGCCAAGGTCGCGGGCTTCACCGACACCGACCGCGAACGCCTCCTCGCCGACACCGGCATCATCCGCAACCGCGCCAAGGTCGACGCCACGATCGCCAACGCGCGCGTCCTGGCCGACTGGGCCCCCGGCGAGCTGGACGAGCTGATCTGGTCGCACGCCCCCGACCGGTCCGCCCGCCCGGCCCCCGAGGGCCTGGTGGACGTCCCGGCGGTCACCCCGGAGTCGACGGCCCTGTCGAAGGCCCTGAAGAAGCGCGGCCTGCGCTTCGTCGGGCCGACCACGGCGTACGCGCTCATGCAGGCGTGCGGACTGGTCGACGACCATCTCGCGGACTGCACCGCCCGCCGCGGCTGAGCCCGCCCGCCGGAGCCGGGCGTGCCCACGACCGGGCGCGCCCACCCTCCGACGCCGGACCGGCCCGCGGCCGGGCGGCCTCAGCGGCCCAGGTACTTCGGCTTCTCCTTGTCGACGAACGCCTTGACCGCGATCGCGTGGTCCTCCGAGGACCCGGCCCGCGTCTGGAGCTCGTCCTCCTTCTCCAGGGTCTCGTCCAGCGAGTGGCTCAGCCCGTAGGCGACGGCCTCCTTGAGCGCCGCGTAGGCCACCGTCGGCCCCTCGGCCAGCGCCCGCGCCACCTTCTCGGCCTCCGCGCGCAGCTCGGCCGCCGGCACGATCCGGTTCGCGATCCCCAGCTCGTACGCCTCCTGTGCCTTGATACCGCGCGGGAAGAGCAGCAGGTCGGCGGCGCGACCCGGCCCGACCACCCGCGGCAGGGTCCACGAGATGCCCGAGTCCGCGGTCAGGGCGACGCCCGCGAACGAGGTGTTGAACGCGGCCGTGTCCGCCACGATCCGGTAGTCCGCGGCCAGCGCGAATCCGAAACCGGCCCCGGCCGCGACCCCGTTCACCGCGGCGACCACCGGCTTCTGCGCCCCGGCCAGGGCCCGCACGATCGGGTTGTAGTGCTCCCTGACCGTGCTCATGGTCCGGTCCGAGCCGGTCTCCCGGTCGGCCATCAGCAGCCCGATGTGCTCCTTCAGGTCCTGGCCCACGCAGAACGCGCGGTCGCCGGCCGCGGTCAGCAGCACGGCCCGTACGGCGCCGTCCGCGGCCGCGGCCTCGACCGCGTCGCGGAGGGCGACCTTGGCCTCGACGTTCAGCGCGTTCATCGCCTCGGGGCGGTTCAGGGTGATCGTCGCGAGCCCGTCGCTCACCTCGTAGAGCACGGTGTCGGCCATGGCGGAACCCCTCCGGATGTGTCGCTGTGAGGACGTACCGGCCGGTACGTCAGGTGTCCGAAGGACAGCATGGCGGAGATCACCGGCTGTGCGCCGGAGCGTCCGTGTGACCTGCGTCAAAGAAATTCCGACGGGTTTCCGGTCGCGCGGCGTCCGTGCAGCGGAGCAGTATCGCAGTCACATCGCCGAATTGAGTGGTTTTGCTCGCGCGCGTTGCCCAAGCGATGCCGACTGATGTTGGTCATCGGGTCCTGAGATGCGGGATAATGGCCTGGAAGCAATGTGTTCGATGCCGGTGTCGTGCGTCCCACGCTGAGGATTGCGCGTGCCCTCCCAGGGGCCGTCGGCTTTGACGATGAGCTGGTTTCAGGAAGGGGAACGAGCATGGCGGCCATGAAGCCGCGAACGGGTGATGGCCCGCTCGAGGTGACCAAGGAGGGGCGGGGCATCGTCATGCGCGTTCCGCTCGAAGGCGGCGGTCGACTCGTCGTCGAGCTGACCCCTGACGAAGCTGACGCGCTGGGCGACGCCCTCAAGAAGGTCGTCGGCTGAGCGCGAAAGCGACCGTACTCTTTCAGCCGCCCCGGTGCCCCTTCGGTGCCGGGGCGGCTGCGTTCGCTGCGGGTGCGGGTGTGGCTGCGTCTTCGGCGGGCCGAGGGCCGATGGGTGTGTCGTCGGCGGGCCGGGGGCCTGCGGGTGCCGCGGCCGTGCGGTGCGGGCGGGCGTACGTCAGCGCTTGACCGCGCACAGCAGGCCGTCGCCCACGGGGAGCAGCGACGGCACCAGTTCCGGTATCTCCCGCAGGTCGCGCAGCAGCTCCCGGATCCGTATGACCTCCGTGGGCTGCGGCCCGGAGTCGACCGTGCGACCGTTGGCGAAGACGCCCTCGAAGACGACCAGGCCCCCGGGGCGCAAGAGGCGCAACGATTCAGCTAGGTAGTCGAGGAACTCCAGCCGGTCGCCGTCGCAGAAGACGAGGTCGTAGCCGGCGTCCGCCAGCCGGGGCAGGACGTCCAGCGCGCGGCCGGGGATGAAACGGGCCCGGTTGCTGGCGAAGCCCGACGCGCGGAAGGCGTGCCGGGCGAACTGCTGGTGCTCCGGTTCGGGGTCCACGGTGGTCAGCACGCCGTCCGGCCGCATGCCGCGCAGCAGGTGGATGCCCGAGACACCCGTCCCGGTGCCGATCTCCGCGACCGCCTTCGCGTCCACCGAGGCCGCCAGCAACCGCAGCGCGGCGCCCGTGCCGGGCGACACCGAGCGCAGCCCCGCTTCGCGGGCCCGGTCGCGGGCCCAGCGCAGTGCTTCGTCCTCGGCGACATAGGCGTCGGCGAACGCCCAGCTCGTCTGCCGGTTGCCGGTGATGACCCTCTCCTGTCCCATGGTTGCCTGGGCGTGACTGTATCCGTTGCCGCCGGGAACCCGCAGATGGGACCGGGCGTTTATAGAGGTGGCGCAGACGGGCGGGGGGACACGGTTGGATCACGACGACGGACCGCGCGACAAGCAGGTCGAGGGGCAAGTGCTCACGCAGCCGTATGAGCCGTGCCAGCACAGATCAAATTCTTGTAAAACCGCTTATCCGGAGCTAACGGGCGAGGTGGCTATGGTAGGGGCTCCACTGGACACCACCAGAGCCGACAGGGGAGGTGCGGCTGAGCCTGTGGATCGGGGGGGAGTGCTGAGGCGCTTCCTCGGATCGTCGGGCGGGCCGAAATCCGTGAACGACACTGCTGCTGACCCCAGCCATGCCGCTGACACGACCCAGACCGCGACTTTCTCCACCGACGCGGACGGGCAGGCGTGGACTCCGCCCACCTGGGAGGAGATCGTCAGCATGCACAGCGGCCGGGTGTACCGGCTCGCCTATCGCCTCACCGGCAACCAGCACGACGCCGAGGACCTCACCCAGGAGGTCTTCGTCCGCGTCTTCCGCTCGCTGTCCACGTACTCGCCGGGCACGTTCGAGGGCTGGCTGCACCGCATCACCACGAACCTCTTCCTGGACATGGTCCGCCGCAAGCAGCGCATCCGCTTCGACGCCCTCGGCGAGGACGCGGCGGAGCGGCTGCCCAGCCGCGAACCGTCCCCGCAACAGGTCTTCAACGACGCGCACTTCGACGCGGACGTCCAGCAGGCCCTCGACACCCTCGCGCCCGAGTTCCGCGCCGCGGTCGTCCTGTGCGACATCGAAGGACTGTCGTACGAGGAGATCGCCGCGACCCTCGGCGTCAAGCTCGGCACGGTCCGCTCGCGGATCCACCGTGGCCGCTCCCAGCTGCGCAAGGCCCTGGCGCACCGCTCGCCCCAGGCGCGCGCCGAGCGCCGTTCCTTCGTCCCCCGGGTGCCCGCTCTGGGGGGAGGGGGCGCGACCGCGTGACCGGATCACGACCCATCCCCACCGAACGGCTCCTGGCCGAGCAGCACCTGGGAGACCGACTCTCCGCCCTGGTGGACGGAGAGCTCGGTCATGACGCGCGCGAGCGCGTGCTGGCGCACGTGGCGACCTGCCCGAAGTGCAAGACCGAGGTCGACGCCCAGCGCCGGTTGAAGAACGTCTTCGCGGAAGTGGCCCCACCGGCCCCCTCCGAGAGCTTCCTGGCCCGGCTCCAGGGACTTCCCGGGGGCGACCCCGGCGACGCACCCCCGCCGCTCGGCGGGGGCGGCTTCGGGGGCTTCGCCGGCCGTGCCTCCGGAGGCTTCGCCGGCCGGGCCGGGGTCTTCGGTGTCCGGCGCGAGGACCCGTTCGACTTCGGCTTCGTCCCCTCCGGCGATCACGGTCCCGTGCTGCCGTCCGGCTCCCCCGACCGCGGCTTCCGGATCCATCCGGTGGGCCGTGGCGAAGCCGAGCGGTCCGCCTCGCGCGGGCTGCGGTTCGCGTTCGTCGCCGCCGGTGCGGTCTCGCTCGCCGCGGTGGCGCTCGGCGGGGTCACCACCGGTGCGCCGGGCGGCACGGCCACGGAGGCCCGCGGCGGCTCCGGCAGCGGCAGCAACGTCACTCCGGCGCGCACCCCGGGCACGTCGACCACGGGCGTCTCCGAGGGCCAGCGGCGCCGCGGGTTCGGGCCGCTCGTCGGGCAGGGCCGGACGGGGGCGTCGGAGCAGACCCCGCTCGCCCCGACCGGGTCGGCGGCGCCGCTGCTGCCCGGGGCGCAGGCGCCCGGCGCGGGCGAGGACGTCGTGCACGCGCTCACCGCCCCGGTGGTGGCCGGCGTCGCCGCCATGTCCCCGCTGATACGTCCGCTCACCGTGGCCACACCGATCGCCCTCACCGCGTGGTCCGCGGCGCCCACCGCCCCCGGACTGCTCGCCGCACCCGTCCCC
>NZ_VJZD01000059.1 GCF_009377175.1 Streptomyces adustus
CAGCAACGACCCGGTCCACCAACTCAGCAGGACACGACCGAGTCAGGATGCCCAACCCCAGCCGCTCCAGACGCGACACCAACACGCATGGCTCAACAGCACGCACACCCCAAAAGCAACGGCATTGTCATGAACAACAAGGGGGGGAAGTCATGCCGGATCCGAAGGCCGGAGGCCCCGTTGCGGAGCCACGAAAAAGGTAACGGGGGGGGGCTGTGGTCGGGTGCGGGGGAGTCTGTGGGTTCCCTGCCGGGTGGTGAGAAGGCTGCCAGGCCCGCCCCGCACGCGTCAGATCGCTCGTGGAGCGCGATTCGGCGGCTCGGACGTCTTCCGCGTGCACGTCGTCACACGAAGGCGGGCCCCGCCGGCGTCCGGCGAAGCGTGGCCGGCCCGGGTGTCGCTGCAGGCCTCGAAGGTGCTTGCCGAACTCCCGCCGCACGCGGTCGCGATGCTGTGCGACGCGCTGGACATCGCCGGCTGTGACTCGTGGACCTGACCGCCGTTTGATGCCCGCGCCCCCGAAGACGAAGACGACGGCGTTCGCGCGGCCGCGGTCGGATCGCTGACCGCCGTCTCCCGGATCAACCGCGCAGCGGGCCGCCTGTATGTGATCGACGCCATCTGGCTCGGGTAGCCGGCCCGCACACCAAAGCGGCCCCTTCCCCGGCATTGCAGCTGCCGGGGAAGGGGCCGCTTCACACCACCGCGAACTTGCCTACCGTCGGCAGATCACGAGAGAACCGCGGGTAGGAGCCCCACCAGCCACCTCTCCGTCGTCCCCGGCTGGTGAGGTCTCGGCATGCCAGGACCCGGCCGGGCCGCCCGCCCCCCTGTGCTGCGACGGGGTGTCGTGGCCGGCCTCTCAGCACAGGCCCTCGGGCTGGGACGCCCGGCAGGTGTTGTGCTCGAAGGCGTTGCCGCGCTGGGCAGCCTCCTGGTTGACCAGGTCGGCGGGGGAGTTGTCGCGCAGCGAGTTGTTCCTGATCCGGTTGTTGTCACTGGTGGCGCCGACGAAGCTTTTGAAGAGCACGATGCCGCCCGACAGCGGGGAGGTGCCGGAGTTCCCGGTGACCACGTTGCCGGTGACGTCGTTCGTGTCGGTGGCGGACAGGAGGATGCCCGAGCCCTGGAGGAACGGCAGCCGCTTGGTCTTGGCGCAGTATTTGTTGTTCTTCATGACCTGGTTGCCGCGCACGGTCACCGCGCCGGCCTTCGGCTTGTTCTCGTCGCCGACGATGGAGACGCCCATGCAGTTGCCGGTGATGTCGTTGCTCGTGACGGTGAGGTTGCGCAGTCGGCGGATGGTGATGCCGATCCGGTTGCCCGTCAGGGTGTTCTGCGCGATCTGCGTGTGGTTGGTGTCGACGGAGCCCTGTTCGACCGTGAGCGTGTTGGCCAGGAAGATGCCCGCGTCCCCGCTGTTGCGGACGGTGTTCTGCCGGTACAGGCTGTGCTGGGAGCGCTCCTCGGCGAGGCCCCAGACGGTGTTCTTCTCGGCGGTCACGCGCTGCACGGTCAGCCCGTCGGTCGCCAGGGCCATCACCCCGGCGTAGGAGAAGCCGGTCACCTTGAGGTCGGAGACGGTGACGCCCGTGAGCCGCTTGGTCTTGGTGCCGGACACGCAGATGCCGTTGCCGCGCTTGCCGCAGTCGTCCGCCGACTTTGCGGCCGGCTGGAGGATGGTGGTGTTGCCCGTGCCGCGCAGGGTCAGGCCGGGCGTCGTCACCTTGACGCTCTCGTGGTACGTGCCGGGCAGCACCAGCACGGTGTCGCCCGCCTTGGCGGTGTCCACCGCCTTCTGGATCGACTCCCCCGGATGCACGGTGTGCGTCCGCTGTGCCGTGTCCGTTGATGCGGCGGCGGCGCAGGAGCCGACGAACGCTACCGCACTCACGAGAAAGGCGATGTAACGTTTCTTCATCTTCGGTACGTTATGACCCGATAGCTCGTTGGGCTGCCGGATGGTCCGTCCGAGGGCATGTCACGAGCAGGCGAGGGACCAGGGCGAGTGTGGTTCCTGTGCAGGAAGCCTGTGCGCCAACCGGGGGATGCTCGGCGCACGGGCAGGCCGCATCGCGCTCTACTCGGCGCTCAGGGTCGCCTCCGTCTGCTTCTCGGCGGCATCGGCACGGATCACGCCCAGGTGCACGTATGGGCTGCCCTGGTGGGTGACCACCGGACGGATGCTCAGGCGGGGACGGCGAGCGAGGCCGGGGCAGCCCGGATCGTCTCGCGGTGCGGGCAGCCGTCGCGCGCCGGTCCTGGCGGCGTCCGGCGCCTGCCGCGCAGGAGGTGGTGCGGCTGCGCGTGGTGGCCGCGCTGGAGTCGGGATACGTGCGGACGTACCGGCAGGCGGCCGAGGTGTTCGGGGTGTCGGAGCGATCCGTGGGCACCCTGGCGGCGCAAGTACAAGGCCGCAGGCAGGGAGACGCTCGCGACGCCGGTCAAGACTCGACCCGACTTGCGTGGGACGTGATCAACGGCCTCAGTGTTGGCAGGCGAGAGATCACCGGCGCAGGCATCGGGGTGGTGTCTGGCGTGCGAGGGGAGGCTTCTGGCGTGGTCTACCGCTGATCGAACCGGCGTCGGGTCTCGTCGTCGGCTGGCAGGAACGTCTCGAGATGCAGCCCTTCCAGGGCGGCATCGGTAGCGGTGCTGAGGGTGGCGGAGGTGCTGAAGAACCGGAGAGGGGTGCCGGCCACATCGATTTCGAGGGTGATCACTGGTCCCGTGAGGGGGGTGGCGGCATCGGATTTGTTGAGGTATCCGGCGATCTCTGCGGCCAGCTCGTGGTGGCGCTGGTCATGGGTGCGCTCGGCACGGTGGCTCACCTGCTGCAGCAGATGGCTGCCCCACTCCGTACGATTGCGGATCCGGCCGGCCAGCCCGTCCGGATGCAGACAGACCCGGACCACATTGATCGGCGGCTCCAGCAGTTCCGGCGCGCAACCGGCCAGGAGCTGATCAACGGCAGCGTTGGCGTCGACGATGTCCCAGTGATCGTCCAACAGCAGCGCGGGGTACGGCAGATGGGCGTCGAGGAGTCGGCGCAGGCCGTCCATCACCACTGCGATCGACGCGTCGTCCAGTCGGTGATCCTGATAGCGCGGTGCGTATCCGGCGGCCAGCAGGAGCTGGTTGCGATCACGCAGCGGCACATCCAGGTTGTCGGAGAGGTGCATGAGCATCTCCGGCGTCGGGTGTGCCTTGCCGGTCTCCACCCGGCTGAGGTGCCGGGTGGAGACCCGCGAACGGTTGGACAGCTCCTGCTGGCTGAACCGGCGTCGTTCACGCCAGGTCCGCAGCAGCGCACCGACCGGCGGGACTTCGGCTGCAACGCTCATGCCTGCGAGTCTAAGTCTCTGTGTCCGGGGTGCCATGACCTGTGAGGTCATGGATCGGATGACCGGCCCGGGCCAGGATCTGGGACATCAGCCGATCGAGACGAACGGGAGAACTGAACATGAAGGGCATCGTCCAGCAGTACCTGGCCACCTGGAACGCGACCGGTGACGAGCGGGCGGCGTTGATCTCCGAGTACTGGTCGCCCGAGGCGACCTACACCGATCCGCTGGCCGAGGCCTCCGGCCATGAGGGGATCGCTGCGATCGTCGACGGCGTCCAGGCGCAGTTTCCGGGGTTTGTTTTCACCGAGGTCGGTGAGGCCGACGCTCACCATCGTCAGGTGCGATTCCGCTGGGGCCTGGGTCCGGAGGGAGCCGAGCCGCTGGTGATCGGGTTCGACGTCCTGGTGCTGGACGAGTCGGGCCGGATCCAGGACGTGCACGGTTTCCTGGACAAGGTGCCGGCCTGACGGCGCCGCGCGGGTACGTGATCGGTTACCTGGAGAACGTCGCCATCTGCCCGGAGATCGCGGAGTACCTCGAGCGGATCAAGGCCACGATGGCACCGTACGGCGGACGCTTCCTCGTGCACGGCGGACGGCTCGTCGTGCACGAGGGAACCTGGAACGGCGGCATCGTGATACTCGAGATCCCCGATCCGACCCGCGCGCAGGAGTGGTACGAATCGCCGGACTACCGGGCGACCCTGCCGCTCCGCACGGAGCACGCGACCTCAATGCTCGCACTGGTCGAGGGTGTACCCGGCAGCTATCGCGCAAGCGACAAGATCCGGCAACCGTTCCCGCTTCACAACGCCCCGGCCGGGCCGACGAACTGAGCGCGGACCGGGCACTCAGCGGTGCCCCGCAGCTTCCCGTCCACGTCGCCGTGAACGATCCCGATCACCTGGCACCGCAGATAGGGATGTTCGGCGACGTCGACGGGAAGCATCGCCGGCTCGATGCCGGGCTGGTCGAGCGCGTGCGCGACCTGGCGAGACGCTTCCGGCGGTACACCAGACAGTCGGCGAGGACCCGCCGGCATCGGGGAGCGCGCAGCCGCGCACGGGCCACAGCATGTCGCAGTGCCTGACGGCATTCGGTGTTCGCCGGCAACTCCTGGCTATGGTGGCCAGCGCGACCGCCGCCGTGGCGAGCGTCGTGATCGGCGAGAGCAGCTTCGGATGGGCGGCGGCCAGGGCGCTGCTCATCAGGGCGCTCACCGCCTGCCTCGCCAGCCGCAGCATCCCGGCCGTCACATCTCCCGCAGTCCCGAACAAGGAGCAGCCCGTGTCGCAGCGACGAATGGCCAGGGTGACAGCCGCTATCGGCGCACCTGTGACTCTGGCCGGTGTGGCCATGTATTTCCTGCCCGGCCCCGGACTTCCCGTCCTCATCATCGGCCTGGCCCTGCTCCTCACCGGCCTCGTCATGGCCGTATCCGCCCGCCACCAGCACAGCTGACAGGACACGACGATGATGACCTGGCAGTGGATCGGATTGACGATCTTCTCGCTCACCCTGCTGCCCGCTGGGCTGGCGATGGCCGCCGGCTGGGCACCGGCCCGCCTGCGGGCCCAGCTCGCGCCGGTACGCGCCCACGGCTGGGCCCTCCTGTCCCTCTACGCCGTAGCACCCCTGAACGCGATCCCCCGCTTGGGCGGTGCCTCCCCGGAAATGAGCCTGGCCCTGACCGCCGTCGGCGGGATCGTCGGGGTGGCCGGATGCCTGCTGGCCGGTCTGGCCCGCCTCGGCACAGCCAAAGGCGGCGTTCGATGACACCGAAGTCGCGCCGACGAGTTGCGGTCTGGTCGGTCATTGGCTGGTGGACAGTCCTTACCGGCCTGTTCTGGCTGACGGGCACCATTCTTGGGCAGCCCGCATCACTTGCCGGGTGCGCCGCATCCGCCGTTGTCCTGGGCGCAGCAGGGGAGGCCGGTGACTGGATACGGCGGCGCTGGGCGGCTCGGTCGGGCGGCCGGCCGCTGCGTTAGGGGCGTTTCGTTCCGCTGTTCAGTCGCTTGATGCCCGAATTCGCCAGGGTTCTGGGTGCCGCGCCGGCTCGGGGTGGAGCCGCTGCCTGCGGCGAGGTACGCGACAGTGTCGGCGGCCTGGCGCTGTTGGGGCTTGTAGGGGCGGCTTGACGTGCGGGAACGATTCAATGCACTATTCAGGTAGTTCATTGATGCATTGGGGGTTCGGTCGTGGGCTTCGACTTCCGGATCGATCGGCGCGGAGGCATCCCCGCTTACGTGCAGATCGTCCAGCAGGTCCAGCAGGCTCTGCGGCTGGGGCTGTTGCAGCCGGGCGACCGGCTGCCCACGGCCCGCGCGGTCGTGGAGGCGACCGCGCTGAACCCCAACACCGTGCTCAAGGCGTATCGCGAGCTTGAGTCCCAGGGCCTGGTCGAGACCCGGCGCAGGCACGGGACCTTTGTGACCGGCACGCTCGGCCGTTCCTCGGCCGACTCGCCCTGGCGAGCCGAGCTCGCGGACGTCGCGGGCCGTGCCCGTGCGGCAGGACTGGAGCGCGACGACCTCGCCGCCCTCTTCGCCGATGTACTGGAAGATCTCTACCCCTCGAAGGAACCCGATGTCGTACCTCACCAGTCCTGACGCGGCCCTGGCGGCCGACGGCGTCAGCAAGAGATACCGGCGCGGGGGTCCGGACGTACTCGACGGCTGTGGCTTCACCGTGCCGGCCGGGGTGGTGTGCGCTCTTGTCGGCCCCAACGGCGCGGGCAAGTCCACGCTGCTGGAACTGGCCGCCGGCCTGCAACGGCCCACTTCTGGAAGCGTCACGGTCCTCGGCGGTCCGCCGCACGCGGGTCACCCCAAGGTGGCCTACCTCGCCCAGCACCGGCCGCTGTTCACCCGGTTCACCGTCGCTGAGACGCTGCGCCTGGGCGCCCGCCTCAACCCCGGCAACTGGGATGTGCGGCTCGCCGAGCGGATCGCCGGCCCCGCGCACTTCCACAGCAAGGAACGCGTCGGCAACCTGTCCGGCGGCGAGCGCACCCGGATCGGTCTGGCCCTCGCCCTGGGCAAGCGCGCCGACCTGCTCCTGCTCGACGAGCCGATGGCCGACCTCGACGTCCTGGCCCGCCAGGAACTGATGGGCCTGCTCATGGCCCATGTCGCCGACACCGGCACCACCGTCGTGATGTCCTCGCACATCATCAGCGAGCTCGCCGATACCTGCGACCACCTGCTCCTGCTCGACGAGGGCAGCACCCGTCTGTGCGGCGGCATCGACGACGTCACCGCCTCCCACGCCGTGGTCACCTTTGCCGGAGGCCCCGAGCGCCTTGCCGGCCACACCGTGATCGAGTCCCGCCTCGTCGGCCGCGGCACCAGTGCCCTGATCCGCCCGTCCGGAGCGCCGCTGCCGGCCGACTGGGAGGTGCGCACACCCTCGCTGGACGAGCTCGTGCTGGCCCACCTCGGTACCCCGGACACCTCCATACCACTGATCAAGGAACCCGCCGCATGAGTCCCACCGCCCCCACCGCCTCCGACGTCCTCGAAGGCACCGGGCCGACAGCCCCCCGTCCGGGCGGCCGCCTGCCGCTTGTACGGATCGCGCTGCGGCAGTACTGGATCCCGCTTGTAATTCTGGCGGCGGTGTTCGCGCAGACCGCGGCTGTGGTGGCCTACCACTACGGGGGCTGGGCCGACGCCGTCGCGCTGCGCGCCCACGTCGGTTCGCACGCCTACCACTTCGGCCGCTACGCGGACGACGCCCACAACAAGACCGCGAAGCTGATCTCCGACAACGCTTCCGTCGTCTTCCGGCCCGCCCTGTACGCTGCCGCACTCGCCGGACTGCTGACCGCGCGCGAGTGGGAGAGCCGCCGCGTCACCCTGGCACTGACCCAGTCCCTCACCCCCCAGCGCTGGTTCACGGCCCGCTGGGCCACCCTTGCCACACTCTGCACGCTGCTCACTGCGCCGCTCGTGGTGCTCTACCAGCGCAGCGCGACACACGCCTACCGGCTCGACCTGCTGGTACACGGCGCCGACCAGCAGACCGCATACTTCACCGTCGGCCCGGTCACCCTCGCCTACGTCGTCCTCGGGGTCGCCGCGGGCGCGTTCACCGGGACGGTACTGCGCCGCTCCTGGCTCGCCGTCGTCGCGGCGCCGGCGCTGACCTGGCTGCTCGTCGCCGTACTGGTCCGCTCCCGCCTCGTCCTGCTGGCCGACTTCCCGCTCTTCTCCAAGGTCCACGGCTTCCACCCGGGCGGCGTGCTCGGTCTGCAGTTCGACGACCTGCTCCCGCAGGACTCCTACCTCGTCAACTCCCTCGATTCCGGCGACTACTGGGGCTACCAGATCGCCTCCGGCGTCCTCGTCCTGGCGCTCGCCGCCCTGCTTGCCGTCGCGACCCTGCGCGTTCTGCGCCGCCGCACCGCGTAACTCGCCGCGGCGCGCGCACCGCGCCGCCTCCCGTGCCCCAACGGGCGGACCCGGTAAGGCTTTTACAGGCCGGGTCCGCCGGCACGATCCCTGCCGACGCCCGCGGTCGTTGTACTCGCACCTACCACCGTGCGGCACACCCCCTGCTCATCGTCGCCTGCCAGGTGTCCCCACCACCTTCCCGCAGGGTCTCCACGCGCCCCGCCACATCAGTGGGGTCGATGCTCCGACCTGCGGTGATCCGTGCTGCCTTCGCCTCCTCGTTCCAGCCTGCCCAAGGAGAACTCCCATGCGGCGTACGGACCACGAACCGGCCGAGACCGCCGCCGTGCATGGGCTGCACGCGCCGAAGGCTCCCTCCGCCTGGACCAGCCCGCAGCGCGTCATACGGCTTCTGGCAGGGTTTGTGTCCCTGACATACCCCTACTTTGGGCGCGTGGATGTCGTTGTTCATCTCGGCACATGGAAAGGCGGCTGCCGGGTGGAGGGCACCGCACCTCCGGCGGCGGGCTGAAGGCCGGGCCTCGTGGAGGTTTCTTCGGGCGGGCCATCCGGAAGTATCCGGTTCCTGAACGGGATTTCAGCCTGCGGTGACCGGTCCGACCCGGCTCGATTCCTGATTTGGTCAGAGTGGGTCTTCTTCCTCTGTTGATCCGGGCATCAAGGGTCCCGGGTCGTTGGCGGGTTGCTCGGGTTGCGGCCGGCTCGTCGGCGCCGCCAGGATCGGCTGCATGATCAAGGGTGTGATGTTCGACTTCTCCGGGACCCTCTTCCGGATCGAATCGGCCGCGCAGTGGCTGCGCGCGGTGACAGCGAAGGCCGCTCTGGACGTGCCCGAGGGTGAACTCGAGGCGTGCGTCAGTCGGCTGGAGGAGTTCGGGGCTCAGCCCGGAGGGGTTCCTCCGCGCACCGTGCCGCCCCATCTGCGGGCACTGTGGCTGGAGCGCGATCTGACCGCCGAACGGCACCGGGCTGCCTTCACCGCCCTTGCCCGGGAAGCGGAGCTGCCTGCGGCCGACCTGGCCGAGGCCCTGTATGAACGTTCCCAAGTGTCCGGGGCATGGCTGCCTTATCCCGACACCGAGGAGACCCTCCGCGCCCTGCGACGGCGAGGCATCCCGGTCGCCGTCGTCAGCAACATCGGCTGGGACATGCGCCCTGTCTTCCGCGACCACGGTATCGATTCCCTCGTGGACGCCTACTTCCTCTCCTTCGAACGCGGGGTGAAGAAGCCCGATCCCCGGATCTTCCAGATGGCGTGCGACAAACTCGCAGTGGCACCCGGCGATGCACTCATGGTGGGAGACGAGCCTGACGCGGACACCGGCGCTGCCACGCTGGGGTGCCGCGTCCACCTGGTCGATCCCCTGCCCGTCGACCAGCGTCCCGGCGCGCTGGCCGAGGTGCTCCAGCTCCTGTGACGTGGCCCGGCCGGGGCGACTTTCGGCGCGATGCCGAGTACCCGGCGGGGCAGACTGTCCGGTGCGGTCATCGTGCTGATCTCCTTTGAGCCTTCGACATCCCGAACATCAGCCGGTGGCCGTACTCATATCCGGACCGGGCTCACCGACGCCGGCCGGCGGGCCGTGTCCCCGCTGTTCTGGACTCACGTGAATCCTGACGGCGTATTCGAGCTCGGCATGAACAACCGGCTCGACCTCACCCCAAGGGCCACGCTGCCCGGCCCGCGCACTGTGCCAGGCGCGAGGCCGGGCAGCTGGCACCGGAGCGTACGCGCCCGTCAGCATCATGCGGGCGGGGGCGGTCCGGCGGAGGTTCTTGGTGAGCGGAGGAGAGCCACTCGTCGTGCAGCACCTTGGCGATGGTGAGCTGTGCTGCTGACCTTGCCGTACTGACACCACGCGAACGCGAGGTACTGACATTCATGGGCGAGGGCCTGTCCGACACCGAACTCGCCCAGCAACTGGCACTGAGCGAAGCGACTGTGAAGACACATGTGGCCCGTATCTTCGCCAAGCTGACCCTGCGCGACCGAGCCCAGGCCGTCGTCCTCGCCTACGAGACAGGACTCGTCGCACCCGGCGAATCCGCGCAATCCGCCGACCTCGATCGCCAGGACCGCTCACCCCTCGGTCGATCCCACCCGGTGCTCGATACTCGACCGTGCCATCAGCGTGCGAACTTTTCGATGGCCGCCGGGGTGACGGGGGTGAAGAAGTTGACGAGGTTGCCGTCGGGGTCGCGGAACAGCAGCGACCGGTTGCCCCAGGGCATCGTGGTGGGCTCGTTGACGAAGTCGGTGACGAAGCCGGTCAGGTTCTGGTGCACGCGGTCCACGTCGTCGACGAGGAACTCGGTGATCACGCTGTGGTTGTCCGCCGGGCGGGCAGAGCCCGGGGCGAACAGCGGGACGGTGCGGGTGCCGGCGATCGCGAGGGTGGCGCCCGCGGTCTTCAGTTCGGCGAAGTCCTCGGTGGCCCACGTCGCCCGCGCTCCTGTGGCTCGCTCGTAGAAGGTGACGAGGCGTGCGACGTCGCTGGTGATGATGCGGATCGAGACGAAGTCCATGGGAATCTCCTTGGCTGTGCTTGAGGCGTGCTCGTCGCAGGCTAGGGGAAATAGTGGACAGAATCGGTCCTGTATTCGCGTTAGGCTGCCACCATGTCTCGCCCCACCGGACGCGTGCTGACACTCCTGGAGCTGCTGCAGTCGGGCGGCACCCGGACGGTGGCCGAGCTCGCCGACCGTCTCGGCGTAGAGGGGCGCACGGTGCGCCGGTATGTGGACCAGCTGATCGACCTGGATGTGCCCGTGGAGTCGGTGCGCGGCCGCTACGGCGGGTACCGGCTGGCCCCCGGGTACCGCTTGCCTCCGCTCATGCTCAGCGACGACGAGGCGCTGGCCGTGCTGCTCGGCCTGGTCGCCGGCCGCCGGGCAGGGCTGACGACGACGGAGCGCACGGCAAGCGAGACGGCGTCGGCGAAGATCCGGCGGGTGCTGCCCAAGCACCTCGCCCGTCGGCTCGACACACTCCTGGAAGCCCTCGCCTTCACGGATCAGCCCGGCGAGTTCGACACCCCGGACGCTGGGGTCCTGCTCACCATCGCCGATGCGGTGCGCCACCACCGACCGGTCTCGATCCGCTACACCGACCGCGACGGACGGCGCAGCGAACGCACGCTGCACGCGTACGGGATCGTCGCCCATGGGGGCCGGTGGTACGTCACGGGCAAGGACGCCCAGATCGGCGAGGACCGAACCTTCCGGCTCGATCGCATCGCAGACGCGCGGACTCTGCCCGGCTCATTCGAAGCGCCAGTGGGTCCCGGTCCGGCAGATCGCGTGTTGTCAGCGTTCGCCACGGCCGAGTACCGGCACGAGGTGACCTTGCGGATCCACGGGACGGTCGAGCAGATCCGCGCCCGCCTTCCCGCCGGCGTCGCCAACCTGGAGGAGTGCGCGCCCGTGGCGGGCGAGGACCGGGCGACCGAGCGCTGGCTGCGCGTCGAGCTGCGGGCGGAGCGGCTCGACTGGTTGCCTCCGGTACTCGCCTCACTCGACCGGCCGTTCGTCATCGAGCGCCCCGACGAACTCCGCGACCTCGTCACCGCGCTCGCCGATCGCCTCACGTCCTACGCCGCCGGGCCTGACCGCGAGGAGCCAATGCCATGAGATGGCACAGCTGGACAGGGCCCCTTCACGAGTGTCGGGCCCGGACCTCTCACCAAAGGTCCGGGCCCGTGGCGTGCCCACGGCCGGGCAGAGGTTGCGGGTGATGAACCGGTCCCGCTCGTGCAGCCAGTCCCCGTGCTCGGGGCTGCCCGGGGCGGGCACGGTCTGTAGGTCCTCGGGCAGATGGCCGCCGTGCAGCGGTGGTTGAGTGAGCGCCGGGTTGAGTTGCTTGATGTGCTGGTGATCATGCGCGAACTGTTGGGGGCGGGTCCCGCTGGGCGTATAACCGGCCGGGTGTCGCGTGCCGGGTGGTGTCCGAGGGGGGTGACTGCGCGGGAGTGCTGGGCGCGGTTCACGGGGTACGCCCTGCTTTCAAATGCCGCTTTGCGGCGTTAAGTTGGTTGTGTCTCCGACTCGTTCCCGGGGGGAGGGGCCGATGCCCTGCGCCGTGTGCGAGGGCCTCGGTTCTCACCGGAGAGGAGGAGACATGGGCGACAAAGAGTCGACCAAGCGGGCGAAGGTCGTCCGGGAGTTGGCTGCACGCGTGGCGGTTGCCTTGAGCGTTCGCGCTCTGTGGGCCGTCATTGTGGAGCTTGCTCGCGGTCACGACCTCTGATCGCACCGGCGCGCGGGGCTTCCCCCCTTCCTGCGCGTCGGCCTCGCACCTGAGCGATCGTCACCGCTGCGGGTGCGTCCCCCTGCCGAGGATGGCGGCGGCGGGTGTCTCGACTGCCTGCTCGCCGTGTCGGTGCCGGGGATCTGAGGCAGCTGTGGGGGATCGTGGACCAGGCGCAGCGGCACGGCGCTGCCGGCGCAGGGGACGCCGCCCTTTGCGGGGCGCGGCGGTTCATGTGGTGCACCCATCCGTCTCGTACGCTCCAGCCGCTGCGCGCGGGAACGGCTCGCCGGGGGTCGTCGTGGCCAGGACGGCGCGCCGGATAGTGCTGTAGTCCAGGGCGAACGTCAGCAGGGCGAGAGAGTGGAGGCAGCCCTGCTCGGTGTGCTGCATCCGCAGCGGTGACGCCTCCACGGACACGCACAGGTTCGCGGTGACGAGTGCACCGTCGGTGCGCTCGGCTGCGATGGTGAGCTGATGGCTGCCTTCGCCGAGTACGGCCGGGAGGGGAGTCAGTACGTTCATGGCGCGCTTCAGGGCGGCCGCCCTGAGATGCGGTCCGGGCTCGGGGAGAGGGTTCCCGGCCCGCACGGGAGTCTGTCAGCCGTGCGGGCCGCTGGCCGTGAGCGCGGGCAGGGCGAGGGCTTCGAGGGCGACGGTCTGGTCGGTCGGTGTCGGTGAGGGTCTGCGCGCTCGATGTGACGGCCTGCATTAGGCCCGCGGCGGTCATTCCTGGCCCGGTGCCGGGGAAATCTCAGCGCCCCTGCTGGCCCTGTGGTGTCCCGGCCGACAGGGTCTGGGCCGCTGCGTGCGCGATCACTCTTGCGGCATGCCGGCGTAGACGCGCATCGCCTCGCGCTGCTGGGGCAGACCCCACTGGCGGACGATCTCGCAGAAGTTCGCCCACCTCCAGGTGTCCGCGTCCAGCGAGCCGAGTGTGCGTATCAGTCGCTGCTGCCGCTGGGTCAGCTCGACGAACTTTGGGGGGCCGTTCGGTCCCGGCTCTGCGAAGGCCAGTCGCAGGGCCGCTGCGGCGACCGGGAAGCTGGCCGGCCCGGAGGTCGCGGACAGCCCGTAGGTCACGGCGTCCAGGGCTTCCTCCGGGAACCGGTCGGCCAGCAGGGTGAGCGAGGCTGCGGCGTACCCCCGCAGATCGCCCCCGTGAAACAACACCCCGGGCTCGGGTGGCTCCGCTTCGGCGGCCGCCAGTTCGGCGAGCACCCCGGCGCTCACGGCGCTCTCGGCGCCTTCGGCGCCCGTGGCGCCCAGCCGGGCGAGGGCGGTCGCCGCGGCCCACCGAACGACCGGCTCTGCGGCCGTGAGGAACGACGTCAGCCGCTCCACGAGCCCGGCGTCGCCCACGAGCCCGGCGGACACCAGCGCGGTGGCCACCACCACAGGTTCCGAATCGGCGTCGAGCACGCTCAGCAGCCGCGGCAACGACTCCGCGGCCTGCTCGGGGAACCACGCAAGCAGGTAGGCGGTCGCGGCACGTACGGTCGGATCGTCGTCGCCCAGCAACGCGAACAGGGCGGGAAGCTGGCCCCGCACCGCTTCGTAGGCTCCCAGTTCGGCCTCCGCGGCATCCAGTTGCCGCTCGTAGTCGAACATCGCACGCCGCATCTCGCGCACCCGGCGCTCGCCCTCGTCGGCTGCCGCCTCCACCCAGGCGTCGTACTCGGCACGTATGTCCTGCGGGTCCCGCGAGCGGAATTCGGCCAGCTCGCGCCGCCAGCCCCCGATGTCCAGGCCGACGGGCAGATGGGCCTCGTCGTAGCCGATGGCGAGCGCCGCCAGCAGTTGCAGATACTCGTCGCGGTCGGGCAACGAGCCGTCCGCCGCCATGCGGGCCAGGAAGGGCACCGCTGCGGCCGAGGCCGGGTAGCGGCTGCCCTGGTGGAAGATGTTGCCGTACAGGGCGTGCAGTGCCTTGCGGCGCGCTTCGACGTCTTCGGCGCACAGGTCGCGCAGCTGCCCGGGGACGTCGTCGGCGCACCCGTACGCGTGCTCCAGTCCAGCCCAGTCGACCGTGTCCAGACCGGCCAGGGGTGTGTTGATCTCTGTCACGTTGCCCAACGTCTCACACGGCACTGACAATCGGCCGCCGCGAGGAGTTCCCGGCCGCCGCCGACGAGGACGTCACCGCCGTCCGGGCTCTGGGTATCGGCCCGTAGATGTGGGGAAACTCCTCGCCGCCCGGCTCCGGGCCCGGTGCCTCACCGGCACGCCGAGCCGTTCCGGGTCGATGACCAGGACCGCGAGGCCATCCGGGCCCTCGTGCGGGCCGTACAGGAAGGCCGCCGCGCGCGGGAGCCGGGCGCGGGCGGAGCAGTGGATGAAGCCCTCCTCCTGGAGAGTGCGGCCACGCGTCGGTGTCTCGTACGTGCCGGTCTCGCCGGCCGCGTCCCAGGGGGAGCGTTCGGTGATGTGCGTCGGTTCGGGCATGAGCGACACGTCAACGACGTGGTGCGCGATGGGGGGCCGGCACTCCCAGCCCTCAATCGCGCACCACGTCGTCAGTGTTGTCGCCGAGGCGGGCCGCACGGGCCCGGAGGTAGCGCTGTTCGGGGAGGCTCAGGGTCTTGGCGGCGGCTGACTCATAGGCGGCTCGGGCGGCCTCGGGGTCGCCGGCGCGCTCCAGGAGGTGGGCGCGGACTGAGTCCAGGCGGTGGCCTGTGGTCAACTCCGATGCGAGCAAGTCCAGTTCGGCCAGGCCGGCCTTCGGTCCGTGGACCATGGCGATGGCCACGGCACGGTTGAGGCGTTCGACAGGGCTGGGGACAAGGTGGACGAGGACGTCGTAGAGGCCGAGGATCTCGGGCCAGTCGGTGCTGTCGGGCGAGTCTGCCTCGTCGTGGACGGCGGCGATCGCGGCCCTCAACTGGTACGGGCCGAAGCGGCGTTGAAACAGTGCCCAGGTCACCAGGGCCACACCCTCCTCGATCGCCGCCTTGTCCCACAGCCCGCGGTCCTGCTCGTCGAGGGGGATCAACTCGCCGCCCGCCCCGGTCCGCGCGGCGCGGCGGGCGTCGGTGAGGAGCATCAGGGCGAGCAGGCCGGTGACCTCGCAGTCGCCGGGCAGCAGGCGGTGCATCGTACGGGCCAGCCGGATGGCCTCGCCCGCGAGTTCGGCGCGCTGGAGGGAGGCTCCGGAGGTGGCCGTGTAGCCCTCGTTGAAGATCAGGTAGAGCGTGTGCAGGACGGTGGGCAGCCGCTCCTCCCAGTGATCGGGGCGGCTGAAACGTGTGCCCTTCACCCGCTGCTTGGCCCGGCTGATCCGCTGGGCCATCGTCGCCTCCGGCACCAGATGCGCGCGGGCGATCTCGGCCGTCGTCAGACCGCCGACGGCCCGCAGCGTCAGCGCGATCTGGGCGGGCGGGGGCAGATCCGGGTGGCAGCAGAGGAAGAGCAGGGTCAGCGTGTCGTCCTCGGAGGGTGCACGATCGGGGCCGGGCGGCGGTGCGGTGAAGGCGTCGGGCGGTGTGAGCGCCGCCGCCTTCTCCTCACGCAGCCGCCGTGCCTGATCACTGCGCAGCGCGTCCGTGAGCCGCCGCGAGGCGACCCTGATCAGCCAGCCCCGCGGATTGTCCGGAACCCCCGACTCGGGCCACCGCCCGGCCGCTGCCAGCAGCGCCTCCTGTACGGCGTCCTCGGCGGCGTCGAAGTGCCCGTACCGGCGTACGAGCGCGCCGAGGACCTGCGGCGCGTGCAGGCGCAGCAGGTCCTCGACCTCGCTCGTACGTCTCAAATGTCTCCCCTGCTCACACTTCGCCGAGCGGCCGGATGACGACGGGGTACGTGTTCGCGCCCTCGGGAACGGGGCACTGGATGACCCGCGCGGCGATCTCCGTGACCCGCTCCAGGCTCTCGCACTCCAGGAGCCAGTAACCGGCGATCACTTCCTTGGTCTCGCCGTACGGCCCGTCGGTGATCACGGGCTTGCCGTCCGCGCCGGCGCTGACGAGGCGGGTCCTGGCAGGCTCGGCCAGCCCCTGGGCATCGATGAACTCGCCCGTCTCGGCGAGGTCGTTGTTGATCGCCCCCATGTGCTGGAACATCACCTGCATATCCTTGTCGCTCCAGGCCGGGAGACCCGCGGCGGGCTTGCCCGCCTGGGCCTCGTAGTCCGCCTGCGTGCCCTGCACCATCACCAGGTACTTCATGAGTCCGCTCCTTCGGCTCGGTCCGCCTGTGGTGGGCGGCTCTCACAGGGGACGTCGGAGCCGGCCCGCGCTTCTCTACACGCTCGCAGAAGTTTTTCAGGCTCGCGGGAAGAGCGTCAGGAGTCCCGCTGCTTGGCCCTGGAGACGGCGGATGCCCGCAGCGAGTGCGAAGCCGGCCTGTTTGATTATGGGCTGGGCGTTGAAGACGAACCCTGCGAAGACGGAGACCATGATGGTGGCCGCTGCCACGATGACCGAACTCGCGCGTGCGACACCGGTGACGGTGGCCTCCAGAGCGCTCTGCCCGTGGACGTGCGCCTCACGCATGGAGGTCACCAGGAACATCTGGTAGTCCATGGCGAGTCCGTAGAGGACGCCCGTGATGATGATGGGCAGCAGGCTCACGACCGGTGCGGTGGCGTCGAGGCCGATCAGGCTCTGCATCCAGCCCCACTGGAAGACGGCGGTGGTGAGGCCGAACGCGGCGGAGACGCTCAGCAGGAATCCCAGGGTGGCCATGACGGGGACCAGGAGCGAACGGAAGACGAGGAGCAGGACGATCAGGGAGAGCCCGAGCACGACCACGACGTAGAGGGGCAGCACGTCGGCGAGCCGGTCGGAGACGTCGATCGCGAGGGCGGTGAAGCCGGTGATGCCGAGAGTGGTGCCGTGGGCCCGGCCGATCTGGGCGCTCTTGTCCCGTACGGCGGTGACGAGGTCCTTGGTCGCGTCGTCGTTGGGTCCGCTGCCGGGCACGAGGCTGAGGATGGCGGTCGTACCGGCCTCGTTCATCCCCGCGAGGGACACCGAGGTGGCGCCCTTGATACCCCGCAGCTCCGTGGTCACCGCTGCGAGAGTCCCGGGGGCGAGGGGCCGTCCGGCCGTGGTGGAGTCGACGGCGACCAGGAGGGGGCCGTTGTAGCCGGGGCCGTAGGCCTCGCTGGTCAGGTCGTAGCTGCGGCGCTGCCCGGCGTCGGGGTTGTAGCTGGCGCCGGAGGGCAGGCCCAGTTTCATGTCGGCGGCGGGCACGGCCAGGATCGCGGGTATCAGGATCGCGGCCGCGAGGGCGGTGTACCGGTGGCGTGCCAGCCGCGTTCCCCAGCGGGTGGCCCGTCCGTGCTCGGCGGCCGGCGTGCGCCGCTGGGCCGCGCGCCGGATCCGGGTGGGGCAGATCCGTTCCTTGACCAGGCCGAGCAGGGCGGGCAGCAGGGTCAGGGCGAGCAGTACGGCGACGGCGATGGTGGCGGCTGCGACGACGGCCATGGTGGAGAGCAGGGCGATCCGGATGACCAGCAGTCCGGCGAGGGCGATGATGACGGTGCTGCCGGCGAAGAAGACCGCGCTCCCGGCAGTGCCGATCGCCCGCGCGGTCGCCTCGTGCGCGTCCAGGCCGTCGTCCAGGATCAGCCGTCGCTCACGGTTGACGATGAACAAGGCGTAGTCGATGCCCACGGCCAGGCCCAGCATCAGGGCCAGCACCGCGGCGAGCGAGTGGATCTCGATCACGGTGGAGAGCGTGAAGGCGCCGCCGACCCCGACCGTGACCCCGACGAGGGCGATGACCAGGGGCAGGCCCGCGGCCACCACCGAGCCCAGGGTGATCAGCAGGACGAGGGCCGCGACGGCGACGCCGACGATCTCCCCGGCTCCGACGATCTCGGGAATCTCCATCATCGACGCGGACGGCAGGACCTCCAGATCGCCCCGGGCGGCGCGCTGTTCTGCGGCCTTGACGGTGCTGTCGATCGTCCCGGAGGGCAGCTCGTAGGTCTGCTCGTCGAACTGGAACTGCATCAGTGCCGACCGGCCGTCGGCGGAGACGACCACGCCCGGGACAGGCTGACCGTCGGATTGAAGGGGGGCGGGCGTTTGGCCGCCGGCCTCGGTCACGGCCGCCTGGGCCTGGAGCAGCGGGCTGTCCGCACCCTTGGCGGCTTCCCGGGCCAGGAGCTTCCGGACGTCGATCACGTGGTCGTGGCGGTAGACGGCGTCCACCGCCGCCAGCACCGCCGCGTGGACCTTCTCGTCGTCGATCCGGGCACCGTCCGGGGCCTTGAAGAGCAGCATGCCCTGACCGCCGGACGCCTCCGGCAGGGTCTTGGCCAGATCATCGATGACCTGCTGGGACGGGGTGCCGTCGATTCGCACCTCGTTGCTGAGCCGGACGGGATTGACCGCGAGGAGCGCCAGCACGGACGCCACCACGGCCAGCCAGCCTCCGATGACGTACCAGGGTTTGCCGTAGGCGAATCTGCCCAGGCGGTACAGCAGAACGGACACAGAGCTCTCCCTGTCTGTCACGGCCTGGTGGGCCAGGCCACGTGGTGAAGTGAGAGACTACTATCAAACCGATAGGTGACTATCAATGCGATAGGGTTCTACCATCGATGGGACGGCCGCCATCGGCTTTCGTCGCAGAGCAGGGAAGAGTCACGGATGGCAATCACGAATGACCGCGCTCCCCGGCGCCGGGTCGACGCGCGCTCCAGCGTGGAGCGCATCACCGCTGCCGGACGCATCGTGCTGGGCAAGGGCGAGGGATCGCTGGAACGGATCGCGGCCGAGGCCGGCGTGGGTATCGCCACGCTCTACCGGCACTTTCCCAACCGGGAAGCCGTGGTCCGCGCCGTCCTGGACGACATCCTCGAAACGGACCTCCTTCCGCTGGTCGAGCGTGCGGCCGATGCCGCCGACACGCGCCAGGCGCTGCAGGACATCGCCACCCGACTGCTCGACCTGATCACCGAGGAACGAGGCCTGGTCACCTTCGCGAGCAACTTCGCGGACGTGGCGGTAGACGTCCTCCAGCACTTCAGTGCCTCGCTCCACCCGCTCCTGCTGCGGGCGCAGGAGGCCGGGGAGATCCGGTCCGACCTCACCGCCGAGGACATCCCGCACTTCCTCGTCATGGCCGTCGCCGGTCTCGCGCTGCCCAGCGCCGCCCCCTCGCTGCGTGCCCGCTTCATCGCCCTGCTCTTCGACTCGCTCGACCCCGCCGGAGCGAGAGCACTGCCTCCGCTGCTCGCCGACGAGGAAGACCTGCGCGCCGCGGTCGGCGACGTCGGTCAGGGGCGACACGGCGTCTGAAAGCGGTGCTGTGGGACCGCCGTGCGGCTCGCGGTTCCACGGGCCTGAGCCGACGGTTTCGCCGCAGTTCCCGGTCGCGCGTCCTTCCCGGGGCGCAGGATGCGGTGACCGGTTGCGCGGCTGTCCGGCCGAGGTGAACGGTGTGTCGCGCCGTACGCTGTTCCGCTTCGACGTGGCGGGTGTTGAGGGCGCGACGTTCGGCCTGCACGGACTCCGTCGCCCCCTTGCCGGGGTTCGGCGTCCGGAGCGACGTGGGACGGGATGAGCAGGCGCTTTCATCGCTGGTCGCGTCGTGCCAGTTCGGTGAAGGCGGGCTCATCTCTCCTACGCCGCTCGGCGAAAGGTGACGTGCGCCGTCCGGGCGACCGGCTCGGGCGGGTTCAGGGCCGATGTGTACCGTACGGTATGCCCAAGGCGACGGGATAGCGGCCGGGTTGCCCCGGTGGGATCGGGGCGCTGATCCGACGCCCCGAGGATGGGGATGGGGTTGCGTCCAGGGAAGTGGTGTACGGGTTCGACCTGATCCAGGGGTTTGCTCCGGCATTGGGATGGCGCCCGCATAGATGAACGGCCACCGGCTGATCTTCGAGGCGTCGAAGCCCGAAGGAGATCAGCGCGATGACCGCACCCCTGGAACCCTGCCGTCAACGGTCGGTCGATGTGTACGTGGCCGATGCGTGGCGAGGGGTTGCTGAAGATCACCAACAACATCCAAAACCTGGGCCGGAAACCGTTCTTGTGGACGAAGCCACCCGGCTACTTCGCTCCGGACGGCACCGGACCCACCGCCGAGCCTGTTCGCCCGCTACCCCGGCAAGCCGAGGGCGTGCGTAAACCCCTTGCTGGTCTGGCTCAACCCCGACCGCGGGCCCGCCCTGCTGAACCTGGACGTGGACCTGGTACGGGGAACGACCTGGATGGCGGAGGCGCGCCCCCGCCGCTCGAGCCGTGTGGGCTCGTGGGTGAGCGGCGGGTCGCGGGCCGGGTGGCCGGGTCAGACCGCCGACCATCCGTTGTCCACGGGCAGGATCACGCCGTTGATGTTGCTCGCCGCGTCCGAGGCGAGGAAGAGGATCGCGGCAGCCTGCTCCTCCGGCTGCGAGACGCGTCCCACGTTGCCGAAGTAGGGGCCGAGCGCCGCCGGGCCGTGTGCGCCGTCCTCCAGGTCCACCGCGATACCGGTCGCGGTGCCGCCCGGGGCGATGGCGTTGGCCCGTATGCCCTGGTTGCGGTACATCACAGCGAGGGACTTGGTGAGGCCGACGACGCCGTGCTTCGAGGCCGTGTACGCCGCGCCCGCCGCGCTGCCACGGAAACCGGCCTCGGAAGCGGTGTTCACGATCGAACCCTTCCCCGCCTGAAGCATGTGCGGCAGCACCGCGCGGGTGAGCAGGAACGGGGCGGTGAGGTTGACGCGGATGACCCGCTCCCACTCCGCGTCGCTGACGTCCGCCACCGCGGACATCCGGTCCATGATCCCGGCGTTGTTCACGAGGACGTCGACGCCGCCGAACCGCGCGACCGCGGTCGCGACCACCTGGTCCACGACAGTCTGGTCGCTCAGGTCGCCGGCGACGGCGACGGCAGTGCCACCCTGCTCCTCGATCTCCTTGACGGCCATCTCGGCGCCGTCCGCATCGATGTCCGCGAGCACGACCCTCGCGCCCTCGGCGGCGAAGGCCAGGGCTGCGGCGCGCCCGATGCCCGACCCCGCGCCGGTGACGATGACGCTCCGCCTGTCGAGTCCGCTGGCCATGTGGTGCTCCTGTCTGTCCTGTGGGGGGCGCTGCGCCCCGGTGCGGGCACCACAGTACGACTTAATGTCGCTGAGTGACATTAATTTCGGGGCCGAATTTCGCCCCCGTGGAGATCAGTCGTGGAGAATTCCCGTGGAAGCTGCCACCGGAGCCCGGAGCGAGATCCATGACGACGACCCACGGACGTACCGGACGACCGCCGTTGACCGAGGAGCGCAAGGCGGAGATCCGGCTGCACATCGCCCGCGCCGCCGTGGAACTGTTCGCCACGCAGGGGGTCGCCGCGACCACCGGCGAGCAGATCGGGCAGGCCGTCGGCATCTCCGCGCGGACCCTGTGGCGCTACTTCCCGAGCAAGGAGAGCTGCGTATCCCCGCTGTTCTCGGCGGGTATCGACGCGATCGCCGCCGCGCTGCGGCAGTGGCGGCCGGGGCAGCCGCTGCAGGAGGTGTTCGAGAGGGCCCTGCCCACGGACGATCGCTTCGTGGCGGGCCCGGCCCACGACCTCGTCGGCGCGCTGGTCCGACTGACCCGCACGGAGCCTGGCCTGCGCGCGGTCTGGCTCCAGTCCTACGACGAGGCCGAGCCCGCGTTCGCCCGGGCCCTGGCCGAACGCGAGGGACTGCCGGCCGACGACCTCAGGCCCGCGATCCACGCGGCGATGTTCAACGCGGCCCTGCGCGCTGCCGTCGAGCACTACGCCTGGCACACCGCCCGCGAGATCACCGACCCGGAGAGCGCGGAAGCGGCCCTGGCCGCGACGATCCGGGCGGCGCTCACGGCGGCGGCGGAGGGGGTGGGTTGAGCGGACGCGAGTGGGAACGGCGGGGCGACAAGGCAGCTTGAGCGGGCGGCCGATCGTCTGAGGATCCCGGTCGCCGGTACCTGGACCCTGAGCGTCACCGTGCGCGTGTCCGAGATCGACCAGGTCACCGTCTCCAAGACCATGACCATCCGGCCACCGGCGGTCTGAGCCGGGCGTGCTCCCGGTCTCGTCGCCCCTGCCGCGGGTACCGGTCCGCCCTTCCCTCCCGTTGGCATCGTCACGAGACTGGAGGTATGGCGAGCGCGGACCGTCTCCCCGGTCCGTACGTCCGGCATTGGTTCGGCGGCGAGAGCCTTGATCAGGAACACCAAGCGTTCTGTGGTGGCCGCTGCGGCGGCCGTGGCGTTCGCCGGAGCGGGCACCAGGGGTATGAGCAGCCACACAGGCCTCCCTCTCCAGTGCCAGCACCGTTACCACGACTGGCACGGCGAGTTCCAGGAGATGAGCGACGATTGACCGACACGCTGAGCGGCGGGCTCTGCCGGGCGCGCCCCCGGCCGAACCTCACCGCTCGTGTGCGTCGGCTCAGGCAACCAGGGTGGAGACCCTGCCGCGCGCGGGTCGCGGTTTCCAGGATGCGTTCGGCCAGGAAGCCGAACAGCAGCCTGAAGCCGGCCCACAGGATGGCCTGGATGCCGATCGAGGCCAGACGGAACTCCCACAGGTCGGTCGCCGGGAAGCCGTTCGGCGTGTTGTCCCCGTGCGGCAGGACGACCATCGCGACCGCCATCACCGCGACGAAGGCGCCGGATGCGGCGATGGAGGCGTTCCAGGTGCCCCACACCGGAGCGAGCCTTCGGCCGAGCAGGATCGCCGCTGTGCCCAGCAGTACGCTCAGCGCGATCATCAGCACAAGCAGGATCGTGCGCTCACCGATGGTGTCCGGGCTACCGAGGGCTGGGGGTTCGCCGGGTACTTCAGGATCGGGACCAGGTAGACGAGCAGGAATCCGGCGAGCGCGGTGAGCGCCGCTGTCGCCCCTGCCCCGAACCGGCCGATGCGGCCCAGCGCGAAGCAGAACGCGAGTGCCGCGATGCCGCCGATGGCGACGCCGAAGACGAGCATGCCCGTGGCGAGGCGGGCGGTCGACTGCCGGGTGAGGCTGACGGGTTCCTCGCCGCCGTGTTCATGGGAGTTGGCCTCTTCGAACGCGATGGCCGCGTCCACGGGGCCTTCCCCGACCAGGAAGGCGAAGACGAAGGCGAGCCCGCCGGCGCCGAGACCGGCGAGCATGCCGTGCATCAGCAGGGTGCGTACGGTGACGGAGTTCATGAAGGAGGCTCCGTCAGTGGCAGGGGAAGCCGAGGAGGTGGCGGGCGTCGTGCACCCACTCGTGCACGCCTTCACCGGAGACCACGGCGGTGGCACCCTGCTCGGCGCCGACGAAGTACAGCAGGACCAGCATCAGGACGCCGAAGAAGGCAGCCCAAGGGGCGATCGCCCCCAGCGGCAGCGGCGTGAGGATCTGGGTGGTGGGGGTGGGGCGGCAGTGGACTGCGCCATGGCGAGACCTCCTCGGCAACTACGCGTCCCGCACCGTGTGGAGCACTCGACGACGGCGTCGGGTCTGACTCACCACCCTCGCCTGGCGAGCGGAGTGGTACACAGTGGCGCGACCGTGCCGGGCTTTCACCGGACTTCCGTGGCGCCGTCGTCCTTGTCGTCCCAGATGGTAGGGGGAGGCGGGACATCAGCCGACATGGCCTACAGCACCCTCGGACCGGCGCTAGCCGGGCATCGGCTCGTAGGAGCTGATCGTGTACAGGGCTTCGTCGTCGATCGCGTTCTTGTCCCAGTCCAGGGAAATCCGCACAGGGTGTCCGTCGGCGGCGTACTCCGCCTCTGCCGTGGCTGCGTTCTCGCTGTGGGCCTGCTGCAGTGTCTTCAACAGCTTCCCGATCGTCTGGATTTCGCCTGGCAGATCCCGTACCTGCCGCCGGCTGTCCTCATCGAGCCCGGTCACCTTCGCCACCTTGCCGTTGTACACGTCCACGCGGAAGGTCCCGGCGAGTACCTGGGTGCTTGATGTCAGCGTGTAGGAGTACGAGGCGGGCTCCGCCCAGGCGCTCTGCGGCTCGTCGGTTGCGGCGGATTCTACGGATGGCGAGGAGGTGCAGGCTGAGGTCGCGCATACCAGAGCAGCGAGCAGCCCGGCGGTGGACAGGCGACGGGCGCGGGAACGTCCGGCGGTCATGGTGACTCCCTTGGGGTCGGTCACCACTGTGACGCGGGGCGGCTGGGAAACGTTCAAGCAGGTGCGCGTCGGCGCCTTGGGGCGGCCCCAAGGCGCCGAGGGCGGACTTTCAGCTCTCGCTGGCCGAGCCGGCACGGCGCTTAACCAGCCACCAGGCCCCGCCGCCGAGCACCAGCACGACGACCACGATCACGGCTGCCACGGCGCCAGAGGGCATGCCGTCGTCCTCGTCGGCCGCCGTGTCACTGGCAGCCGACGAGGCGTCCGATCCGGTCGCGCCGGCGGCAGGGGTGGGGGAGGCCGTACTGGGTGTCGCGCTCTCCGCCGCCGCCGTCGCCGTCGGGCTCGGACTGAGCGGCTTGGCGCCCGGGGCCGCGGCCTTCAGCTCCAGGACCGGGGCAGGCTGCTCGGGCTCCTTGCCGCCGGTGGGCAGTTCGATCCAGCGGGAGACCTCTCCGTCGCTGTAGGTCTCGACGGTCTTGAAGGCGAGCTCCTTTGCGTCCGGCAGCTGCCGGACCTTGATCTTGTGCTCGGCGTCGACGCCGGCCTTCAGCGCCGGGCCGGCGACGGTGTAGCCGTCCTTGGTGGCTGTCAGCTTCCAGCCTTTGGGACCCTCGCCGAGGGTGACGTCGGCGGGGGCGATGCCGTCCGGCAGGACGATGCGCAGCTCGGTGAAGCCGGCGGAGGCGGACTCGGCCTCGGAGACGAAGCTGAGGGTGACGTTCTCGGCCAGCGCCTGGGGCTTGTCGGCCTCGACTTCCGCGTGTGCGGCGGCCGGTCCGGCCAGGGCGAGCGTGGCCGTCAGGGCGATGGCACCAGCGAGAGCGAAACGACGGCCGGCGCGTGCCAGCGGACGGGTGGACAGGGACACAGGGGAACTCCTTGCTCGTACGGGAGAATCCGGCCCCGCAGAAGCCGGGACCGGTGAAGGACCGGAGAGTTCTCCGGTCGCGGTGGTCCCCTGCGCACCACCGCGTGCTCCAGCACTTCCTCCCGTGCCTGCGCCGCCACCGCGAAGCACGCACCCGTCCGCCGACCCGGCAGCCGGAGCATCACCGCATCCGGATGGGCGGTCGCTCGAGGCAGCACCTGCACCAAGGCGGCCACGGCCGCCCTGGCCATCGTGCGCAGTGCGCCGAGCGCAGCGGCCATTCGCACGTCCGCCCGATGCAGCAGCCAGGCCACCGCCAGCGCGGCGGCCGTGTGCACTGCCGTCATCGCCGTTCCGGCGTGATGCCAGGAGTGGCCGTCCCCAGTGGCAGCGGCCATGTGCCCGGCGTGCGCCGCGTGCCGCGGCCCTGCCATCGAGGTGTCGCCGTCCGTGTAGGACAGCGCGAGATGCAGCACCCCCTGCATTGCCAGAGTGAACCCTATGGTCGCGACCGGCGCGTACCGGTGCCGCGCGAGCGGCCAGACCGCTGAGAACTGCACCACGATCAACACGGCCACCAGCCGCCACGGCACCGTGCCCTCGGCGACCGCGTGGTGCCCGAAGGTCGCGAGCACGGTGCCGAGGACGGCGAACAGACCGGCCCTCGCGCACGCTCCCGCGTGGCTGGCCCGGCCTGCTCCGGCACGTACGTCGCGGCCGGTCATGTGATCAGGTGGCACGGCCGACCATCATCCCCTACCGGCCGGACGTCGTGCGCACAGCCGTCGACGACGCCCGGTTCGCGCTTTCACGGCCGGGCACCGAGCGCCTCGGCCAGCAGCTCGGGTGCGCGGGTGGCGAGGTAGGGATAGGGGGTGGGGTCGTCGGGATCGAGGACCTCGACGCGCACAGCACCAGGGATGAAGCTGCGCATCACCATGAAGGCCCGCAGATCGGCCTTGTGCGTCCGCCAGGCTCGAGCCTCGTCCCCGTGCAGGGCCTCCGGCTGCCCGAGGGCCGTCAGCGGGATGTGGGCGTCGGCCACGAACAGCGTGTCGGCGGTGACCCGGATCCGTGTCGACCCCTGGGCGCTGACGTACATCCCCGCCAGGCAGGTTCCGATGGTCAGGGCGATGAGCGCGGCGATGGCTCCGTAGGGAAGAAAGATCAGCGCCATGGAGAGACCGAAGAGCGCGGCGATGACCCACCAGGCTTTCGGGGCGGTCAGACGTTCGTCGTAGACGAGCCGGCTGGTGGAGGTCACGGGCGTTCACCTTGTCGTATACGTCGGCTCGGGTGGGGCTGTTCACAGGGGCAGGAAGGCACACAGGCACGCGGGTCGTACCGGAAGGTTCTTCCGGGTCTGGATCCCATGGAACCAGGCGTGCAGGCGCAGTGACCGGTCCGCCAGCCGCGGTGTGACGCACGGTTGGGCGCTGAGGGCGCTGAGGGCGCTGAGGGCGTCGAGCTGGGGGAGCACATGCCAGTGCCCGGCTGCGGTGAGGTCTCCGGACAGCGGGACACGGTCTTTGTCCCGTTCCTCGGCTCTGGACGCGGCCAGGTTGTCGTTCACCACTGCGGCGACGACGTCGCAGTACGAATGGCTGCCAGAAGATGACGTCCGAGCGGAACGGCGGCGGCCAGGACCGTCGGTACGGCGGTGGGTATGACGAGGCTGCGTGCCGTCATGCGGGCGGCACGCCGATGAAAGGCGTTCATGCTGCGGGACTCTCTGTGTCCCCCGGCGACGTGCTGCGCCGGGATGAAAGGCGAACCGGCCTGCTGGGCGGTCATCCTCGCGCACGGCCCGTCAGGGCAGGCAGGGACCGCCGATCACCATCGGCCGGAGACGGGGAAGGAGACCGTTCCCGGCACGCGGGGGTGCCCTTCCCGCGTTCAGCCGCACCAGCAGGGCAGGCCTCAGCGGCGCGCTGCTCTCTGGCATCGCCGTCTGAGGACCGACACCGCCGAAACCACCTCCGAGCAGCGGCCAGATGAACAACAGCAGACGCCGTACGACTGCCATCAGCGACGTGCTCTGCCACAACAGCCGATCGGCCAGCCCCAGCAACCGGGCCACCAGCAGCAGCATGACCAGATGCCCGGCCAGCAGCACGCTTGTCGGTGGCCCGGTGACCGCGTCATGCTCGACCAGCCGGGACAAACCGCCGACAGAGCCGTCCTGCTCCGCCACCGCGACACAGGCGCCAGGCAGCGAGTACGCGGCGTGGTAAGCCAGCTGCGCGATCGCCAACACAGCCAGCACCTGCACGTCCGTCAACCGCCGCCGGGTCAGCACGGCCGCGCCGGGCACCGCCACCGTGGCCGTGCCGGCCACGACGAACCACCGGGGCGCATGGCACTGCGCCAGCACATGCCCCGCCAGCGGCAGCAGTACGCACAGCACCGCCAGCACGCTCGCCCGAAGCCCCCGCAGCACGCCGGATCCCGGCGAGACGACTCCTCGCGGGCGGTAGCGACGCATCAGGGTTCGGGCCTTCGAAAGCCCGCCCGGAACTGGACGGGAGAACGGACAGGGACTGGGCGGGTGCCATTCCCCGCGTGCTCCGGCAGCGTACCGACCATCCTGCCCATTGGCTCACGACCGGGGGTGGCACTCGCGACGACTGCTCTCCGCCCGTCGTCAACTTTGGCACGTTTCCGCAGTTCAACGGCCCGTTATCCGACATGACAACGGTCACCGATGCAGCCTTTGGTGATTCGCGCATGCGTGCGCTTCACTGCGGGCAAGGCAATCATCGCGAAGGGGGAGAGCGTCGGCATGGGCGATCACAGTCACGAGCACGAGGCTGGTCCGGGACACGCCCACGGCTCGGGACACGACCACGGCGCGGGCGGACACGCCGGCCACTCCCACGGCGTCTCGGCGGACGCCGACCGCCGCTGGCTGGCCATCGCACTCACCCTCATCACCGCGTTCATGGCGGTCGAGGTCGTCATCGGCGTCATCGCCAGTTCACTGGCCCTGATCTCGGACGCAGCACACATGCTCACCGACGCCGCCTCGATCGTGCTCGCGCTCATCGCGATGCGCCTTGCCGCACGCCCGGCCCGTGGCGGCTTCACCTACGGCCTCAAGCGCGCCGAGATCCTCTCCGCCCAGGCCAACGGCCTCACCCTGCTGCTTCTGGGCGCGTGGCTTGCCTACGAGGGCATCCGCAGGCTGTTCAATCCGCCCGGGGTCGAGGGCGGCCTGATGCTGGCCACCGCACTGGTCGGCATCGTCGTGAACGTGGTCGCCGCCTGGTGCATCTCCAAGGCCAACCGCACCTCGCTCAACGTCGAGGGCGCCTACCAGCACATTCTCAACGACCTGTTCGCCTTCATCGGCACCGCGATCGCCGCCCTGATCGTCGTCACGACGGGCTTCGCCCGCGCGGACGCGATCGCCACACTCGTAGTGGTGGCCCTGATGTTCAAGGCCGGATACGGGCTGCTGCGCGAGTCCGGCCGCATCTTCCTGGAAGCGGCCCCCGCACATGTGGACCCCGACGCCCTCGGCGACAAACTCGTCGCCGAACCAGCCGTGATAGAGGTCCACGACCTGCACATCTGGCAGATCACCTCCGGCCAGGCCGCCTTGTCCGCGCACATCTTGGTCGAGCCGGGCGGCGACTGCCACGCCGTCCGCCGCGACCTGGAAGAACTCCTGCGCCACGACTACGGGATCACCCACACCACCCTCCAGGTCGACCACGCCCCTGTCCCGGTGCGGCAGGTGGCCCTGCCTGGTGACCGCGCACTGCTGCCCACCGAGGACGCCGGGCACTGCGAGGAGCCGCACGGGCCGGTCCACCGCGAGGAGCCGCACGAACACTGAGCCACGAATATCCATGGTCTCCTGAATTCAGGAGTTCATGGACTGTCGTTGCTGTGCCGACCATCGCCTCCGACATCCGTCCCTACGGTCCCTGCGACACCCTGACGGCTCCCTCGTGCTCGTACCGGCCGCCCGCGGCAGCCGCTCACTCATCCATCCTCACAGGTCACACCACCAGCCCGGACATCGAAAACGGAGGTACCTCAGGACGACGGGGCACGGTCCTTCGGCACGGCTCCGATGGTGGGCATGCCCAGATCGGCGCGGGCCGGGCCGGGGCGGCAGGCCGCGGCCCGGCGTCGGCGGACGACGAGGAACCCCGCCGCCGCGGCGGCGGCCAGCACCGCGAGGACGGGGATCCACAGAGCCCCGATCGCGGAGGTGACACCGATACCGCCGAGCACGGCCAGCAGCGGGCCCGCACAGCACACGAGGCAGGCGGCGACGGCGGCCAAGCCGGCACCGAGCGTGCCCCAGGGCCGGGACGGACGCGACGGGGAGCTGCTCATGCGGGGACTCCGAACAGGTCGGCCAGCATCCCGGCGGCACTCTGGGGCGCGCGCACGCTCAGCTGGAGGGAAGCGGGGGTCAGGTGCAGGGTGAAGTCGAAGAACGCGCAGCAGCCCTGCTCCGCCGTGGCGAGCGCCGCAAGCTGCCCGGCAAGCTCGGCGTCCGGCGGGAACGACAACCGCAGCCCGCCGTCGATCTCCTCGCGCCGCCCGGCTCTGGCGACGAGTGTGCGCCACTGCTCGGTGCGCTCGCCGAGCTCGGCGCCGCCGAGCGTGCAGGCGACCGGGGCGTCCCGCCATGGCTCTGTGCCCGAACCGGAGGCAGGGCGGGTCGGCGAGAGCGTCACCGGCACCGGTCCGCCTGCCGCTGTGCTGGCCGTGGTGCAGCCGCAGTCCGGCCCGCATGCGCCCGCCGGCGCCGGGCCCGAAAGCTCTGCATGGACCCCGGCCAGGTGCGCGGTGAAAGCACGCAGCTCGGCGATCCGGCCGTCGGTGTCCTGGATCCGGTCGGCGACCAGCGTCAGCATCCTGGCCCGTACCGAGGCACACACCCCTTCCTCGCGGACGTCCAGCAGTTCGCGGATCTCCTCCAACGCCAGGCCCAGGAGCTTGGCCGAGGAGATGAAGGCAAGACGCTCCACGGCGTCCTCGCCGTACACGCGGTATCCGGTCGGCGTGCGGTCGGCCGCCAGCAGCTCGGCGTCCTCGTAGAAGCGCAACGTCGTGGCTGGAACGCCGGAGCGTTCGGCCAGCTGGGAGATGCGGTAAGTCCTCACGCCACCGACGGTAAACCTTCAACCCGACTCGAAGGTCAAGCCTGATCGTCGCCGGACCGCCCGAACCTACTCGGGGACGGCCAGCCGGCTCGCGGCCTCGTGCGCGTTCGCCCACCTGGGCCTCCAGGATTCCGAGAACCCACGCGCTTCAGCCTGGGACGTCCTGGCCCACCCTGAGCACGGCTACGTACGAGGACGTCCGTACGACGACCGCAGGGCCCTGCTTGTCGACCTGCTTGAGGAGTGCGACGTTCAGTCGCCGCTCCGGTTGGTCCCGATGACCGACGACCCCGCGCTGGTAGCAACCTGGTACCAACAACTCCCGCAACAGGGTTGTTTACGCACAACTGCCGTGTCTCGTAAGGAGCGTGGGGGCTAGTAGGACTCCGTTACTGAGGTTGAACTCGTGATGTCGTGCCGGGTCAGGCGGGTCTGATGGTCAGGCCGGTCTCGGCGAGGCAGCCGTCCATGAGGTGACTGCGGCACTGGATGTGCCGTAAGCCGCGCCGGATGCGCTGGACGAGGTGTTCTGGGGTGGAGAAGGCCACGTTGGAGAGCCGGCCGCGTCGCAGAAGGGACCAGATCCCTTCGACGGGGTTGAGGTCGGGCGCGTAGGGCGGCAGGTAGTAGATGGTCAGCCAGTCCTGGGCTGCCGCCCATTCCCGCAGATCGGCGGCTTTATGGACGTTGAGGTTGTCCCAGACGAGCACGATCGGGGCGCCGAGCTGCTGATGTGCGGCAATCAGCAGGTCCCGGTAGCCGCTCCAGGAGAAGCTCTTGCGTCCGTCGCGCTGACCGTCGTCCCGGCGCGGCCGGTAGATCAGCCGGGACCGTTGACCGGGTTTGTAGCAGGTCACCGCAGCGATGGATATCCTTCTGCGGGAACGGCCGCGGACTCGCATCACCGAGGTCTGGCCTCGCTGGGACCAGGTCTTCGCCTGCGGCTCCAGCTGCGTGAACTGCTTCTGGCTCAGCCTCGGCAGCGACGCCGGCCCGTGCGACGCCAGAGCCCGCGGACCGCCTTCTTTCCACGTCTGCCGCCACCGCTGCACCGACCGGACGCTGACCCGCAGATTTTTGGCGATCGCCGCGTTTGCCTCACCCAGGGCGAACCGTTCCGCGGCTTGGAGTCGTAACCCCTCGCGGAACTGCTGCCGTTCGGCGGTCAGCCCGCCCCCTTTTGGATACCGCATGCCTCGGGGTGATACCGCATCGGTCGACCAGCCGTTGAGCCGAAACTCAGGGGTTGTCACCAGTAGGCCGGATGAGCTGGCGAATTGGAGTGGTCGAAGCAGCCTGGCTGTCACGAACGAGGCACCCGGCTTGTCACAAGGGCTCGTTGAGCAGCCTTTTCGTCACCCAAAGAGAAGGCGCCGCGCGGGTCTGGAGGATGTCGACGCCACCACCACAACGTTGATCGAATGGCGGCGGCCCGACTGGTCCGCACGCGGGCATAGTGACCGCTGAGGTGATCGGGTTCGCCACCGATCAAGTCGGGGTCGATCCGGTGCGCGCACCGAGGTGCCTGACCCGGTCCAGGCTGTGTACGAGACTCCCGGGTGATCCGCCGCGATGCTCGTGCGGGCCCTGGCTGAACGCGCGCTGCGGCGTAGGCATCACTGAGCCGGCCTGCACTCCTCGGCGTAGCGGGCCAGCCCTTCCGCCATGCCCTGCATGAACTTCTGGAGGTAGCGCGGCATGACCCAGCGCAACAGCCAGCTCGTCTCGTACTCGCCGTACCAGTGAATGACCGTGCCCGAGCCCGCTGTCGGCTTCAGCTCGATGCGCGCGTGATAGTTGTGCATCGACGAGTTGAACGCGTCTTCGTAGCCCAAGAGGCGTCGCTCGACCTTCTCAGTCAGCCGCTCCCCGGTCACGGTGCGTCCCGTGCGGAAAGCCCGGACGGCACCGACGCCGTCGTCTCCGCCGGGGTCGAGGTCGACCGACCGTGTCGTGTCCAGACTGTCCACCTTGGACCACAGCGGCCAGCTTGCGGCGTCGACCAGCAGCTTCCAGACGATGTCCGGCGAGGCGCTGGTGGTCACTGTGACGTCGTATGTGTGCATGGTAGAAGGCTCCTGTGAGTGGATGCGGGCTGCGTCCCCGGCCAAAAAGACCCGGCGGACGCGGTAGCGGTCGGCCAGGCACCCGTTGATCTGGGGGCGAGTGCCACCCTCAACTTCCCCTGCAGTCACGGTCTCTACGCTACGAGGGAAGGTCACGGCTGCGGCTCGTGATCGGCGAGCGCGACCTGACACTGCCGCCCGGTGAGGCAGCCGAGTTCGACACGTCCCTGCCTCACTGGCTGGGCAGCGCCGACGGCGGCGTGGTTGAGTTTCTCATCCTGTTCGGCCGAGTAATCGTCAAGACCTGTGGACCGGCTGATTAGAAGAAGCCGATCGTGTCCTTGAGGAGACGAAGGGTTTTTGCGCGGTATGTGGCGCTGTCGCGCCAGGTCTTCTCTGCCTGCACGCTGGTGATCGTGACGCCTGCCCTCCCGGCAGAGTTCTCCGCGGGCGTCAGGTGGCCGCAGGCGATGAGTGCGCCGATGCGAAAGACGGCGATGCCCAGTTGGCGGGCGGCCTGGGGCTGGGACAACCAAGCGTCGTCCGGTATCTGGGGAACCCGCAGGAACTTCGGGTAGCGGTGCTCGCCTCGCGAGGTCATCAGGCGGCCCTCGCTACGGAGCGTTTGACGAGGTGACCGTTCTCGAAGCGTGCTCCAGCGCGGACGAGAGCGACGAGCTTGGGTGCGGTGATCGCGCGCCAGCGGGCCTGGGCAGACGCGACGAGCTTGAACACCATAGCCAGAGCCGAGGCCGGGCTGCCGGCGCCGCGAGTGACCTTGGTTCGGAGCTTCACGGTGCTGAAGGTGCTCTCGATGGGATTTGTCGTGCGCAGGTGCACCCAGTGCTCGGCCGGGAAGTCGTAGAGCGCGAGGAGCTCGTCAGCCTCGTCGGTGACCTTCTTGACCGCTTTCGGCCACTTGACGCCGTAGGTGCGCTCGAAGTCCTTGACCGCCTTCTCGGCGTGGTCGCGGTCCTCGGCGTTGTACATCTCCTGCAGGGCCTTCTTCGCGCCAGGCTGAGCCGACTTCGGTAGCGCGTTCATAACATTGCGGATCTTGTGAAGCCATAAAGAATCAACCTGTCGGTGTGTCGGTTTACTCGTCCGCGGCTGCGAGGAGATCGGGGGCGGTGCGGTAGCGGATGGCGGCCGATGGCGGGAGAAGTCCGCCTTCCGCAAGCAGGGGCCGGATCTCGCGGACGACGTTTCCGATCGAGGACCTGCTCACGTCCCCCAGCGCGTCGGCAAGGACGTCCAGGGTGCACAGTTTCCGCAGGTAGAGGATCGCGACGACGACGCGTTCTCGGTCGCCGAGCTTCTGGGGGAAAACGCCGCCGCGGCTGCCCGGCTGGCGCTCAGCGCCCCGGCGCTGGTAGGAGGCCCGCTCAACCTGGGCGATCTGGCGTGGGGCAAGCCGGCGGGTGAGTTCATCCAGCTCCGCGCGGGACATGCCGGTAAGCCGCGGATGGGACAGGCTCTCCATGATCCGGGTGCGCGGCGGGGTCTGGTCGGTGTCGAGGAAGGCCATCAACGCGTCCGCCCTGGTGAACCGGCTGGGGGCGTATCCGGGCTGGTGACCGTGGTCCTCCAGGACCCGGCGGGTCTCGGCGACAAGGTGGCCGACGCATTCAGGGGTGACCTCCAGCATGTCGGCCAGCAGCTTCATCGAGCAGACCTGTCGCTGGTAGAGGAGAGTGAGCAGAACCCGGGCGGCGTCGTCAAACAGCGGCTTGGCCCGCTGATTTCCGGTGGCGCGCCGGGCCCGGCCACCGCGCTGCTCGCTGTAGCGTTCCTGGGACCGAGCGGCCTGCAGCGGAGCCAACTTGGCGCGTAGATTCGCGAGTTCCGTACTACTCAGCCCGGTCAGGCGGGGGTCCGCCAGGCGGGCCAGAAGCTCGCGGCGCCGGCCGGAGACGCCGTGTGCCTCGCTGGTGGGCAGGGCCTGCGGCGCAGATGGTTCGGGCAGCAGGGTGTAGTTCCACTGGCCGTGGACCTCGTGCCGAACCAGCGGCAGCGCGGCGAAGCGATCCTTACTGATCGCGATGCCGGTGGGGTAGTCGCCGGGATCCAGTTGGGCCTCAACGCGCAGACCGGCCCGGGTGCGGGTGGCGGCGATCGTCTCAATGACGACGTCATGGCTGGTCAGTGGCCTGCCACGCCAGTTGTGGGTGATGTGGGAGAACAGCCGGTGCTCGATTTTGTTCCATTTACTTGTGCCCGGAGGAAAGTGACACACCGTGATCGCCAGTCCGGTTTCGGCGGCCAGAGCAGCCAGTTCACTCTTCCAGACCCGATAGCGGTAGCCGTTGGAGCCGCCCGCGTCCGAGGTGATCAGCAGCCGTGACGCCTTCGGGTAGTCGAGGCTGCCGCGACAGCGCCACCAGCGGCGGATGGACTCGACCGCGAAGACCGACGTGTCGTGGTCGACACCGACGTTGACCCAGCCGGTGTTGCGGGCGATGTCGTAGATCCCGTACGGGATAGCCTGCTGAACGTCCGGGCCGCTGAAGAAGAAGTGATGGTCCTCCACCTCGACCGGTTCGCCCCTGGGCCGCCACTCGCGGCCGGCCATGGGCAGCCGTCCGATCTGCTCCCGCTTCTTCGTGTCCACGCTGATTACCGGCTCACCGTCGGCCTGGTGCTGCTTGACCTGCTCGTTGATATAGCGGAACTGGGCATCCCGGTCGGGATGCTGGGCACCCTCGAGGGTCTTGGCGTTCGCCTGCAGGCTGAAGCCCTCCTGCTTGAGCAGCCGACCCACCGTCGGCGCGGACACCGGGTGCCCCTGCCGGGTCAGCTCCTCGGCCAGGTTGCGCAGCGACTTCGTCGTCCACCGCAGCGGAGACTGAGGATCTCCCCGCTCGTCCGGCTCGACCAGGCCCAACAAGGCCTTGAGCAGGGCGGGATCGTTGGCTTCAGCCCGCTTGCGGCCTCCGCCTGGTGCACGCACTCGGCCGTCCGGCAGTGGCCCGGCCCCCGCTTCCAGCTCCGACACGCCACGACGTACGGTCGTCTCGCTGACCTGCGCGATCCGCGCTACCGCCCGTATCCCGCCATGCCCGATCAGGCGGGCCTCGGTGGCCAAGGCCAGCCGCCGCTGCCGCTCGTTCAGATGCGGCAACAACACCGAGAACCTGCACTGGAGTTGGAAACAGATCTCCTCCGGAACCGCCATACCCTGACAACGATCCCACATCTGTAAAGCAGCACCTTGATTCTTTACGGCTCCTGTGAACCCAGCACCTTTGGTGCCTGGCCTGCGGAAATATCTCTGCGAGGGCTCCCCATAGACCCATCGCACCGTCACCGACTACGAGTTCGGGATCGCGCATGCCGCGTCGGCGGCAGTCACGCAGCAGATCCGCCCACGACTCGGTCGATTCACTCAGCCCATCGGCCAGCGCGATGAGTTCCTTGCGGCCGTCGGGGCGCACGCCCATGAGGACCAGGACGCAGGAGCGGGCCTGGCCGAGGCGGACCTTGGGGTGGACGCCGTCGGCCCACACGTAGACGTAGTCGGAATCCGACAGGTCGCGGGCCTGGAAGGCAGTGTGGTCGCCGGTCCACTGCTTTGTCAGCCGGGTCACCGTTGCCGGCGAGAGGCCGGCCGAGGAGCCCAGGAACTGCTCCATCGCTGGCACGAAATCCCCAGAGGACAGTCCGTGGAGGTAGAGCAGGGGCAGGACCTCGCTGATCTTCGGGGACTTACGGCACCACGGCGCGAGGATCTTCGACGAGAACCGCTTGCGCTCACCGGTCTCCATGTCGACGCGCCTGTCGTTCACGCAGGGCACCTTCACCGCGACCGGCCCGGCGGCGCTGGTCACCGACCGTTCACGATGACGCCCGTTGCGGACCACCAGACGGCGGCCCCTCTCGTCCCGCTCGTCGGCTAACTCGGCTATGTACTGGTTGACTTCGGCCTCCAGAGCCGCGGCGAGCATCCGCCGGGCACCCTCGCGGACGATGTCGTCCATCAGGGATCCGGTCTCGGTGGTTCCTCCGGTGTTGACTACGCTGAGCACGGGCGCGCCTTCCCGACCCGCGATGCAACGCGGGTCTACTCGGTGACCATCAATCGATCACTCGGGAAGGTACGCCCTCCGCGTTTCGCGAGGCACCCCTCTCGAGGTCGATCCACAGGTCTTGAGCATTGCTCTGTTCGGCCTGCAAGAGGTGCGTGCGCACATACGCACCGAGTCTCACCGACCGCCGCAGGCCGGAAGCCTGCGGTGAACTCAGCGAGAGATTCCGTATGCGCGTTGGTGACGCAGGCCTTTGTGCGGAAGACGACCAGGCCGTGGTCGCTGTAGGCCACGCCCGCGGATCTCGTGCCGAGCAGCTGGCCACAGCGATCGACAACGGGCCGCGGCCTCCCAGTGACAACAAGCCTGCCCATGTGACAGCTATCGCGCTTTGGCTCAGCCGTCAGCCCCGGCGGTGTTGACCACACCTCTCCACATCCCGACCATGACCCTACAGAGCGCGGAGACAAGGGGGGCGCGGTTTCGGCGGGGTGTGTCCGTTCTCGGAGCCGTAGGCGTCGCCTGTGGCCTTGCCCTTGCAGCCTCCCTCCCGGCCGTGTTGCAAGCCGTTGGAGTCACCACACGCTGGGCAGTTGTGATGAGTGTGGGCTGCGCCGCGCTTGCTGGTGTGTTCATTGAGCCCGCGCGAAGTCGCCGTGACCGTGCCGCAGTCGACTGGAAGGCCGTGCTGGATGGGTGCGTCACACTGGCCGGCGAGAAGGAACTCCCACGCGTAAGGGAGATAGCCGACCCCACCGTCCTGGGAGTCCGGCCCGCCTGGCAGGTGCCCCTGCGCGCGGGGTCACCACCCTACGTGCGCCGCAACGTCCACGAGGAGCTGGTCGCGCTCCTGCACGCAGGTAGTTTCGTCCTACTCATCGGTGACGGGCTGTCCGGAAGAACACGCACCGCCCACGAAGCCGTGCGTGCATCCGTGCCCGACCACCTGCTTGTCGCACCCACCTCCGTCGCAGACCTGAGAGCAGCTGTCGACTACGCCAGCGGATCGACGAAATGCGTTCTCTGGCTGGACGAACTGGACCAGTTCCTCGCCCCTGGCGGCCTCACATCCAATGACGTTCGGAACTTCCTCTCCGGCCGTCGGAACAGCATCATCGCCACGCTGCGAAGCAGCGATTACATCCGCCTGGCCACCGGCAACGCGGCAGACGACCGCGAGGCCAGACGGGTCATCCGAAGCGCCAAGCCGGTGCGACTCAAATGGAAGCTAACTCCGGAAGAGATCCGCAGAGCCACGCAATTAACCGGTGACGAGAGGATCAAGGAAGCGCTCGAATCCACACGACGTTTCGGGTTCGCGGAATATATCGGAGCCAGCGTTCCGCTCTTCATCCGCTGGTGGGACTCGATAGACTCCGGACCGAACTCACGCGGCGCCTCGCTCGTGAGAGCGGCAGTGGACTGCCGCCGCCTGGGACTGACCCGGCTCCTCGACCGCGAGATGCTCCAGGAGCTGCACGAAATCTATCTTGCCGATCGCCCTCGGCTACTTCGCGAACCCGAAGCCGAAGCCTGGGCATGGGCTTTCCAACAGATGGAAGGAACCACAACGCTCCTTTTCCCCGGCGGCGAGACGCAGAGCAACTCACGCGTCGACGTCTTTCCCCACCTAATTTCCGCGACCGACAGGGAAGAGCAAAACGACACAGGCGGATTCCGACGCCCCATCATCCGCGACGAAATCTGTACCCGTGTCATAGAGCGAAGCACCGCTGGAGAGGCCGAACTCATCGCCCACCGCGCCCACGAGTACGGGCATTACGCCATCGTGCGCCGTGCCCACCGGCACGCTATCGACCGGTATATGCAGCAGCACGGCGCCCGGGACACCAGAACCATTGCCGCCCAGTACTCCTTTGCGCAGTGGCTGCACATCATCGGAGATTTCGGGGAAGCCGGACAAATGGGTCGTCATGTTCTGGACATGCAACTCAGTTAATTCGGAGGCGAGGACCCGCGGACACTGGCCACCCGTCATCTGATGGCTCAAGCACTGTTCGAAGCAGGACATCGAGATGCCGGTATCGCGGAATGCGAAGCAGTGCTTCTGTCGCGTAGGAGGGTCTTCGGAGAGAACGCTCCGGATACCATAGAGAGCAGAATCGCCTTGCACATCATGCGGGAGCAGCCGTGACGGTTGCCCCCTGCCCAATTCGGCGCCAACAAGTCCCGACGCCGGTTGCCAGTTACCTATGGCTCAGCCCGCCGACACCCGTACCTACCGCAGTGGCCGCGCACCCCCGGCACCGGCCTCACCTTCGACCAGAAAGGCCTTCTGCGCGGTATCGGTCTGTATGAACCGGCGACCATTTGAGCTGCCGCAGGTGAGGCGGTCGCCAGACCGCCGTGAAGTCTGCTCGGATCCGGGGGCAGCTGCGTTGTCGGTACCAGAGTCCACGGTGCGCGCATGTCGTTTGCCCTGCCCGATGGTCTGCCGCCCGGCCGGTTCCTGGCTTCCGATCTTCCGCGCGTATGGGTCTCCGAGGGGTTTCCGCGGGATGTCGAGGAGTTGTGGCCTCGTCTGCTGAGCTGCCAGAGTGCGCTGCTCAGCCGGCCCGATGTCATGGGAACACCGCTCAGCTTGGACCAGGTTGACGCGGTCAGCCTGGAGGAGGAACTGGCCTGGTCAGGGACTTCGTCGAGTACCGGTGCCGCCGGCTGCCCTGGTGGACGGACTCGACACCAGTCCCGGTACCTGAAGGAATCGAGCCATGGCCCCACGACCCGGGACCGCCCTTCGAACAATGGCCGGGCCTGGCACGGCCCATGCCGGCTACGTCCGCAAGCCCGTCGCCCGAGGAAGCTGCCTCGAACCTGCTGGCGTGGTTGGTCAAGAGGGGTCTGCTGTACGCGTGCCGTCTGGTGCTCGTTCCTGCCCGTCGCGGCAGCGATGCTCTGGCCTCGATCGGCTGGTCCGGAGGGGGATACCTGCCTCTGCTGTGCGCGCTCACGCGGAGCTGGGAGGACCGCTTTGACGCACAGGTCGTGGCGGTGTTCGGCAGCGAGCTGTACGTCTCGACCGCGAGACCTCCCGTTGAAGCAGAGCACGCGAATCTGCTCGCTCTGGAGCACGTGCTGTCGACCGCGGACAACATCGTCGATGACCCGCCCACGCCGTTCCCCGAGTAAGCGATGGACCTCCCGGGACGGACCTTCTGGTCGTTCTGGTGGGACTGGCCCGGCGACCTCGACCAGCTCTCACCGACACCCCTCGCCTGCTCCCCGACCAGAACAATGTGGCATGCCCGACACTGGAGGGTCAGCTGATGAGGGCCAGACGTCTCGCGATCCTGCCCGTATAGACCAGATCCGCCAAGAAGCCTTACGGGCGTACAGGGAAACGCAGCAGCCTGAGTGATCACTACCCGCTGATTGGCCAACCGACGGAATTCGCTGACCTACTGAAACGCTGGCCGCGGGGCGTCGGTGTCCCGCGAAGGAGTGTGGAGTTTCCCAGTGAGCCGCGGTACGCCGGTGCCGTCGGACGGCGAAGCCCCGGCCTCTTTCGCCGCGGCTTCGCCGGCGGTCCGAAGACCTACCGTTGATGCCGCCGCCTTGGCGGCCGATCGCGCCCTCCGCCCCCACGGTCTGCGCAGGCTGTCCCACGACGTCCAGGCTGTCGGATTCGCTCACGGCCCATCCCTCACCGGCGTTGGCGTCGGCGTCTTCCCCCCGCTTCCTGGCGGACTCCCCGGCGCAGAACCGAGGGCGCCGCGGGGATTGTCGGAGTCCTGTCATACCCTTCGCTCACCGGTCACAGGGCCGGTACAGGCCGCATACAGCGGCCACACGCTTTGGGGGGGCAATCACTGTGCGCACCCGCACACTTCCGGCTGCCGTCGCGACGGCAGCCCTCTTCAGTTCCGTGGCGCTTGCGGCCGTCCCGGCGGCCGCCGACACCAGCACGCCGATCGGTGTCGACAGCGTGATCGACACCGTCGTCGACGGCGCCCACCAGCACCTCTACATCAGCAGCGGCAATGTGATCTCTGTCGCCGACTACACCGGCAAGGTGGTCACGACGCTCACCGGCCTGTCCGGGGTGTCCGACCTCCAGCTGAGCCCGGACGGCAGCACGCTGTACGCCGCGGTCCCCGGCGCGGACAAGATCGTCGCCTTCGACACCGCGACGCTCACACAGACCGCCGAGTACCCGACCGGGGATCGGACGGCGCCGCGCCGGATCGCCCTCACCGAGGGCCGGATCTGGTTCGGCTACGGCGACCAGTGGGAGTCCGGGCTCGGCAAGGTCGACCTGACCACCGACCCGGCAGCCGTGACCCTCGACCTCGCCGGCGACCACGACTTCGCCAGCACGCCGATGCTGTACGCCGACCCGGCGAACCCGGACACTCTGGTCGCCCTGGACGGCGGCATCAGCTCCGGGCCGATCGTCGTCTACGACGTGTCGTCCGGCACCCCGGCCATCCGTGTCACCGCGAACGAGGGCGGCTTCTACCGTGACGGCGCGCTCACTCCGGACGGGCAGTCGATCGTCGTGGCCGGGCCGGGGAACCGTGCGGTCACCGAATACCGGCTCTCCGACCTCCAGGAGGTGCACGAGTACCCGGTCAAGGACGAGCCGGAGACCGTCAGCGTCGCTCCGGACGGCACGGTCGCGGCAACCGCTCTCGACACCGAGAACACCGGCGACACCTACGTCTTCCCCGGCGGAGCAGACACCCCGGCCAGCGTCCGCAACCTGTCGAACGAGTGGATGCCGTGGAGCGGGCATTCGACCACCTGGTCGGCGGACGGCACGCAGCTGTTCGTGCTGACCGGGCGGTCGGGCTCCGCGCAGTTCAACGTCGTGGCCGAACCGCGCAAGTACGTGACGAAGCTGACCGCTGACGCCCCAGCCACGGCAACGCGAGCCAAGACACTCACTGTCAAGGGCACGCTCGCCGCCGGTCTGATGCCGCCCGCCGGGACCCCGGTGTCCGTCGTGCGCACCGACATGCTGTCCCCGTCGGGCAAGTCCCTCGGCACCAAGGCACTGGGTGCGAACGGCGCGTTCTCCTTCACCGACGTGCCCCCGGCCGGCGGGACGGTGCGATACACGGTGACCTACGCCGGGGACGCCGCGCACACCCCGGCATCCGCCTCGGACACCGTCGCTGTCTCCCGGGCCACGCCCGCCCTGACGCTCACCAACAACGGCAAGGTGTACGACTACGGCAAGAACGTCGCCTTCACCGCGCACCTCGGCACCACCTACAGCAACCGCACGGTGGAGATCTGGGCCGATCCGTACGGCGCGGACAAGCCGAAGAAGCTGCTGAAGACCGGCAAGGTCGATTCGCACGGCAATCTGTCGGCGACCGTGAACATGTCGCGCGACACCGCCGTGACCGCCGTCTTCAAGGGCGACTCCCAGTACGGCGCACGGACCGTCAAGTCCACCGCTTACGCGCACGCGAAGATCGCGAGCTCGCTGTCCAAGTACTACCGGACGGGCACGATCGGCTCGACCCGCTACTACTACTTCCACAAGAAGACCGACGCCGTCGTGACCACCACGATGACGTACTACAAGGGCCGCAAGGAGCGCCTGGACCTCCAGGTCTACTCCAACGGCAAGTGGTACACGACGGACTCGGAGTACTTCGCGCTCGGCACGAGCGGCAAGTGCATAGTCAACCTGGGCCACCCGGGGACGTCGGGCGTACGCGCCCGGGTGCGCGCCGCGTACATCGACCCGTCGTCGGGTGACAACGTGAACACCACGACGTACGGCGCCTGGTCGTACTTCTACTTCACCAACTGACCGGGCCGGACAAGGG
>NZ_VJZD01000005.1 GCF_009377175.1 Streptomyces adustus
CCCGTCGCTCCGAAGCAGCCTGCGGAAGGCGCGGCTCTCGCCCTAATGGATCCAGTGCTCACGCCCAACCGCCCGGCGGGCACGCCATCCCATCAGAAGTCAGGCCTCCCGGCCGATCAGCAAGGGCACGGTCTCAAGCCAGAACTCGCACTGGTTCAGGCAACGGTAGTGCTCACCTGCTGACGGCTACGGACCGTAGTCTCTCCCACGACCCGCTGAGCCCCATTAGGCAGCGGATCACTTCACGGCGGGTCTTGCCTTGAGCCAGGCGTCGTTGCATGTAGTCCTGCGTGCGGTGGTCCCAGCGAAGTCGGCTCAGCACGATGAAATGCAAGGCCGCGTTGGCTTGCCGGTCGCCGCCGCGGTTGAGTCTGCGGCGCTGGGTCTTTCCTGAGGATGCCTCGACTGGGCTGACGCCTGCCAGAGCGGCGAAGGCAGCCTCGCTGTGTAAGCGCTCAGGGTTGTCACCTGCGGCGACGAGTAGACATGCCGCGATATCGGGGCCGACGCCATGCTGGTCGAGCAGCGTAGGCGCTGTGCTCTGAACGGCGTGCTTCATGCGGGTGGTGAGGTCGTTGATCTCTTCGCTCAGGTTCTGGACGCGTCGAGCCAGGAGCCGGAGGGTGTGGCGGGCGGCATCGGAGGCCGTGGAGATGGTGCCGGCGTCGAGCTGTGTGCAGGCGCGGACCAGGCGGGCGATACTCAAGCCCGAAAGGTTCTCGCGCAGGGCGGGATCCGTCGCCACCAGGACAGCCTTGAGCTGATTGATCGCCTGAGTGCGGGACTTGATCGCAGATGCCTTGGCCAGCTTGAACAGCCGCAGCATCTCCACGGAACCATGGCCGGCCTTCGCGGTGGCAGTAGCTCGGCCGGACAAGACGGCGTGCGCCGCTGCGTGAGCGTCGACAGAATCCGATTTGCCATGACGTCGGCGCGCTTGCTTGTCGGGTTGGTTCACCTCCGTAACCGAGACATCCTCGGCCTGGAGGTAACGCGTGAGCGCCGCACCGTAGGAGCCGGTGCATTCCACTCCTGCGCGGCGCATCACCCCAAACGAGCGTGCCCAGGAGAGCAATTGGCGGTATCCGTCGGCAGTCGCGGGGAAGCTCCGGCTGTCCAGGACGGTCCCAAGCACGGTCACAACCGCAGCGACGTGGGTGTCTTTGTGGGTATCCACACCGAGCAGGACCTCTTCGGTGGCTGGGAGATCGCCGTGAGGGGCGGCATCGCGGTGAGTCATGCTGAGCACAATCGCTGCCTTCGTGTCGCCGGAACGGAGGAACCACCAGGCCAGAGACGGTCAGGACTGTGAAGGTGCCGGTCGCGAAAGCCCCTATCGGGACACGTCCGCTGGCTTGGAGGCGTGGTGCACCCCGGACGGCAGCCAACGGATCAGTCTCAAGGCACGCAGCCAGTCGGGTGCCGGGTCAGACCGCCGTCCGGGACACCGACATCCTCACAGTCTGGTGCGGTCATCGTGCTGATCTCCTTCGAGCTTCGACATCTCGAAGATCAGCCGGTGGCCGTTCTGATATCCGGGCCCTCACTCCGACGCGGGGACAAACACCCGGATCAGGTGGGAACCGGTACACCACTTCCAAGGACGCAACCCCACCCCATGGGTCACGGCTGCGCCCGCGGTCCTGAGGGGTGCCCATTCGGCCATGCCTGCCTGTCCAGGCGGGCTGACTGAGGGCGATCGAGCCCAGCTGCCCGCTGGTATGCCGACGGGCTGGCTAGGCTCGCGGGACCAAGGCACTCGGCAAGAAGGACCGAGGGTGCTTCTGGTGCGTCCACCGTCGTGTGTGAGAGGCGTGGCCGATTCTGGCACCCCCTGTCCCGCGACCTCCGGGGCCGCACGGCCAGGTCCTGCGGAGCCCGGCGTGTCGCCCAACCTCAGGTCTCTGGTGTGGGTCCTGACGTGGTGCGGGGTGCTGGTGTGCGGCTGGATGGGGGTGGGTTGTTGTGGGTGAGGTGGTGTTGCCGTCGGGTGTGTCGTGGGTGATTGCGGCGTTGGTGGGTGACAACTGGCCCACCGCGCGGGCGGACCGGCTGGAGGACCTGTCGAGGCGGTGGGAGGAGATGGGCCGGCTCGCCTCGGCGGTGCAGCAGGAGATCACGGCCGCGCACGCGGCGCTGCGGTCGGGGGTGGGCGGGGACGTCGCCGATGCCTTCACCGGTTTTCTGGATGAGCTGGGTGCGGCGTTCGGTGCGGTGGTGGATTATACGGGGGAGATGTCGCGTTCGACGTTCAAGTCGGGCCAGGACATCGCCTACACCAAGGCCATGATGCTGCTTCAGGCGTTCGTGGTGCTGTTGCAGGTGTTGCAGTGGATGATCTGGGCGCCCGAGGCCATCCCCGCCCTGCTCACCGCGGGCCGTTACGGCATCCTGAAGGCCGCAGGGCAGCTCGCCGTACAGGCGGGGATCGCTGCCGTGATCGGTGCGGGCATGTCGCTGGCGGTGCAGATCTTCCAGATCATGTCCGGCGAACGCAAGGGCATCGACTGGGACGCGGTCGGCGCCGCCGCGAAGGACGGCGCACTGGGCGGTGCGGTGGTGGGTCTGTCCTTCGGTCTGGCGGGACTGCTGCCGAAGAGCTTCCGGGCGAACATCTTCACCAAGATCGTGGTTGCCGCGGCCGGCGGGGTGGCGGGCGCGGCGCTGACGTGGAAAGTCGACGGAGGCGGCCCCATCAACTGGGGCCTGTCCTTCGTGGCGGGCGCGGCCGGCGGCATCGACGGCGGACGACACGCACGCAAAGCCCTCGGCTCCGACATCAAAGCCCCCCACCTGCTCAACAGCCCCGACGCACTCACCGCCGTGGCGGACATGGTCCAGCACACCACCGACTGGGCCACCCTCGGCGGACAGGCCACCAGCACAGGCACAGGCACAGGCACAGGCAAAAGCAGCAGCGCGGGCCGAGGCACCGGTGCGGACCAGGCCGGCAGTGCAGGCCGGGGCAGGGGGGGCGGGCACCGGCAGCAAGGGTGACGCGGGCACCCGCGCCACCACCCTGGGCCCGGCCACCACCGGCAGGCACGTCAACAACGCCCACGCCTGGACCGCGCACATCGACCGCCTGGCCGCCCGCCCCGGCGGCACAGCCGAACCGGTCCGCACCACAGCCGAGACCACCGTGAGCGGGCGTGGCAGCAGCGAGCTGAACGCCGCCCGCAACCGCACGTCCACCACGACGGTCGTTACAGTAGGAGTATCCGAGGCGGAAGTGGGAGCCGACCCCCGCTTCTGCCAACTGCTCAACGACCCTGAGCGAGACGGGCCCTGGCTCGTCTCGCTCACGGACACCCTTCGTGACGCCCTCACCGCGGCCACCCCGGAGCGCCTGCTGGAAACCGCCACCGCGGGGAGGACCCGGGGCTCATTGCCGACTTCCTGGAACGCCTCGGCGAACTCGCCCGCGACGCCGGGCCGCGACGACGCCTGTACTGCGGCATGTCCCTGTAGGGCGTCACACATTGGGAACAAGTCGGGCGGAATCAGTACCGCCGCGGTGATCAGGGACTCGATACCTCCTGATCACCCGGAGATCGCGCCTGCCTCCGTTCGATGAGGAAGTCAGGACACGGGTGCTGCGCGAGGGTGGGAGTGGATGGGCTGCCCACCCTTTCTGGTCACCGCCAGGGAACCGACATGCCGTGAATTGCTGATCGGGGCCCTGCGCGCTCCCCTTGGAGGAGCGCAACCGTCAGACCGGGACGGTCACGCAGGGGTGTGCTGCAGCCGGTGATCGGCGGTGCCTGTGGTTACCAGGTCTGGATCCACTGGCTGCTGCCTTCCCAGCCTTCGGCCCCTATGCCCAGCCCGGAGACATCGCCCTTGTACCAAGCGGTACCGACAGTCTTGTGCGACCTCACGTCTATGACGTTGACCGGTTCCCAGGTGCCGATGGACGGCCAGTTCCACCAGTTGCACTGTCCGGGGCTGACAATGGTGCTTTCCATACCGCGGTAGGGAAACTGCAGCACGACGGGGTAGTCACCCTGGGCGCACAGTTGGACCCACTGGTTCTGGATCGTCGACGCGGACGCCGAGGGAGCCGTGACGGCGAGCAGGCTGGTGGCCGCGACGCAGACCGCGGCCGCGGAGACGGCGACCTGCCTGGCGTTCTTGAGAAAGCGCACTGGATTCCTCCGGGGATGAGTGCTGAGGGAGGTTGACCCTTGGACTCGGGACGGGGCCCGTTCCAATGGCCCCGGTGCTGCCGAAGCGTAGGAGCGCGGTTGCGTCAACTGGCCGGATGGCAGGCCTCTGTGTCCTTCCGTCACAACCCTCTGCCCTTCTGTCGCCGGTTACGACACGGGAGTTGAGCGGCCGCTCCCTCGGGAGGGACAGATCCAATGTGGCTGTCTTCGACGAAACGTGAGGACGCCGGAGGTAGCCCTCCGCGACCGGCCCCTGGACCACGGCCCTTGCGTACTCGTCCGAGTCGACGCCCTCACGCAGAAGGTCCGGGAGGCGGTCGTATCGTCGACGTCCACGCGCTGATCGCGGTCGGCGTCGACACCGACGGACACCGCGAGATCCTGCTGGACGTCGCCACCCGCGAGGACGGCGCCGGTCGGCTCGCCTTCCTCCGCTCGCTCATCGCACCGCCTGGTCCCGGACGAACTCGGTGGCCCCGGGGCGAGTTGGACCGGTCGCCACAGGTACGGACGGGCTGCGGCGAGATCGATGGGGCATCCCGGGTGCCTCAACAGGAACACCGCACGCGACGGTGTGGTGTTCGCCTCCGCCGTTGCGTTACATGGTCAGTGGTCCCCCGGTACCCCGTTTGCCGGGGGGCCACCAGAGTGTGCGTTCCCGTAGTGAATGAGAGCCATACGTGGTCACCCCAGGTCGTCGGAGCCTGCGTATCCCCGCGGTCACCGTGACCGGCGAGTCGACGGAGAAGACGCGCGCCGCCCGCAGCGCGGTGCGCCGCCGGGCCGTCGGCATGAGCCACGCGGACGTCGTCCGGGTGCTGGACAGCATCGGATCCGGACCGGCGCCCGACCCCGACGGAGCGGACACGGCCGAAGGCACGCGCCAGGCGGTGGAGTTCGGCGAGTGGCGGCGCATCGAGCGACTGCTGGCCGACACGGCCGAGGTGTACGACCCGAAGACGGATCCGATGATCCGCGAGGAGCGCGTCGCGAGCTCGGAGGCCGCGGCCGCGCGCGCGGCGCGGGAGCACCAGGAGCAGCGCAGTTACGACTACCAGGCACATGCCCGGGTCTACGCCCTCCAGGTCATCGAGGAGGCGGGCCTGCTAGAGGAGAGTCTCGGCGAGCGCCTCGGCGCCGAGGGCCCGCTGGTCCTGTTCGAGTCCGGTGATCTGAAGGCCTGGCGGCACGTCAGCGAGCGCACGCGGCACACGTCGGTGTCCCTTCAGGAGCGCATTCCGCACGCCGTCAAGGATCCGGCCGGCTTCCCCCCGTCCGTCAGGGCGCACAGCGCCCTGCTCACGACGATGGCCTGGGTGGGGCCGCTGAAGGCGATCGATCCGGCGTTCGTGGTGCGTCTGGCCCAGGCGGACCCCGAGGCCGCGCTGGCACTCGCCGACTGGCTCAAGGACATCCAGCGCCGCTGATCAGCGCGCCGGGGCAGCGCTCGGTGCCCTTAGGGGCCGCATCGCCGAAGGCAACCCGTCCGTCAGCTCGTTAAAACGTTCAACTAGCTAGCATGCGGCCGACATTGGACGGATCTCATGCGAAGGATCCTTTGTGAGACCGCACTTCCCGGGCCGATCAGGCCTACCGATCGTCGTGGGCGTCGCCGCGATGCTGATGGCGATCCCACCGGCATCCGCGACCGACCTGGCCACGTCCGCCTCTTCGCCGGAGCAGACCTCCTCCGGCAGCGCCCCGCACCCCGCCGGGCCGCGCATCGTCACCCTCATCACCGGTGACCGTGTCACCGTCACGCAGGGCGGCGACGGCCCGCCCACCGTCACCGTGGAGGGACCGGACGGCCACCGCGCCGATGCCCGCGTCACGACGCAGCAGGGCGACACGTACGTCTACCCGGCCGCCGCCGAGCGGTACGTGGCCGCCGGACTCCTCGACGACCGACTTTTCGACGTCACACGGCTCATCGCCGACGGCTACGACGACGCGCACACCGACGGCCTGCCCGTCATCCTGACCTACGCCTCCGACACCCGCAGGAAGCAGGGCGCGCCCTCGCTGCCCGGGGGCTCCACCGGCGCGCGAGCGCTGACCAGCATCGACAGCACCGCGGTCACCCAGGAACACGGCAAGGCCGCGACGTTCTGGGCCGACCTCACCCGGCAGAACCCCGCCTCCCGGACCGCTCGCCCGGCACAGAGGGCACCGGCACTGGCCGGAGGCGTCGAGAAGGTGTGGCTCGACGGAAAGGTCGAGGCCGATCTCGCCGACAGCGTCGCGCAGATCGGCGCCCCCGAGGTCTGGCAGGGCGGCGACACGGGCCAGGGCGTGGACGTGGCCGTCCTCGACACCGGCTACGACACCGCACACCCCGACCTGAAGGGCGTGGTCGCCGACTCCGCCAGCTTCGTGCCCGGCCAGGACGTCGACGACCACCACGGGCACGGCACACACGTGGCCTCCACCATCGCGGGCACCGGAGCGGCGTCCGGCGGCAAGGAGAAGGGCGTCGCCCCTGGCGTACGCCTGCACGTGGGCAAGGTCCTCGGCAACGACGGCGGCGGCTACGACTCCTGGATCATCAGCGGCATGGAATGGGCCGCCCGCGACGCCAAGGCCCGCGTGATCAGCATGAGCCTCGGCGGCGACCGTCCCTCCGACGGAACCGACCCGCTCAGCCAGGCGGTCGACGACCTCAGCGCCGAGACCGGCACCCTGTTCACCATCGCGGCCGGCAACTCCGGTCCCTCCGACGGCACCGTGGCCACCCCCGGTGCCGCCTCCGCCGCGCTCACGGTCGGCGCCGTCGACTCCGCCGACGCCCTCGCCGACTTCTCCAGCCGTGGCCCCCGCTTCCGGGACGACGTCATCAAGCCCGAGATCACCGCCCCCGGCGTCGGCATCCTCGCGGCCCGCTCGCAATGGGCGACCTTCGGCTCCGGCTCGTACGCCGCCCTCAGCGGCACCTCGATGGCCACCCCGCATGTCGCGGGCGTCGCCGCGCTGGTCGCCGCTGAACACCCGGACTGGGACGGAGCCCGCATCAAGGACGCCCTGGTCAGCACGGCTCACGCCACACCCGACATCCCCGCGGACGCCGGCGGCAACGGACGCGTGGACGCCGAGGCGGCCACCGGCCAACTGATCGCCATCGGCACGGCGGACGCCGGCATCCACACCCCGGGCCAGGCGTCCGGCACCGTGACCCGCACGGTCACCTGGACCAACTCGGGCGACACCTCCGTCTCCGTCACTCCGCGCATCGAGGCGTCCGACGCCCCCGAGGGCCTGTTCACCGTGACGGACCAGCCGGTCACCGTCCCCGCGCACGGCACTGCCACCGTCGACGTCACCACCACGCTCGACCGGGCCCCGGCGGACGCCAGATTCACCGGCCGCCTGGAAGGCGTCGTCGACGGCAAGGTCGTCACCCGCACCCTGCTCGCGGTCAGCACCCACGTCGAGTACCACCACCTGCGCGTGCACACCACCGACCGGTCCGGCGCACCACTGCCCGGCGTGGTGATGAACTACCGGCGCAAGGGCGAGGACCTCACCGACACCGTGCTCGACGCCGACCTCGACGGCTCGACCGACGCCGTCGTTCCCCCCGGCACCTACACCGTCTGGACCTGGGCCGCCGTCCAAGGTGTGCACGGCGCCTCCTCCGTCGGCCGGGCACTGATGGCCAAGGCGGACGTCGTCGTCGGCGACACCGACGCCGACGTCACCCTCGACGGGACGAAGCTGCGCCGGACCGAGGTCGTCACACCGAAGACCTCCACCGACACCTACATACGCGCCGACTTCCACCAGTCCTTCAAGGACGGCTCACCGGCCGTCACGGACAGCGACACGCTCGGGGACGCCTTCGACAGCGTGTGGGCCGAGCCCATGCCGAAGCCGTCCGGAAGCGACCTGACCTACACGGTCCGCTGGCGCATGCAGCAGCCCCAGCTCCAACTCTCCTCGGGTGCCCAGGACTTCGACGACCTGTGGCTCCAGCCCGGATCCGGCACCCCGGCCGAGGGCACCCGCAGCCTGCCCGCCGTGTTCGCGGGGGACGGCACCGCCGCTGAGTACGCGGCGGCCGGCGCCCGGGGCAAGGCGGCCGTGGTCCGCTACGTCCCCGACGAGGGCGACGACGATGACGACGACCGGACCGCCGCAGACGCCGACGACCAGTACACGGCCGCGCGCAAGGCGGGCGTCGCACTGCTGGTTGTGGTCAACGACCAGGACGGCCGCCTGCGCGAGCCCACCAGCCGCACCGACCTCGTCATCGCGGGCCTCTCCCGCACCGAGGGCGAGACCCTCATCGCCCGCATCCAGGCCGACCGCACCGGCTCGGTCCCGATGCGGATCGCCGGCCACGCGACGACGGATTACGTCTACGACCTGGTCCACAGCTGGCACGGCACCATCCCGGACACACAGCGCTACGCCCCCGCCCGCAGCGGACTCGCCCGCGTCGACGTCTCCTTCCGCGGCGACACGACAACCGAACTCGACGAGTTCCGCTTCGACCTGCAGCCCTACCTCGGGGTGAAGGTCGGCCTGTCACGGTCGGTCCCGGTCGGCGCCGAGCGCACCGACTGGGTCACCCCGGCCGGGGAGGCGGGCTGGATGGAGGAGGCCGCACGCGGCGTCACCTCGATGCAGTACTCCGGACTGGTCGGCTACCCGGCGGGCCGGACCACCGCCGTCCAGTGGTTCGGCCCCGTCGAACACCCCCGGCTGAACGAGTCCCAGCCACTGCCCCGGCGCATCGGCGACTCCTTCGACATCGTCCTCCCGGCCTTCGGCGACGGCGGCCGTGACCACGCCGGAGTGGTCGGGCCGGGCACCACCCTCCAGGCGACCGAGCTCTACCGCAACGGCCGCCTCGTGACCCGCGCCGACGGCGCCGGCATCCGGGTGGAGGACCTGCCGGCCGGATCGGAGCGGTACCGGCTCGTGACGACGACCGAACGGGTGGCGGGATATCCCTACTCGACGGCCACGCGCACCGAATGGGCCTTCACCTCGACCGCGCCCCGGTCGGACGACCCGCAGGTGCTTCCGCTCCTGCAGTTCGACTACAACATCACGACCGACGCGGACGGCGTGGCCGGCCGGGACGCCGACCTCACGGTGACGGCAGCCGCACTGCCGGGGATCTCGTCCAAGGCGGTGGACACCGACTCGGTCGAGGTGTCCTACGACGACGGCCGCACCTGGCAGCGTCCCGCCCGGCGCGGCACGGGCGAGGGAGCCGGCCGGGTCCGCCTGGACGCACCGAGGAAGGCCCGTTACCTGTCCCTGCGGGTCCATGCGTCGGACGGCCGTGGCGACACGGTGACGCAGACGGTGATCAGGGCCGCCGGCCTGGCCTGACCCGCCCTTCGCCCGGTGCTGGTGGCTCACCTCGCGGTGGGCCACCAGCACCGTCGTTCACACCATGCCTCAGCGGGCACCCCACCGCGGGTCCGCGACGGGCGCAAGAGGAACACCGTTCTCCGAAAAGTCGAACGGATTCCAGTCGAGCGGTGGGCCGGGGTGGGCTTCCTCGCCGGGGACGTGGATGGCCGCTGCGGGTGCGGCGGGTGGGGCAATGTGGGCGACGTCTCTGGTCTGGGCATCGGAGCCGAAGGCTGGGAGGGCGGCAGCCAGTGGATCCAGACCTGGTAACCACAGGCACCGCCGATCACCGGCTGCAGCACACCCCTGCGTGACCGTCCCGACTTGACGGTCGCGCTCCTCCGAGGGGAGCGCGCAGGGCCCCGATCAGCAATTCACGGCATGTCGGTTCCCTGGCGGTGACCAGGAAGGGTGGGCAGTCCATCCACTCCCACCCTCGCGCAGCACCCGTGTCCTGACTTCCTCGATCCCCTCCAGGACGAGGAGGCGGAGCAGCCGACGCGCCCGGTCATTGCCGGCCGGGCGCTACTGCCTCGGTCGGCATGAGTACTGTGAGCGCCGCGGTTCGAAGACCCCGAGCGGACTCGCGGGGCACAGCATGCCAGGCCGACTCCGGCGACCCGTGCGGACGAAAGCCTTCGCGCCCTGCCTCCTGCAGTCCACGCTGCCGACGTAGGACCGGCCAGGTGATGGCCGCCCGTCGCCGCTCCCGCTCATTCGCCGGGTCATGCGCCCAGCGGTCATGACCTCCGTTTGCCCGACGGACGACCCGTCTGTCGAACGGTCATTCGTCGGCGGTCAGGAGGAGAGTCGCGATGTGATCCATGTCGACGTAGCTTCCCTCCGTGCCCGCCGGGACGAGCTCCCGGGCCCTGTCCAGGAAATGAGCGACAGGGGAAGCCTTCATGTCGAGCACTGCAGACCCGAGTCTGGACCGGACGACAATGCGAATGACCGGACCGTGCGACGAGCGCCGGGGCGACACCAGGACGTCCCCTTCTCCCACCGGGCGGCTCATTCCGTCTTGCAGGAGACTGAGCGCGAATACCCAGTTGACCGTGCCGCTCGAGGTCGTCCCGATCGACAGACGTACGGCGTAGGGGTCGGCACGGTGATAGTGAAATGCTGCGGGGAGTGAAACATGCGGCTCACCTCCGACGACCACGTGCACTTCGAGCTCACAAGTGACCGTCGTCTCGGCCGCGCTTGAAAACGGTTGAGTCATTTCCTGCCCGTCCAACATGGTCTGGGGGATGGCACCTCTTGTCCGAAAAAGCCTAGGGCCGCCCGAAGCCACCACTTGCCGGGAAATGTATGAAAGGTTGCCCAGGAGAGAACCACACGCGAGGCAACCTCGAGGCCACGCCTCTGCGGTTCCCCGGCTCCGCGGTCGCCGGAACCACCCCGGTCTCATGGACGCGGCCGACCGTGCCGTCGGGGAACGCCCCGGCAGATCAAGGCCGTTGTGAAGGCCGACCCGTCGTCCACGTGTTCCGCGTGACGGCGAGCGGCCGAAAACGGCAGCGGTATCGCATCGGCAACGAGGGCGGTCCCGGGAAGAGTTGGCGAACGCCGCTCAGTGGCGCACACACGTGCTCCACAGACACTCCGCTCCCGGCACCAGCGCGTATCACCTTCCATCACTCGGCATGATTTTGTGCATATCCTGTAGCCGTAAAACCGTCATGATCGCCAAGCGGCGTTCGTCTCCCCCGGCTTAGTCAGGCGGTCAAACGACCACATACCGTGATGAGCCGGTCGGACACAGAGGGACGCGGCACACGGGGGTGGGTCAGGTGACCGAAGAGAACGGCGTCGGGTTCGGAGCGCTGCTCAGGCAGTTGCGCCTGGAGGCGTCACTGACGATCGAGGCGCTGGCCGAGGCCTCGGGGGTGAGCGGGCGCGGGATCGGAGACCTGGAACGAGGACGCCGGGCGACTCCCCAGCGAGGCACGGTCGCGGCGCTGGCGAACGGACTGAACCTGCACGAGCCGGATCGCGAACGGCTGCTCGCCGCGGCCCGCATCGGCCGCAACCCGCGCCAGAGCCCCGCCGACGTGCGCGCCTTCCCGCGCGGCATCGACGATTTCGTCGGCCGGGAGCAGGAACTCGCCCACCTCACCGCGCTGGCAGGACAGGCCGCCCTCGGCCGGCCACAGGTCGTGGCGGTGTCCGGGCCTCCGGGGACCGGGAAGACCACCCTGGCGCTGCACGCGGCACGCGAGCTGGCGGACCGTTTCCCCGACGGGCAGCTCGTACTCGATCTGCGCGGCATGGACGAGGAGCCCCCCATGCCGGCAGAACTCATGCTGCGCGTGCTCAAGGCCGTCGGCGTCGCCGACCGGGACCTGGCCAAGGCCGGACCGCCAGGTCACCCGGACCTCTACCGGCAGGCGCTCGCCGGGCGCCGCTGTCTGCTGGTGCTGGACAACGCCCGTGACGAGGCTCAGGTCCGCCCCCTCCTGCCGAGTGCGGGCGGGGCGATGGTCCTGATCACCAGTCGAAGGATGCTCACCGGACTGGAGGACGTCGAACGCCTGCCCATCGGCGAACTCTCCCCCTCCGAAGCCGCCGTCTTCCTGACCGGCGTGATCGGCAAGGACCGCGCGGACGCCGATCCCGACGCTCTCTCCGAGGTCGCGCTGCGCTGCGCGTACCTGCCCCTTGCCCTGCGTGTGGCGGGCAACTGGCTGGCGACGCGCACCGGCTGGACCGTACGCCGTCTGGCCGATCGTCTCGCTCTGCAAGAACGCCGTCTGGACACCCTGGCCGCCGGTGACGTCCGCGTGTCCGCCGCCTTCGACCTGTCCTACCGTCAGCTCACCCCCGATGCCGCCCGGCTCTTCCGCCTCCTCGCCCTGGTCGACGGCCCGGACGCCAGCGTCGCCGTCAGCGCCCAGCTCACCGGACAGGAGTGCTTCGACGTCGAAGACACCCTGGAGGAGCTGGTCGAGACCGGACTGCTGGGATCCGACCAGGACCGGTACCGCCTCCACGACCTGCTGAAGCTGTACGCCCGCGACCGGCTGAGAGCCGAGGAGCCCGAGGAGGCCGCCGAAGCGGCCAGGTCCGCACTGCATCACTGGCTGCTGGAGACCGCGGTCGTGGCCGGCCGCTGGTTCGAGCCCGACTACGGTGCCCCGCCTCCCACATGGCAGGGGATCGTCGATCTGTCGACTGCGGACCGCGCCCGCCGCTGGCTCCAGACGGAGAGCATCAATTGGCTTGCGGCCTTCCATTCCGCCGCCCACGAAGAGGACCACGCCGCCGTGGTCGAGGTCGCGGAAGCCCTCCACTGGTTCTCCGACCAGTGGATCTTCTGGGGGCACTGGCCGGAGGTCTCCGCCACCGCCGCCGCCAGTGCTCAGGCCTTGGGCGATCCCCTCCTCGAAGCCACCCACTTGAACCTCCACGCCTGGGCCCTGTTGATCTGCGAAGGCCGGCACCACGCCAGCATGGAGCGGTCAGCCGAAGCACTCGAGGCAGCCCGGCGCGCCCGTGATCTTCCCCAGCAGGCCTGGGCCCACAGCTACACGGCCTGGGCGCTCAGCCACCTCGGTGACTACTCCGCGGCAGCACCGCACAATCGCGAAGCGGCCCAACTGTTCGAAGCCGCGGGTGACATGCACGGGACCCTCCACGCCATGTGCAGCCACGCCGACACCCTGCTGCGAGCGGGACGTTACGAGGAATCCATCGCGGAGCACCTCCGTACGCTCGCCTTTCTCGATCAGGCCGGCGACAGCATCGAGCCGCACAGCGCCGCCTTCAATCGCGCCAACGTGCAGGCTTCCATAGGCCAGGCCCAGACTCTTCTCGAGAACTGGGCGAAGGCCGCCGATCACCTGCGCATCGCGGTGGATCTCGCCCGCGCGAGCGCGAATCCGGGTCTCGAGAGCCGAGCTTTGATCCATCTCGCGGAAGCCCTGCGGGCCGGCGGACATCATGAACAGGCTCGTGAGGTCTACGTCCAATGCGTCGGTCTCGGAGAGTCCGGCAACCCTGAGCATGTGGTGGCGGCCCGGGAGCGCCTGGCGGAACTGGATCGCAGTTGATGCTGTCCTTCCACCGTCGATCGCGGTGTCCGTGCCTGCCGTGGCTCGCGGGCCCGAGCGGACGGCAGGCACGGCGCCCGGTCTCCTTTGCGGGAGGCGCTGTGCGGTTTGCTGCTGATGCATGTCCTCGCCAGGGAGTTCATCGAGGGGCAGGTGCGGAGGTGCGCTTTCCGTGCAGTGGCGGGGTTCGGATGGAGGCTGCCGAGTGGGAGGCGAGAGGCGCTTCGTCCCACTCGGCGGCCAGAAGGAACGCTAGGCCTTCTCGGAGGCCTCAGCGCGTCCAGCAGTGCGCGTCAACTGGTCCATGGGTGCACTCGGCCCCTGAGAATCAGCCCGAAAGTCCAGTGCCGGACTCAATAGGTTTGAGCACCAGAAAATGCGGCCTGTGATCAGCCCGCACGAACGGCGCGCGGTCCAAATGTGAAGACTCGACTTGAGCAGCTCCGGGTCGAACTCGTGTGGATTCTGCACCATGAGGCAGAGCATCCACACCAACGACTCGGCTGATGCGGTCCGGTGATCATTGCGCCAGTACGATTCAAATGACCTACATGCCCGTCTTCGATTTTAGGAGTGCCATGCTCGTGCGACGATGGATCACGGCGACAGCGGCGACGGCGGTTGCTGTCGTGATGACGTTGGCCGGGGCCGGTAGCGCTTCAGCATCCGACTACTTCTATATCGGCGGGTCCGAAGGAGAAGTCGACAACAGCCCTGGAAACGGTGCTCCGGGGTGGATATGGGTATACGCCGGGTCTGATTACAATTCCCTCGACAACGCGTCCGCGACACTGGAATTCCAACTTGCCGACGGCAGCAGCGGAACGTACACCGTACTCAAGGACAAAGCCGGGTCCACGAATCTCTGGTCCGCGGTCTGGGCCGCCAGATTGTGCATCACCACTGCATACAAGAACCATTACAACTGCACCGAGTGGCACGAGTACGCGTAGTCATCGATGTGTGTCGCCCCCTGATCGACTTCTCTTGCCCGACCTCTAATCGCTGAGAGGCCGAACAGCCGGCCGCGGCGAACGGATTCGTCCGCCGCGGCCGACCGTCACCCGCTTTCAGGCTCACCGTCCGGCGCGACTCCGCCGCCGGCGGCAGGTGTCCGAGCGACCTCTCGGGCAGACGTCCCGCGGTGCGACAGCCTCTGTCGCGTCCGATACATGGCCGGTGGTCATGCAACCTTCTTCAGTGTGAAGTCGCCGAGCGCCGAGTCCTGCTCCATCAGTTTCACCCGAGTCGTCTCCGGCTCGTAGCCCTCCATAGAGGTGGTCACCGTGAACGGGCCGCCACTGGCGTCGAGCCACAGGGAGAACGTTCCGTCGTCGGCGGTCGTCACGGTGTGGCTCGACTTCTTGCCGACGATCTGGACGGTGGCTCCGGTGAGGGGGGCTGTACCGCCTTCTCCATCGTCACCGAGCACGGTGCCCGTGTAGGCGCCCCATCCCTTGCGCGGGTCGACGTTCATCGTCACCGGGATCGAGGCGACGTGGTACGGCGTGTCGGTACTCACGCTCAACTTCGCTGCGTAGGCGCCTGGTTGAGTGACCTCGGAGACCGAGGCGTCCAAAGACACCGTGACGGTGGTGCTGGCTCCCGGGCGCAGGGTCGCCCGCTGTCCGTGGAGACCCAGCCATGTCACGTCGTCCGTACGGTCGCCCTGGTCGTATCCGGGCAGCACGCCGACGGCCGCGGTGAAATTGGCGAAGGGCGTGCGCATGCCTCCGACGCTGTAGAAGCCGGGAGCCGCACCGCCCCGGTAGATCGCGGAAGCGGCGTTGGGCAGCGCCGTCCATGTGCCGGACTGAGGGTCGTAGGCGTAGCTCTTGTTGGTGACGCCGGTCGCGGTTCTGCCGCCGACGATGATGAACCGGCCGTTTGCTGCCGCGTAGTTCGGTCCCCACACCGCCAGGGTCATGTCCGCGATCGGTGACCAGCTGTCGGTCACCGGGTCGTAGACATAGGCGTGCTTCGTTATGCCAGCGTTCACCGTCTCGCCGCCGGCGCAGTAGAGCTTGTCGGCGATCTCGCCGCAGGCGGTCCAGCCGATGGGGATGGGGTAGGGGGCCATCGCCGACCACTTGTCGGTGGCCGGGTCGTAGGCGTACACGTCGGTGTTGAGGCAGTTCTTCTTGCCGCATCCGCCGACGACGTACAGCTTGCCGTCCACGACCGCGCTTCCGGAGCCGGCGTAGGGCTTGGGTGTCGGCGCTCCGGTGCTCCAGGTGTCGGAGGCCGGGTCGTATATCTCCAGCTTGGGATCGAGCGTGGAGTCGTTGCGCCATCCGCCCACGGCGTAGAACTTGCCGCCGATGAATCCCTTGGCCGGTGCGTCACGTTCGTCGGCTGCCGACGCCAGTTGCGACCAGGCGTCGGTGCCCGGGTCGTAGACGTACATGTCCGGGGTGTAGCTGCCAGTGCTGGGGGTGAAGCCGAACGCGGAGTAGAGCCGGCCGTCGTACGCGGCGACGGCATTGTCCGCCGTGGTCGTCGGCAGATTCGCCACCGACTGCCAGGCCGTGCCGTCGACCGTTTGCGTATCAGGGGTACTGGCCTGCTCGGCCACGGTGAAGGTGGCGGGAGCCTTGCCGGTGTTCTTTATCGTCAGCTTCGTCGTGGCTCTGCCGCCGAGGGACAGTGTCTTGTCGACGGCTGTCTGTTTGACGGTGAGCTTTCCGGACTGGAGACCGTAGTCGGACTCGGTCACACCGTCCGGTACCACGCGCGCTGTCCTGGTCCCGGTGGCGAACTTGCTCTTGGTCGCCGTGAAGGACTGCTTGCCGAGGGCGTCGGAGAAGAGCCAGTAGAAGCCGTCGTCCAGTTGCGGGTCGTCCGGGGTGGCCGCTGTCAGGCCGATCTGCCCGTGATCACCGGCGTTGCGGACCCTGGCGTTGAGGATCTTGGTACCGGTGTTGGCGTCGGTGACGACACCGGCCACCAGCCCTCCGCTCACGGGGGTGGTGGGGTGGTCGCCGATGAAAAGGTTGTCCAATTCCCAGAAGTTGTCATTGCTGGCGACGAATCGGAACCGCACCTGGACCGTCTTGGCTCCGGAGTAGGCGGCGATCGGAATGTCTATGTGGCCGGACTGGCTCACCTTTGTCCATGTGCGCAGATTGGTCCAGGTCACGCCGCCGTCGGTGGTGATGTCGACCGTGGCGCTCTGCGTGGCATAGGCGGGGTAGTCCATGTCGAAGGAGATCCGCGGCCTGGTGTAATCGCTGAAGTCGTAGACCGGGCTGAACAGTGACGAGTCCTGACGCTTGCCGGGGTAGCTGATGCTGTTGGCCAGGGCGAAGCCTCCGCTGCCACCGGTCCTGTTCCCTTGGTGCGTGGGATCCGAGAACCCCCAGCCGCCCTCGGTTCCGGGGGCGTTGACGACGCTCCAGCCGTCGGGCGGGGAGTCGGTCGCGTCGAACGCCTCGGTGCGGCCGACGGTTCCCACGTCGTAACCGGCGAAGGTGTCCACGTCACGGTCCACGGGGAGGGCGACGTCCGCCTTCTGTGTCGAGGATCCGAGGCTGATGTCCTTCGTTCCGGTCTGGTAGCCGGGGTACTGGGCGACGACCTTCAGCGTGTAGTCGTGGCCTTCCGGCAGTCTCAGCTTGTAGACGCCTGTGTAGGGGTTGGTGAAGACCGGCGCGCCGGGCACGTCCTCGGCGGTCACCGACGCGTAGAGCGGATATCCGTGGCCGGAGCCGTCGGTGATCTTGCCGGTGACGGTCTGGGACGGCGCGGTGTCCAGCGAGACGTCCTGTGTGACCGAGTCGCCGTCGGCCACCGTGACCGTCGAGGTCTTCGTCCGGTAGCCGTAGGCGTCGGCGCGCAGGTCGTACGTGCCGGGCGGGAGCGTGAGGGAGTAGTGACCGTGGGAGTCCACGGTGTCCTGGTAGCCGTCGGCCGTGACGGTCGCCGCGGTCAGCGGAGCGCCGGTGGAGTCGGTGACGGTCCCGCTGACCGTGCCGTGCGGGTAGTTGCGGAAGGCCGCCAGACCGTTGGGGGTGCCGAGGCCCGTCGGTCCGTCGTAGCCCGCGCCGGCAGTGCAGAGATAGGACGGGGTGCACGTGCCGTTGGTGCCGCTGGTGACGTCGTTGAGCGCGGACTTCTTGAAATAGGGGTAGGCGTTCGGATAGGTGCCCGCGTCGGGAGTGGCGGCGGCCGCGTACACACCGGTGATGATGGGGGCGGCGGCGCTGGTGCCGCCCATCTCACCCCAGCCGTAGCCACCGTATGTCTGGTAGAACGCCACACCGGTGTAGGGGTCGGCGACCGCGGCCACGTCCGACACCGAGCGATTGTCACAGCCGGTGTCCCTCTGGAATCCGGGCTTGGGCTCGTAGGCCGAACACCCCGACCCGGTGAGGCCCCACGCCGATTCGGTCCAGCCACGTGACGCGGTCGTGCTCGGCCTGAGTGACGTGCCGCCGACGGCGGTCACGTGCTGCGAGGCGGCCGGGTAGGAGATGCCGTAGCCGAAGTCCCCGGTGGAGGCGACCATGGCGACGCCCGGACGGTCGTAGTGGGCGTCGAATTCGGTGACCTCCTCCGGAACCTCGCCGCTGCCCGCTCCGCCCCTGTAGTCGCTTCCGTAGGAGTTGGAGACGTACTGGGCTCCCTGCGCGACCGCCTGGTCGACGGCGGCGAAGATGTCCTGGAAGTCGGTGCTGTCCGCCTCGACCAGCAGGAGGTGCGCGGCGGGCGCGGAGGCCGAGACCATGTCCAGGTCGAGCGATGCCTCAGCCGCCCAACTGCCGTTGGCTTCGGGGAAATCGGTGCCGCCCCGCTGATCGACTTTTCGGAAGCACCCGTCGGCGGCCGTGCACGCGGGCAGTCCGTACTGCTCACGGTAGACGGCCAGATCGGCCTCCGCCGTCGGATCGTCGTAGGCCACCACGACGGCGACCGTGCGACCGCCGCCGCCGTCCGTCGGCAGGTCGTACGCGCTCTGCAGATCGGACGGGCCGTAGCCGACGGGCGCGGTGTCCGAGACTCCGTGCTTGGCGACGGTGTCGGTGCGCCGGATCGCGAAGCACCCCACCTTGCCGGGTTTCGGCTCCGAGCACACGGACTCGGCGGCCGGCTTGGTGTCCTGCACCGACGCGTCGGCGCTGGGTTTCGCCGACGCCGCCGCGGCGAGCGGCAGGCCGGCGCCCAGCACCGCCATCACGATCGAGGCGACGACCCCCAGGCGTGGGGGCGTGGGCCCGGGTCTCGCGGTGAACAGCCTGGTTATTCGCAACGTGCCACTCCTGTGGGCTTGTACCTCGGACCAACCCTTTGACCACCGGTTGACTACGAACCCCTGTTCGCAACAGACGTTTTTGCAGATGAACTGATGAAAGGTCAAGTAATAATGTTCATGTGCACGTTCCGGGCATTCATCACCGAACCTACGGCCCGGACGACCGGCCGAGCCGTCCGTCGTGAGAAGCGTGAGCCTGTTCACCACGACCGTGAGCCGGGTGGCGACGGCCGCCGGGAGGTGCGGCGCCCGCGGGGTGGTGGGCGACGGCACCGACTAGGAGCGGGACGGATCGAAGAGGAGCCTAGGAGCCGCGAGCCTGCCCGTTTGCCGTTCCGTGCACGGATGTTGTTCCCTCAGCGCACACGGAGTCGCGGAGCGCGCGTCGCCGGCCCCAGTCCGTGAACCCGCTGACCGCGGACGGTTCGTCACACCTGGACCGGCTGGCCGCTCATCGCTCTTCGGCGCGAGCAAGTGCCTCCCTGGGCAAGAGCCCGTGCGTTCCTCGACGCAAAACCGGAAGTGCGAGTTCGTAGGGTTCGGGACGACAATCCCGCTCTTTCGGGTGCGCGCTGCGGCCCTTGTCCGCCGTTCTGCGAGCCGTGGTCCTCCCCATCGGAATGCGCGCGGCTTCGAAGGGCTGCTCAGCCGATCTTCAAAGGGGTGAGCATGAATACGTACACCAAGCCGCTTCTTGGGGTGTGGGCCTGGCAGAAGGACGCCGCATGCCGGGGCATGGACAGCTCCGTCTTCTTTTCACCGGACAGCGAAAGAGGCCGGGCTCGTCAACGGCGGGAAGAAGCGGCACGGACCATCTGCCGCGAGTGCCCGGTGAGCGGTCCCTGCGGCCGGTTCGCGCGGGCGTCGCAGCAGGAGTACGGCGTCTGGGGCGGCTGCACCGAGAACGAGCGGCGTTCCGCCACCGATGTAGCCGACCGGAATTGAGCTTCTCGTATCTGCGGCGGCTCCTCGGCTGTCCTCCGGACGCGAGAAGGGTCAGTCGCCGGCATTCCGTTGCCCCATGACCAGATGCATCCGGCGGATGTCGTCCAGCGTCAGGACGGCTCCTGCCATGGCGCAGGCGACACGCATGCCGATCAGGCTGTCGACCTCGCCGGGTTCGAGGTCCTCCCAATCGGCGATCCCGGCGGCCTCGAACGCGGCGACCAGTTCGGTGGACATGCCGGGAAGTCGTTCCTCCAGGCTGAGTTCGTCGATGACGACTTCCTCGATCTCCTCGCCGTCCACCGCGTAGTGGAGACTGGCGTGCCCGTTGATGGTGTACACCGTCGTGACCGCGGTCCGCCCCCCGCGGGAGAGGACTTCGGCGGCGCCGTCAACGGTGTATCCCAAGTCATCGTAGACGAAGGTCCATTGCCCGATGCGGCCGGCGAGCAGTGTGGCGGCGTCTCCCGTGTCACCGCCGAGGGCCGCACTCGGCAGCGACGTGTACCGGTTCGGCTTCTGGTCGGGAAGCACGCACTGTTGGATCGAAGCGGGCTCGACGCGAAGGGCCTCCAGGGCCCGCACGGGTCCCATGTCCCGTACGACGTGCAGACTGTGGTTGGGGTCTTCGCTGGCGAGGTCGCGTATCCAGACCGGCAGCCCTTCCGAATCGAGCGTGTTGCGCGGAAATCCAGGCGTGACCACGGGCGACCTCTTAACGCTCTTCATCGTGTCCCAGCGCACCGGGAAGGTGCCGCAGGCTGCTCCGGAGAGATCGCGCGCCAGGCGACGGTCGAGCAAGATGGCAGAGGCGGAGTGGCACGCGCAACTCGACGGTGATCCTTGGGTCGGTCGCCGGACACCGTCAACGCCCGGCCTCAAGATGTGCTCGAAAGCGCTGTGACGGCGCCCTGGAGGGCACGCGGTGCTTCAGCTGCTGGCCCGCCGGATCCGCTTCGGCTGAACTGTGGTGAGGGCCAGTCCTGTGCGACCGGAATTCTCCTCCGGTCCGTCGATCACCGGACGAGTCCGCCCAGGTCCATGAGCCAGGGCACGGGGCCGCGGCCGCCGCCCGCCTCCCATGGCCCGCCCGCCGGCCGGGCCCGCGAAGCGGACGGCCTGGCTGCCGGAGCGCCTGTGCTGCACGGCGTACCGAAAATTCTTCCTGGACTTCTTCCTGGTACCTCTCGCGCGGGTGCGATGTGCTGAAAGCGCTCGCCGTAAGCCCTCAAGTCGCTTTGGTCGTCGATGGATCAGGGGGCCGGGAACCGCTCATGCTCGTCGGCCGCGTCGGCTGCACGTCCGCATGACCTCGCCAGGGAGTCGCCGTGTCCGTGGTCCTGTCCACCGCTCCGCTGTCCGTCTCGGATCGAGCCGAGTTCTGGCAGGACGCGGTGTCGCGAACGTTCGTCCCGCTGGATGTCGAGCTGCACGAGGACGAGCCTGCGACGGCGACGATCCTCAGCCGCCGGATGGGCTTCATGCAGGTCTCGACGGTCACGGCCGGACCGCAGACGGTCGCCCGCAGGCCCCGGATGATCGCGAGGGACGGCAAGGAGACCGTGACGCTCACGCTGATGCGCCGGGGGGTCGCCGAGCGCTCGCAGGACGGCCGCGACGCGGTCGTGCACCCCGGGCAGTTCGCGCTCTCGGATTCCCGGCGCCCCTTCGACAAGGCGCTCCGGCAGGCGTTCAACCTCACATCCTTCCATTTCCCCAGGTCCGCGCTCAAGGTGAGCGATCTCGAACTGCGGGCCGTGACCGCCACGTCCTTCGGCTGGGACGAGCCCCTCTCCGCCCTTCTCGCCGGGCATCTGAAGCGTCTCGACAGCAGTGCGGAGGCGGTCGCTCCCACGCAGGGCGACAGACTCGCCACGGTGACCTGCGACCTGCTGGCGTGCCTGATCCAGGAGCGGCACGGGCGGCTGGCTCCCCAGGAGCCTGCCGCGGTCCAGGCGATGCTCCTTCGCGTCAAGGAGTACATGGTGCGGAATCTGGCGGATCCGGACTTGTCCCTTGTGGAGATCGCCTCCGCTCACCAGGTGTCGCTCAGGTACCTGCACAAGCTCTTCGAGACGGAGGGCGTCACCGCGGCCCGGTGGATCCAGCAACAGCGTCTGGAGCGCTGCCGCAAGGAACTGGCACGGACGACGTCCCAAGCCCCGACCGTCACGGTGGTGGCCCACAGCTGGGGCTTCGCCAACGCCTCCCATTTCAGTCGCGTCTTCAGACTCGCCTACGGCATCTCTCCTCGGGAGTTCCAGGCCACGGCGCGCAGGCATTCGAGGTGAAGGTGGCCATGCAAAACTTTGCGCCCACTCGTACGGTGCCGGGGGTCCGTGACGACCGCGAGACGGCCGATACGGCACCACGTTCACCGGTGCAGTCACGCGAGCCGGTCGTGAGCGGCTGCCGTGCAGCCGAGCCGACACCGCGCGGAGCGGGCCACTGGCGCCAAGCTCTCCACAGCACGCTGGGCGTCGTCGATGTCGCGGTGCCCGACGGGCGGGACGTGGAAGCCGTCCGGGCCTTTCGACTGGGCCACTTGAAGCTCGCCACCGCAGAGGGAGGCGGGATGCGGCTGGCGCGGGTCCGACAGCCCATCGAGGAGGACGGCGGCCTGCTGGTCGTCATACTGGTGGACCGAGGCGCCGCTGTGGTCGAGCAGGACGACCGCCAGGTCTTCCTGAAGCCTGGGGAAATGGTCTTCTACGATCTGGCACGGCCCATGTCGCTCGAATTCCCCGACCCGTTCCGTGTGAAGTTGCTCGTCCTGCCTCGCCAGCTCATCGGTCTGAGAGAGGATCAACTTCACCGGATCACGGCGACCTCGATCCGTCCCGACGCGACCATGAGCTCACTGGTCGCCGCGTTTCTGACACACCTGGTCGACACGGCCGCAGACCTCCCCGCGGCCACAGGAGTCCCGCTCGCAAGCAGCGCCATCGATCTGCTGACTCTCCTGGCCGAGGAACACCTGAGCCTGAGTTCGCAGGCGTCGGCAGGTCTCGACCGTCTGCTGGAGATCAAGAGGTTCATCGAACAGAACATCAAAGATCCCGACCTCACGCCGCAGGCCGTGGCCCACGCCAACTCGATCTCCGTCCGCTACCTCCACAAGCTCTTCCGGGCCGACGGCGGAACAGTCGGCCAGTGGATCCAGCGGTGCCGACTGCAGAAGTGCCGTAGTGAACTGGCCGGGCTGGACGCCACGAGGCGCTCCATCTCCGCGGTGGCCCACCAGTGGGGATTCACCAGCGCGCCCCACTTCAGCCGGGCGTTCCGGTCCCTCTACGGGATCTCGCCGGCCGAGTGGAGAGACCCCGGCGCGAAACTCTTCGAGGGGTCCGTGGCAGCATCGGGCACGGCCGCCGCGTAGCGGACCCGCTACCGGCCTCACCCGACACGAGTAGGGGCCGCCGGGCAGTGCACTGACGGACAACGTCCCGTGCACTGTCCGGAATCCCGGGAGAAGCGGCCGGCTCTAGCGTCGTGGTGAACCAGTTGCAACGCAGCTCCCTGCGCGTCTTGTCGACACCTCCGTCGACATCCCACCCGCATCCGATGCGGCGTTGCATGAACCTCACAACCTGCGTCCCGCCAACGCGGCCGACGCACGGGAGTACGACGCATGCATACGCTGATGACTGACGCCGCGCACCCTTACGACCGCCTCCTCGACAGCCTTCGCGGCGCCGCGCCCTGGGCGACGGGCCGGACCGATCCCGCGCCGCAGACCGTCCACGGACCGCAGGACGACGCGGCGACCGAGGGGGAGTCGGTGGGCGCGCTCATCGCTCGGCGGTGCGCGTCCTCTCCCGAGGCCGTGGCCCTGCACACCGACGACGGTGACCTCACCTACGCCGAACTTGGCGCCCGGGCGGACGCGACAGCCGCCGCACTCCTTCGAGCCGGCATCGGCAAGGGGGAGATCGTCGCCCTCGTCTTCGAGCGGAGCGCGGAATTCGTGGTGGCGGTGCTCGCCGTGTGGCGGGCCGGAGCCGCCTGTCTGCCGCTCTCCCCCGGCCGTCCCGAGGCGTGGCTGGCCGAAGCGGCCCACCGGGCGAAGGCCTCACTCGTGCTCGGCCGACCGATCCTCGGCCACCCGAGCCTGCCCGACATGACCGAACACGCCGACCCCGTGCGGGACGTCAACGCGCCCGGTGACCTGGCGTACGGGATCGCCACCTCCGGATCGACCGGGACACCGAAGCTCGTCGTGATCGAGCACCGCGGACTGACCCATCTCGCCCGAGCTCAGCGGGCGTTCTGCGGTCCGCTGCCCTCCCACACCCGCGTGCTGCTGTTCGCGCATCCCGCCTTCGACGCCGCCCTGTCAGACATCGTGCCGACGCTCACGAACGGCGTCCGGCTCGACGTCCCGGACGTGCCGGCCCAGTCCGGCGAGCCCCTCACGATCGTGCTCACGGATCGGCGCACCACCCACGCCGTGCTGCCCGCGGCGGTGCTCCGGCCCCTCACGCCGGGCGGTTTCCCCGACCTGGAGGTACTGATCAGCATCGGTGACGTCTGGTGATGAACCACAACTTCTTCTCCCTCAACGTGCAGGGAAAGGTGGACCTGAAGGCGCTGTCCACTGCGACGAGACCGAAGCCGTCCGGACCATCGAGAGGGATGCTCGACGCCCGGGAGGAGATGATCGTGTCCCTCGTCGCCGGGGTGCGCGGCGTGCGGCCGGGCGCCGACGAGAACTTCTTCGACGCCGGCATGCACTCGCTCCAGGCGCTGCGGCCGGCCCTGTGCGCGACGGCCGCGATCGGCCGGGACGTGGGACTCCCCCTCGTGCTCGCCCATCCCACGGTCCGGACGGAACGACCGCCTACATGATCGGCGTCGCGGTGGCGCGCTGTTGTCGCATCCCAGCCAATTGGCCGCCTGCCGCGCGGCGGACGATCTCACCCCGGCCGTGACCGAACTGCTCTGCTACACCATGATCGCCCACAACACCACGCCGCGCGTCGCGACGGAGGACATCGTCATCGGCACCCTTTGGTACGGGCCGCCGGCGAGGGCGTCCTGATCCAGCTGGACGTCGGCGTCCTCGCCGCCGCCGACGTCCTCACCCGGGACAACGCCTGGGCCCTCCTCGAATCCCTCCGCATCGACACCGGCATCTTCGGCCCCTTCGGCAACCACCCCTGACCCACTGGGGTAGCACCCCGGTGCGAAACGACCATCACTTCCGGTTTCGTGGACACACCGGATCAGCGTCGGCCGCATCGCCCGTGCGGCCGCTGTTACCCGTCGCTCGTTCCAGCTCACTGACCCCGGGCGGCCTACATCACCGGCGCCGCGGTCGTCATCGACCGGCCCCCGTCGAATGCCTCTGACCCGCCGTCACCACACGGCGTCTCAGCCCCGCCCCCCTTGCCCCGTTTGGAGACATCAGTGAAATTCCGTCTGTCCGGATCCCGTGGCCTGGCAGCCGCGGTCCTCGCCCTGGCCGTGGGCCTCGGCTCGATCACCGTCACGGCCGCGGCCTCCGACACGCAGGCAGCCTCGCCCTCGTCGTCCGGCGAGCAGGTCCCGGCCGGTTTCAGCGAGCACAAGGTCAAGGTGGCCGGCACCGGCATCAACTACGTGATCGGCGGCCACGGCCCCACCCTGGTCCTCATCCACGGCTACCCGCAGACCTGGTACGAGTGGCACGACATCATGCCCGCCCTGGCCGAGCACTACACGGTCGTCGCACCCGATCTGCCCGGCGCCGGCAAGAGTGACGCCCCCGCGTCCGGCTACGACAAGAAGACCATGGCCGCCGACCTGCACGCCCTCCTCGCCTCCCTCGGCAAGGACCAGGACGTGAACGTCGTCGGCCACGACATCGGCACCATGGTCGCCTACTCCTACGCCGCCCAGTACCCGCACAGCGTCAAGAAGCTGGTGCTCAGCGAGGCCCCGATCCCGGACTCGGGCATCTACGACTTCCCGTCGCTGACCGCGCAGGGCCCCGGGGCGTGGCACTTCGGCTTCTTCTCGCTCCAGACCGGCCTGCCGGAGTCCCTGATCCAGGGCCGTGAACTGACCTGGACCACCGGCTTCATGCGCGGCATCGCCGTGCACAAGGACGCCCTCACCGACGACGACCTCCAGGTCTTCTCCTCCTACCTGAGCGACTACGCCCACCTTGAGGCGTCCTTCGCCTGGTTCCGGACTTTCCCGCAGGACATCGCCGACAACGCGCGCTTCCAGAAGACGAAGCTGGCCATGCCGGTGCTCGCGATCGGCGCCGACGGCAGCCTCGGCTCCTCGGTCGGCAAGCAGGCCCGCCAGTACGCCACCCACGTCACGCCGGTCGTCGTCCGCGACTCCGGCCACTGGATCTACGAGGAACACCCGAAGGAAATGACGGACCTGCTCCTGCACTTCCTCGGTAGCCGACGATGACATCAGGAGCGAAGATGACGCAGTTCTTCCCGACCTTCGACCAGACAGCCGAGCGTGAACCGTTCTGGTTCCTCGGCGGCCAGGCCCGGATCCTGCTTCCCGGCACCGCCACCGACAACCGGCTCAGCCTCATGGAGTTCGCCGACCCGATCGGCCACGCGCCCCCGCACCACGTCCACGAGAACGAGGAGGAGGTCTGGTTCGTCCTCGACGGCGAGGTGACCTTCTTCGTCGGCGACCAGCGCCACGACCTGGTGCCGGGGCAGGTCGCCTACGGACCGCGCGGGATCCCGCACAGCTACCTGGTGCGCTCACCCGAAGGCGCACGGATAGCGGCACTGTTCAGCCCGGCCCGCATCGAGGAGTACTTCCGGAGCAACGGCATCTCGGTGGCCGAGGCCGGAGACCTGCCACCGGAATTCGACCTCGGAGCGGTCGTGGCCTCCGCCGAGGCCTTCAACCTGCGTGTCACCGGGCCGCCACCGACTCTGTGAAGCAGTCCGCCCCATCGGGCGGAGGCGACCAGATCCGCGACGGGTGCGACTCCGGCCCAGTGGCCGCCCCCCCCCAGACCAGGGCGACCGGGCAGGACTGCGACCCACCACAGCCCGAGTCCACCGAGCCGCACCCGTTCGCGATGCGCACACAAGCCGATCGATCCGCCAGGGAAGGCACCGTGCCGGCCCGTCCGCACGGAACTACGGGGCGCTCACGCGGCCCGGCCTTGGTGTGATTGACACGCCACCCGCGCCCCCTCTTCCGGGATGCGCCCAACGCCCTCGCGCTCTGGCATCACCACGACAACTGCCCCGCCGCGGGCCGCCCCGCCGACTGTCCGCCGAGGTCAAAGCCACGACTTGTGCGGTTGGGAAAGCCCGGACGACTTCCACCGGACCAGGAGAGACATCCGTGAACGCCACGCCACGCCGTACCGTCCTCGTCACCGGCTCCACCTCCGGCATCGGCGAGGCGATCGCCACCGCCTTCGCCCGCGACGGAGCCGAAGTCATCGTCAACGGCCGCGACACCCAGCGCACCAAGAACGCCGCCGAACGCATCCGCGCCGCCGCTGGCGACGGCGAGGTCCGCGCCGTCGCCGGCGACGTCAGCACCACGGCAGGCGTCCGCGCGGTGACGGACGCCGTGCCGGACGTGGACGTCCTCGTCAACAACGCCGGGATCTTCGACGCGAAGCCCGCGTTCGAGATCACGGACGAGGAATGGATCCGCTACTTCGAGACCAATGTCCTCAGCGGTATCCGGCTCACCCGCCACTACGGTCCCGGCATGGTGCAGCGCGGGTGGGGCCGCGTCGTCTTCATCAGCAGCGAGTCGGGCATCAACATCCCCAAGGAAATGATTCACTACGGCGCCACGAAGACGACCCAGCTGGCCGTCGCCCGCGGATTCGCCCAGGAGGTCGCCGGGACCGGCGTCACGGTCAACACCGTCCTTCCGGGTCCCACCCTCACTCCGGGTGTCCGGGTCTTCATCGCCGAGCGTGTCGGCGACGGCATTTCCTTCGAGGAGGCCGAACGCCGCTTCATTGCCGAGGAGCGTCCCACGTCGCTTCTGGGACGGCTCATCCGCCCCGAAGAGATCGCCAACCTCGTCCACTACGTCGGCTCCGACGCAGCTTCCGCTACCACGGGCGCCGCGCTGCGCGTCGACGGCGGCGTGGTGAGCAGCATCATCCCCTGACCCTTGGTCGCCTGAGTTCAGACCTCGTTGCGACGAGGTTCCTGGCGTGCGGCGACCGGATTCGTCGAGCAGCAGGACACCGAACTGGGCAGCGTCCGGGTGTGCCAGGCGGCTGTCCCCGCTGCGGGCCTGGCTGGCCGGCTACGCCTCGCCGTCAGCCACCCCGGTCGAGGAGAGGCAACAGGGTCCGTCTTCAAACGGATCTCGGCCAGGGCGGAAACGACGCGTGACCGGCCGCCGCTTCGTAGGAGGCGGCGGTCTAGTCGTATCTGGTGGCGGTGCCGCGCAGGCTCGCTCAGCCAGGCCGGTGGCTGTCCTGCTCGGTCGGCATGGTGATCGCCGACGCGATCCGCAGCCGCGTGCCCCCGCGTCGGCCTGGACACCGGCGCGACCAGGACAGGCGCTTGCGCAGAGGCACCGGCAGTGCCCTTCGGGGCGGGGGGTCTGTCCTATCGGGCATCGTCCTGTTGTCCGGGGCCTGTGGGGGGTTGGTGCTAGATCGCTGGGGTCGCTCCGTTCGGTCGCTGGCGAAGTCGCAGGTCAGAGCCGCCTGTCCCGGATCAGCGACTGAAGCGACCGAAGGGTGGATATAGGTCGGCGACTTGAAATGCGCGTATGTGCGTCCTGCATCGGAACCAGAGTCGCTTTGGTCGCTCATATGGTCATGGAAGTGGGTCTGACCTGCGCTTATGGCTACGGCTGGAAGGCCGGCGACTCGACGCTCCTGAGTCGCTAGCCCCGTGCGCAGCTGCTGTCGCCGGCCGGACTGCGGGTGGAGGCAATCCGGACGGGTCCTCGGCTACGTTATGTCCACCCCGTTTGGATGTTGAGTCGCTTCGGTCGCTCCGAGAGCAAGCACGACTTACTGACCAGGACTTATTCCCCGGTGTGGGCCGTCGACCGGGTTCACGGGAAGAGCGACTGAACGAGATGAGGTGCTCTGGGCATGGCCGACGACAGCCGTCACGCCGCATGGCGTTTCGACATGCTGAGCATCGCGCGCTGGTGTGCGGCTCAGGGCTGGCCCGTACTTCCGCTGGCCTCCGGGCGCAAGGTGCCCGCAGGGAATTGCCCTCGGTGCCAGGAAAAGGGACACACGCACGCGGACTGTTCCTGCATTGCCGCGGGACGCTGGTGTCACGGATTTCACGCGGCCACGACGAACCCGGAGCGGATCGACCGGTGGTGGTCCGGCGACCCGCAGTTCGGCGTCGGGGTGGCGTGCGGCGCCGCAGGACTGGTGGTTCTCGACATCGATGCCCACGCCGAGTCCGTCCCCAGCAGGGACCGGATTCTCCCCGGTATCGCCATTCACGACCAGGTCGAACTCGAAGGCCTCGAGCATGGTTTCCACACGCTCGCCCTGCTCGCCGCGCTGCGGGGTGAGGAGGATCCCGCACAGGACGATGGGACGCTGAGGGTGCGGACGCCCTCAGGAGGCCTGCACGTCTGGTATCGCGTCGACGACCGGCGTCGTTTCCGGTGCTCCACCGGCTCGGGCTCCACGCGTGCGCTCGCCTGGCAGGTCGACGTCCGCGCCGACGGCGGCTACATCGTGGCCCCTGGCACGACCACCGCCGCCGGTACGTACAAGCCGCTCGGAAGCACGAGAACCCCGCGCAGGCTCCCGGAGTGGCTGGCCGTCGAGCTGACCCGCACCGGTCATCTGGATCTGCCCCAGCAGCGTTCCGTTCCCCGCATGCGGGCGCTGCCGCAGCGTGCCCGGCAAGCGGTCATCGCGGCGGGTGGCGGTCGCGGCCGCGCGGCCCAGATTCTGGAAGCGGCGCTGCGCGAGGTGGCCGCCTGTGCGGTGGTCGCCGAAGGAGCGGGTTTCTCCGACAAGCTCAACCGTGCCGCGTACACCGCGGGTGGTCTGGCTGCCGGCGGCTATGTCTCCATCGCGGACGTGGAGGGCGTTCTGAGGGGTGCCGCGGACTATGCGCGCCCAGGTCAGGAGAGGCGTTCGACCCAGATCATCCGGAGCGGGCTCGAGGCCGGCACCCGGCGGCCGCTGCACATCGAAGGACATCCTGCATGACCGCGACCCGACGTGGTCCGGGTGCGTTCGACCCGGCTGCCGCCGCGCAGCAGATCCTTCAGGGCCCCATTCAGCAAGCTCTGGCGATTCCGGGAGTACCTGCCCAGGCGGCAGCTGGTTCCGTGCACCAGGTCGCCACTTCCGTAGGGCTGCTGCCGGACTCCCTGAGCGACCGGGGCAATGCCAAGCTGTTCGTGGAGCTCTACGGGCGCGACTACCGGCATGTACCGGGTCTGGGCTGGTACCGGTGGGCCGGGCATCGGTGGCAGCTGGACGAGGAAGAAACGGTCCTGTGGGCGGTGGGGGAGATGGCCGAAGCCATCGCCGTCACCGATCCGACCGGGGTGTACACCGCCGCCGAGCTGCGCCGGCACCGTCGTCGTGCGTTGTCCACGTCGGGCATGAGCGCGTTGCTGATGCAGGCGAAGGCGTCTCCGGGCATGGTGATGAATGCGTCGCTGCTGGACGCCGATCCGTATGCCCTGTGCACGCCGGAGGGTGTGGTGGACCTGCGTACCGGTGGTCTTGTGCCCCCGGATCCGGGTACGCAGCATCATTCCCGGTCGACCACGGTCGCACCGCATGTGATGCCCACGCCGCGTTGGCAGCGTTTTCTCGACGACACGTTCGGCACGGATGCCGAGGGCCGTCGGACGGCGGATTTCCTGCACCTGCTGTTGGGGTATTCCATCTCAGGGGATGTGGGTGCCCAGGTGATGCCGTTTCTGTACGGGCAGGGCAAGAACGGCAAGAGTGTGCTGCTGGATGTGATGCTGCAGCTCATGGGGGACTACGCCGATGCTGCTCCGCCGGGCTTCCTGATGGCGAAGGTGTTCGAGGGGCACCCCACTGATCTGGCCGAGCTGCACGGGCGGCGCATCATCGTCTGCTCCGAGCTCAAGCCCGGTGACCGCTTCGACGAGGCCCGGGTCAAGCTTCTGACGGGCGGTGACAAGCTCAAGGCCCGTCGTATGCGGCAGGACTTCTTCTCCTTCCATCCGACGCACAAGCTGTGGCTGCTGGGCAACCACCGTCCCGAGGTCAACACGGGCGGCTTCGCGTTCTGGCGCCGGATGCGTCTGATCCCCTTCGAACAGGTGGTTCCCGAGGAACGCAAGATCGACAATCTGGCGAGCGTCCTGGTGCGGGAGGAGGGCCCGGGCATTCTGGCCTGGCTCGTGGACGGTGCCCGGCGCTACTTCGCGGGCGAGAAGGATCTGGCGGGACCGGTGCGGGTCCAGGTCGCCACGACCGCGTACGCCGAGACCGAGGATCATGTGGGCAGGTTCCTGAGCGAGTCCTGCAAGGTCGAGGACAGCATGCGCGCCGAGCAGGCGCAGTTGTACGGTGCGTACACTCGCTGGTGCGGTTTCGAAGGTGCCAACCCTGTTTCTGCCCGTGCGTTCGCCGCCCGGGTGCGTGAGGCGCTGGGAATGGCCTCGCCGAAGGACATGGTCCTGTCCAATTCACGAAAGTACTATCCGGGCATCGGCCTGGTTACCGACCCGGATATCGAGGAGCGGCAGCCGTGAGCGCGTTGATCGACCCCGAGGAGATCGCCTACGAGACCGACCTCGTGTGGCTCGAGGATCCGACGCTGCTCGACTACGTGCGCCAGTCCCTGGACCGGTTGCCCTCGCGCCGAGGGAAGCCCGCCTACCACCGGGACGGGCGCATGGTCGGCTACGCGATCCTCGGCAAGGACGCCAAGCCGTCCCGGGCGTCGGGCACGTTCCGGCGCCGGGTGTTCTGGCTCCTGCCGCACGATCGTGACCAGCAGCCGGACGGACTGTACGAGACAGGCGCGCCGTCCGAGGCGATCGACCCCCGCACCGTCGCCCCGGGCGTCAAGGGCTACAAGACGGAGCGCTCGGAGGGCGGCCCCGCCTCGCCGGCGATGATCGCCCTGGGCATAGTGCTTCCCGCCGACTGACAGCCGTGGCGGGCGCACTGCCCCCGGGGCGCCTGTTCCTGTCCCGCCGGGGCATTGGCGGCGAGGCGATCCCGAGTCCTCGGGTCGGCCGGCATTCTCCGCCCTTTCGTACCCGCACCTCGGCCTTGTCGTGCACGTCTGGGCGTCGAGTATTGATCGGTGCTCCTGGGCGTTGCGTAACGTGGCAGGACCCCGCTTCGAGGAGTGGTCCGGCTTGGCTGCCACTCCGTCCTGGATGGGCCCATGGCCTGGAGGGTTGCTCTGTGCCACGTGTGTCCCACGACCGATTCCCCTGACGGTGGAGCCCCCCGGGTCTCCTCCATCGCCGACGCGCTGAAGGTCGTCGGTGACCGATGGAGCCTCCTCGTCGTCAGGGAGCTGTGCTTCGGGACACACCGGTTCAACGAGATCCAGATCAATACGGGTGTGCCCGCGGCCACGCTGTCCGAACGGCTGCGCAAGCTGGAGAGGGCCGGTGTCATCGCGCGCCGACGGTATTGCGACCACCCCAGGCGCTACGAGTACGTGCTCACGGCGGTGGGGGAGGACTTGTCTCCGGTCCTTGCCGCGCTGGGGGAGTGGGGGGCGCGGCACGTGACCCGCCCCCGGCGGGCGAACCCGGACATCCTTTAGCGCCCTTCCCGGCCCATGAGGCCGCCGACCGTTCATTCCCGGTTCCGGGTGTGACCTATCTTCCCGTTCCTTCCGTTGCCGGTGCATGGGTCCGGCGCTAGATTCGATAGAGACAGAACGTTCTGTCTGCACTGTCGAGACGGTGTACCACTGAAGGAGAAGACAGGTGTTCCAGCATCGCCCCGGCCGTATCGCGGCCCTCGCCACCACGACGCTCGCACTGGCAGCAGGCGTGAGCACCACCGCTTTCGCCACGTCGAACCATCACGCCGAGCCCGAAGCGAAGCCGACCGTGGTCCTCGTGCACGGCGCATGGGCGGACTCGTCGAGCTGGAGCGGGGTCGTCAAGCGCCTGCAGGCCGACGGCTATCCGGTGACGGCACCCGCGACCCCTCTGCGCGGCCTCGCCAGCGACGCCTCGTACCTGTCCGACTACCTCAAGACCGTCAAGGGCCCGATCGTCCTGGTGGGCCACTCCTACGGCGGCGCCGTCATCACCAACGCCGCGACCGGGAACCCCCATGTGAAGGCTCTCGTCTACGTGGCTGCCTTCGCTCCCGACAAGGGCGAGAGCACCGCGGATCTGCTCGCCAAGTACCCCGGTACCCACCTCGGCGCCGCCCCGGACGCCCCGCTGCCCAGGGCCCTGAACCCGGTTCCGTTCACCCAGGCCGACGGCAGCACCGGCACCGACCTCTACATCAAGGCCGACAAATTCCGCGACGTCTTCCTCAGTAACCAGGTCAACACGGCCAAGGCCGCCGAGCTCGCCGCCACGCAGCGGCCCATATCGGTCCAGGCCGTGGGCGAGCCTTCCGGCACCCCGGCATGGAAGACCATCCCTTCGTGGTACCTGGTCGCCGATGACGACCACACCATCCCCGCGGCCGCCGAGCGGGCCATGGCCGCCCGGGCCCACGCGCACACCGTCGAGGTCGACGGTCCCCACGCCGTGGCCGTGACGGACCCGCACGCCGTGACCCGCCTCGTCGAGCAGGCCGCCACCGCGCGGTGACAGGCCCCACGGGGCAGGCGGTCCCGGTGAGAAGCGGGACCGCCGGCCGTTCAGCGCGCCGCGAGGAGCGCAGACGTTCCATGGACCAGGACGGCACCGGCCGCTCGGGGGTCGCCGAGGTAGCCGGCCACCATCGCGCCGTCGCGCAGCGCCACCATCGAGTCGGCGGACTGCTCGGGGCCGGCCGCTCCGAGTCGCTGGAAGGCCTTCCGCAGCACTTCACGGAACCAGCGCCGGTGACTCAGTACCGCCTGGTGGACCACGCTTTCGGGGTCCGGGTATTCGGCGGCGGCGTTGATGAACGGACACCCGCGGAATCCCGTGCCGCACACCTCGTCGCCGATGCCGTGCGCGACCGCCATGAGAAAGTCGGCGGGCGCCGAGATCGCCTTCTCGGCCGCACCGACCTGCTCCCGGATCTCGAGGTCGGCCGCCTGGAGGTACGCGCGCACCAGGTCGTCCTTGCCGTCGAAGTGCCGGTAGAAGGTGGCCCGTGCCACCTCGGCCTCCGCCATGACTCGGTCCACTCCGACCGCGCGGATGCCTTCGCTGTAGAAGAGCCGGCTCGCGGTGCCCAGAAGCCGTTCGCGCGCTTCGGAACGACGAATCGGCGCGCTCGCATCTGTTGGCTTCGACATGCCAAAAGTGTAGAACGGTCTTTCTTTTCTTGCCTCGGCCGTCCCGATTCGGATCGATCACCGCGCGCCGAGTCCCCGGGGGAGCGGCCCCCGCACGGGCCGGCCCCGCTTTGGGGCAGGTGAATCCTGACCACCACGGTTCCGGCTCCGGCATGGACGTGCTGGATCCCACCGTCGTCGACGCCGTGCCGCCCGGCAGCGCAGGCGGGGGCGCGAGCGCGTCCTTCTGGAGTGTGGTGCTGTGCGGTCGAGGCCGCCCCGGTCTCGGGGCGGCCTCGGTGACGTTCCGGCGAACGGTGGTCGGGGTGGGTGGGGTAGCGGCGTCCGGCTGCTCGGTGCTGCCGTGTGCTTCGCGGAGCCCGGCCCGTGGTCCGCGGGGACTGGTCCGCGGGACCTCGCAGGCCGGGCGCGGCTGTGCCGGTGTGCGCGGGTGCCGGATGTCAGAGCGTCTTGATCTGTCCGCCGTCGATGACGCTCTCCGTTCCCGTGATGTTGGCGGCGAGAGGGGAGGCGAGGAACAGGGTGAGGTCGGCGACCTCGTGCGCCTCGGTGATCCGTCCGGTGGTGATCCCCATGCTCTGCGGCACGACCACGTCGAGCGCTTCCTGGGCGGTGATGCCGGCGCTCGCGGCGGTGGCGTCGGCGAAGCCGCCCGGGGCGGTCCAGAAGGGGGTGCGGACCGGGCCGGGGGCGATCGCGTTGACGCGCACGCCCTGCGGTGCGAACTCCTCGGACAGGGACTTGTTGAGGTTGGTCAGGGCGGCCTTGGCCGCCGAGTAGTCGACCACCATGGGGAAGGGCAGCCGGGCGTTGATCGAGCTGATGTTCACGATGGCCCCGCCGCCCGCCGCGATCAGATGGGGGAGGGCCGCGCGGCTGGTGCGTACGGCGCTGAAGAACGTGAGATCGAAGATCCGCAGCCAGTCGGCGTCGCTGACGTCGAGGAACGACTCCCGGGGCTCGGCCGCGCCGACGTTGTTGACGAGGACGTCGATGCGGCCGTAGCGCTCCACGGCCTGCTGGACCAGCCGCTCGGCCCCTTCCACGGTGGACAGGTCGACCGGTACGAAGGTGACATCGTGCTCGGCTGCCAGGGCGTCCAGTTCGGGCGTGGAGGTACGGCTGCCGGCCACGACCTTGACGCCCTCCCCGGCCAGTTTCTCGACCACGGCCAGGCCGATGCCCTTGCTGGCTCCGGTGACGACGGCGACCTTGTCCGTGAGGTGCAGTTCCATGACGGTCCCTTTTGGAGCGGTCGATACAAAATCAGGGTAGAACGCATCGCGGATGCGGGCATGGCGGCCGACGGTGAGCGGCCCTGCGGCGGTCAGTCCAGTGCGCGCATCGCCGTGGTGAGGGCGTCCTCAACGAACTCCCTGCCCACCTTCGCCTGGCCCACGATCCGTATCCCCTGGATGAACGTGGTGAGGAACCGGGCCAGCTCTCTCGGATCCTTCTCGGGCGAGATCTCACCCCGCGCCTGCGCCTGCTCCAGGGCGCCGGCGATGAACGACTCGACATGCCTGATCGCCGAGTTGACGCGGTCCCCGGCCGCGGGCAGGTTGCCGCACTGCGTGGCGCTGTTGACCACGAGGCAGCCGCGCACGGGGTCGGCCAAGTCCATCTCGACCAGTGAGGCGAGCAGCGTGCGGACGGCCGGCCGGATCTCCGGCGCCCCGTCGAGGATCTTCTTCAGATCGGCGTGCTGCATGGAGACGTAGCGTTCGAGGGAGCGGAGGTAGAGCTGCTCCTTCGAGCCGAAGGCCGCGTAGAAGCTCCCGCTGCCTATCGACAGCTCCTTCAACAGGTCCTGCAGGGACGTCTCGGCATAGCCGCGGCGCCAGAACAGGTCCATGGCGCGGTCCACCGCCTGGTCGATGTCGAACTCCCTGGTACGAGCCATGGCGCCAGGGTAGCGCCCTTTATGGAATAGTCAATCAATTATGGTCGGTCTCACTTGCCGGTGCCGTCTGCGCGGGCGAGGACATGCTTCGGCGCTGCCCGGTCACGACCGGGCAGGATCCGGTGAGGCGGGCGCAAGACTGCCTGACGGGTCATGCGCGCAGTCCATGAGGGCATGATCGGCCGATCACGCTTGCCGGGCCGCGGTCGTCGCTGCGAGGCTCGCAGTGTCGGCCCGGTCGCCCTGGATGGAGGGTGCCGGGTGCGGACTGGCGGAGCGGCTGATCGATCCGGATCGGCTTCCTGCAGCGGTCCAGGCCCTTTGCTCCCCGGCGGAGGCCTGGAGCGCTGCAGGCCGCCTCATACGCCCCCGCTGCCGTCGCGAGAACTCCCCCCCCGTCGGACCGCGCCGCGACGGCGGGACGCAAGCGGACACCTGATGTGCCCTCCCATCCCGGGACAGCCCCTCGCAGAACCCCGCTCGCGCCTCGGCCATGGGGGCGGAGGCGCGAGCGGGACCGAAACCTCTCGGCCCTGGAGCCCCGCGTTCCGATCCTGTCGTCCCCCACGCAGGCGGGAGGCGAAGGAAGGTCCGATCCCCGGTCGGTGCTCCCTGCCGGGTGCGGGCCCGTGTTCCCGGGCACTCCGTATCCCTGTTGCGCACCGAGCCCGGCTTCGCCGGCCGAGGGTCCCGCAGAGCGACGGCCGCCTACGGCTCCGCGCCTGCCGACCGCCTCCGTCGGTCGGCGCGATCGAGAGCGCGCACAGCCGACGCCACTTTTTCGAATAGGGGTGCCATGCCTGATCCCGGGTGCGCCGATGAGACGTGAAAGGCACCCCCTGTCGAGGGGCATTGCTGTTTTATCACATGCGCCACAGCGACTTCGCCGTGAGGTCTTCGATACTGCCTGTGAGTCACCACTTTCTGCCCAAACGATCCTGGCCGGGCTGGCCACGGCCATTTCATGGACGACGGCTGATAGAACCCGATGCTGTAGGCGTCTGTGTCAGGTCTGCTGAGCAATGCATCCGGCATCACGCCCGTTCCGCGGCAAGAGCATGAATAACCAGAGCAGAAGAAGGCATTTCAAGTGATCAAGCACAGCAGGTGGACAACTTTGCCCATCTTGATGGGGCTGACGTCCGCATTGTTGACCGGCTGTGGGTTCGGCATCGGTTCGGACGGCGGTGCCGGCATAGTGATCGGGATGTCCGACGAGGTTATGGCGACCGACCCTGCATCCGGTTATGACCCCGGTTCATGGCTGCTTTTCAACAACGTCTTCCAGTCATTGCTCAGTTTCCCCAAAGGCGGTGCGCCGGATCCCGAACCCGACGCGGCCGAGAAGTGCTCCTTCTCTGATTCTCGTAGCCAAGTCTATCGATGCACCCTCAAGGACGGGCTCCACTTCAGCAACGGTGATTCGCTCACTGCCCAGGACGTGAAGTTCTCGTTCGACCGTCTGCGCAGGATCGACGATCCGGCGGGGCCGGCGGTCATGTTCCAGGGGCTCGACAGAGTGGAAGTGCCGGACGACAGGACCGTGGTCTTCCACCTCGACACGCCGGACGCCACCTTCCCCAGCAAGATCGCATCAGGCGCCGGATCCATCGTCGACCGGCACGAGTATCCGCCCAACGCGATCAGGCAGGATCACGCCGTCATCGGATCCGGGCCGTACACGCTGGACTCGTTCGACAAGAAGCGGGCGACCTTCTCGGTCAACGACTCCTACAAGGGCAACGCGCAGGTGAGGAATTCCGGTGTCACTCTGGAGTTCTTCCACGGTCAGCGGGATACCCTCAAGGAGGCTCTCACCGCCGGAGACGTCGACATCGCCTACCGCGGACTGAGCGCTCAGGACATCGCCAGCCTCGAGAAGCGGGGCGGGAGCGGCGACATCAATGTCGCCGAGGGCAACAGCGCCGAGGTCCAGGACCTGGTCTTCAACATGGACGACCCGGTCGTGGGCCGTCTCGGAGTCCGTCGGGCGATCGCCTATCTGATCGACCGGAACGCACTGGTCGACCGCGTCTACAAGGGCACGGCCCTCCCGCTGTACTCGATCGTTCCGGCCGGTATCACGGGTCACAACACCGCCTTCTTCGACCGTTACGGCGCGAATCCCTCGCGCTCGAAGGCGGCTGAGGCCCTGCGGGCGGACGGCATCACCGGCAAGGTGAAGCTGACCCTGTGGTCCACCCCGACCCGTTATGGATCGGCGACGGACGATGAAGTCAAGGCGATCGCCGACCAGTTGAATGCCAGTGGTCTGTTCGACGCCCAGATGAAGTCCGTCTCGTACGGGCAGTACGAGAAGGGCATCGCGGCCGGACAATATGGGGTCTATGTCAAGGGCTGGCTTCCTGACTATCCGGACCCGGACAACTTCACCGCACCGTTCTTTGGTCCGGAAAACGTCCTAGGCAACAATTTCAATAACGCGACCATCACGCAGCAGCTCATGCCGCGCACGGCGCTCATGAGCGACCGTTCACGCACGGCGTCCGACTTCGGCGCGATTCAGGAGATCGTGGCGGACCGGTTGCCGATGCTCCCGATCTGGCAGGCGAAGCAGTACGCGGTCGTTCGCACCGGCGTCGAAGGCTATGCGTACTGCCTGGACGCCTCGACGGTCTTCCGCTTCTGGGAGCTCTACAAGCCGTGACAGCACGGTGGTTCGCCACGACGGTCCGGCCGGCGCAAGGCGAGACCACGCCGGTCACGCGACGGCTCGATCTGCGCGACCGCACCCATGCGGTGGCCTGCGCGACGCGGATGGGCGCTGCGTGAGCGGGTGCCGGATCTTCGATCCATCCGGCCGACGGGGAGCGGTCCGTTCATGAAGAAAGGTTTCCCTGTCCTTCGTGCCCTGGACTGGACGCGGCTCGTCCGCCGGTCGGCTGCCGACCGGCGGACGGGGCACGGCAATCCATCGCCGCCGTTCCTCACAGCGGTGTCAGCCACCGACGCGCAGCACGGGACCGGCCTCGACGACCAGGTCGTCACCGGTGGTCACGGGGACGGGCAGGCCGACGGCGGGCGCATCACCGGCCTGGCCGTCCATCAGCAGATACTCCGGCATCTCACGCGCGGCCAGTGGCGCGGGGGCGTTCCGCACGTCCTGGGCCGGAGTGATGTACAGGTTGAAGGCCACCGTCAGCGCCACCAGCGCCAGGACGGCCGTCACCGCGATGGTGAGGGTGGGGTCGTTCGGATCAGCGCCGGCCTGAGTGCCCGTGCGTGTGGATGACGCGGTCAACGCGGCGAGGTTCACGTACTGAGCCGCGCACAGCAGTGCCGCTGACAGCGCGGAGACCGCGACGGCCACCCGGTGCGCGACGACCGTCGTCGTCAGCCACAGGACAGCCGCCATGGCCATCGCCGTCAGAGCGATGCCGACCACAGCGATGCCGACGGACGTATGGAACCGCGCGGGCGCGTCGAGGGCGCTCGTGCCCAGAACGAACGCCCCGGTGAAGCCGGCCGTCATCACGGCGCCGGCGGCGACTGCCCCCGGCCGGGTGCGCCGTGTCTCGGCCAGGAGAAGACCGGGCGCCGTCGCGCCGACACAGACCACCGCCGAGAGCTGGGTCAGCAGCGCGTCGTGGCCGATCGGCAGGTCGGACACGCCGAAACCGAGCAGGGCGATCACATTCGTGCCCCACAGGCCGACACCGAGCGCCAGGGCCGCGAGAGCGAGCCATGAGCGCCCTGTCTGCGCCCGGAGTGCCCGGAAGCGAACCATGCAGGCCCACCCCTGGTACGAGCCGACGCACATGGTCGTGAATGCGAGCACGGGAATCAGCACGTGCGCAGAGAAAATTTGGTGGCCCAAGGCCAGACTCCCACTCCGAACGAACAGCGCACCAGAACGGTGACGCGTGAGCCATCCCCTCTCGCCACGGCTGAGAGAGGTCCGCAGGCCCGGGTGGTCGTTGTCTGTTTCGGCCAAGCCGCATATTCGATCCAGAGCTTATGCAATCTGCCCAGGCCATGGACATTGTGACGGGACGGAGGGCGCCCGGAGAATAGCGAAGCGGTCAACAAGACTGCCCCTTGGGGAACTTCGCTCGGGCTGAATTGGCGGCCGGGCTCCGCCGTGACGGGCGACGGGTCCGTCCCGCGGTCTTTCGGCCCGAGGGGGCGTGCTCACCCGTCGTGCCCGGGGAGGCACGGAAGCCGTGCCCGGGGCGCCGACGTGTCGCACGCAGATGTGGCGATCGTTTATCCGGTGACGCAGACTGGGCACGGAGAGGAAATCAGTCTAATTCGTGCGTATTGCACCTACGCATATCGCGCCCATTCGACCGGGAATACCATGACCGCGGTTCAGAATGACAGAAATCCCTCGCCACGGCAGCCGGCCGGGCCCGCGGTCACGCCGGCCACGGCCCTCCTGGACGGCGCGGGCAACGTCATCGGGTGGTCCGAGGCCGCCGAGGCACTGCTGGGCTATCGAGCGGACGAGATCCTGGACCGCCCCGCCGACAGGGTGCTCACGCCCGGCGGGGAAGTGCCACGCCCCGAGAACGGAGACTGGAGCGGGGTCGTAGAGGTCCGCCACCGGGCCGGACACACCCTGCGGCTCGAGGTCCGCATGGGCGCGATGGGCGGCGCCGCGGGCCGTGCGTACTGGCTGATGACGGTCTTCGACCCGGACGAGGGCGCGCTGCCCGGGGTGAACCGGTCTCTGCTGGACGGCCTGCTCTCCCACTCACCCATCGGCATGGCCGTCATGGACACGGACCTGAGATACACCTGGGTCAACGAGGCTCTGGTGCGGACGTCCGGTGCAGCGGACCGGCTGGGGCGCACGCTCAGCGCGGTCTTCCCCTCCCAGCAGGCGGCCGCGGGTGAGGCCGCGATGCGCCGGGTCCTCGAGACGGGCACACCACGGATCGACTACGAGTACAGGGGACCCATCCTGTCCGACCCGACCGGCGAGCACATGTACTCGGCGTCCTTCTTCCGGCTCGAGGACGAGCACGACAAGCCCACCGGCCTGTGCTACCTGGTGATCGACATCACCGAACGGTGGCGCAGGCATCGTCGCGAACTGATGCTGAGCAGAGCCCGTGCGTGCGGAAAGGAGCTCGATCCCGTCCGGGCCGCTCAGGAGCTCGCGGAGATCTGCGTGCCGGACTTCGCGGACCTGGTGAGCATCGACCTCGCCGACGCCGTGCTCCAGGGCAGTGAGATCCCCTGTGCCTCCGCACAGGGATCCGTCTCCCTGCGCCATGCCGGCCACCAGGCCGACGGCGGGGTGTGCGCGAGTTCCCTACGAGGCAGGGGCGACGCGGTGGAGTACGGCCCGCAGTCGCCGGCCGTGCGATGCCTGGAGGACGGGAAGGGCGTCCTCGGGGCACCGGCTCACGCCGCGCCCGCAGCCCGGACCACCGAGAGCGCGCCCGGGCGCCCCCCGACGGGCGAGGAAGACGCGTTCCACCCGCCGATCATGGTCCCGCTGTGCGCGAGCGCTCTCTCGCTGGGCCTCGCCACCTTCCTGCGCGCCCGTGACAAGGAGCCTTTCACACCGGAGGACCTCGCCTTCGCGGAGGAGTTCGCGGTCCACGGAAGTTCCGCGCTGATCGCCGCGCACCGCTTCGCGCAGGAGCGCAGGATCTCGCTGTCGCTGCAGCGGAGCCTGCTCCCGGGGCGGCTCGGCGCGGACGAGGCGGCCGAGATCGCCTGGCGCTACTTTCCCGCCTCGCAGGAGGCGGGCGTCGGCGGGGACTGGGTCGACGCGATCCCTCTCTCCGGAGCCCGGATCGCGCTGGTGGTCGGCGACGTGGTGGGGCACGGCGTCAATGCGGCAGCGGCCATGGGGCGACTGCGCGCCGCCGTCCACACCCTGGCGGCCATGGACCTGCCGCCCGACGAACTGCTCGCCCACCTCGACGACTTCGTGACACGTATCTGCGCGGAGCAGCCATCGGGAACGCGCTGCGGCGAGGAGGGTTCCAGCCTCATGGGGACCCTGGGTGCCTCTTGCATGTACGCCGTCTACGACCCCGTCGACCGGACATGCGCGATGGCGCGTGCCGGCCACCCCGCACCGGTGATCACGCGGCCGGACGGGACGACCTTTGTGCCCGATCTCCCGGTCGGCCCGCTGCTGGGCGTGGGGTCGGTCCCCTTCGAAGCCGTCGAGATGACGTGCCCCGACGGCAGCCTGCTTGCCTTCTTCACGGACGGCCTGGTGGAGGACCGCAGCAGGGACATGGACGAGGGCGTCGCACAGTTGCGTTCCCTGCTGGGCGACGCAGACGCACCTCTTGAACAACTGTGCGACGACGCGGTGGCGGCCCTTGTCTCCCGCCCGCTGAGGGACGACGCCGCCCTCCTGCTCGCCCGCACCGCCTCGTTCCCGTCCTCCGCCGTGGCGACCTGGGAGATCCCCGTCGACCCCGCATATGTCAGTGAGGCCCGGGCCCTGGCGGATCGCCAGCTCGAGGAGTGGGATCTGGGAGACCTGCAGTTCACCACCGAACTCATCGTGAGTGAGCTGGTCACCAACGCCATCCGCTACGGGGCGGCACCGATCCGACTCCGCCTGATCCACCACCGCGTGCTCACCTGCGAGGTGTTCGACGGCAGCAGTACATCACCGAGGCTGCGCCACGCCAGGACGATGGACGAAGGAGGCCGCGGGCTGTTTCTCGTGGCCCAGGCCTCGCAGCGGTGGGGCTACCGGTACACGGGTTCGGGGAAGTCGATCTGGGTGGAGCAGGCGCTGCCCCCACCATGGCCGTGACTTCGGGCGGCGGGGCGGTGGCGGGAGCAGACGAACGACGGGTGCGCGGTATTGCGGTACCGCCCACCCGTCGTCGGGTCGCACTGCGCCGCCGTCGACGCAGTGCGTGCTCAGTCGCTCAGGCCGTGGCCGAGTTCCCACAGCTGTAGCACGGAGGAGGAGTTGATGGCGTAGGCGACTCCGGTGATGTCGTCGCGTGCGGCCACGTACTGCTTGCCCTGCCACAGAGGCAGTACGGGGACGTCGTCGGCGACGGTGTCCTGGATCCGGGTCAGTGTCTTCACGGCCCTGAGACGATCGGCGTCGCGCCTCGTCTCGGGAATCAGTGACTGCTGGATGGTCTTGTTCGAGTACGGCGAGTTGAGGAAGTTGTCCTTGTCGAGGAAGGGTGCGACGAAGTTGTCGGCGTCGGGGAAGTCGGGGAACCAGCCCATGCCGTAGACGTCATAGTCGCCCTTGCGTTCAGCGGTGCTGAAGTCCGCCCAGGGGGTGCCCTGGATGGTGACGTCGAACAGGTGGCTGGCCTCGAGCTGCTTGCGCAGGATCTCGAACTCCTGCTTCGTCGCCGTTCCGTAGTGGTCGGTGGTGTAGTGCATGGTCAGTTTCACCGGAGTGGCGACGCCTGCCGCGTCGAGGAGGTTCTTCGCCCTTGTGATGTCGGGAGTGCCGTACTTGTTGAAGAACGAGTTGGAATGCCCGGTGAGGGATGCCGGAACTAGTGAGTACAGGGGCTCGACTTGAGTACCGTAGACCTTGGAGACCAGCTCGCCGCGGTCGACGATCTGAGCCATGGCCTGCCGGACGGCCTTGGCCCTGACGGTGGGCGCGTCGGTGTTGAAACCCAGGTAGCGGATCTCCAGGCTGGGCATTTCGACGAGATTGACGCTCTTGTCGTTCCCCGCCTCGAGCTGCTTGATCTGGGCGGGTGACATGGTGCGTACCATCACATCGATATCGCCCCGGCTGATGGCGGTGCCCATGGCCTTCGCGTCGTCGAAGACATGCACCACGACCTGGTCGTTGTTCACCTCCAGGCTGCCTCTGTAGAGCGAATTCTTGGTGAAGGTGACGGTCGTGATGGCGTCGTCCTTCACCTCGGCCTTGAAGGTGTACGGGCCCGAACCGTCGACGGCGAAGCCGTCACGGAGCCTGTCTCCGTCGTAATCCCTGGGGTTGACGATGCCCGCGACCGGAGTCGTCAGCTTGTACGGGAAAGTGGCGTCTGCCGTCTTCAGATGGAAGATGATCTCACGGTCGCCCCGGGTCTCGATCGTGCCGATCGTGTTCAGCAGTGCGGAGACGTCGGTGTCGGCCTTGATGCGCAGGGCCCGTTCGATGGAACTCTTCACGATGTCGGCGGTGATCTTGTCGCCGTCGGCGAACTGCAGACCCTCGCGCAGGGTGCAGACGTAACGGTTGTTGCCGCCTCCGTCGAAGCCGCAGCGCTCGGCCGCCTCGGGCACCGGGGCGCCCTCGCCCTTGGGTTCGACCAACAGTGTCTGGACCGTCTGGCGCAGGAGGTTCCAGGAGTTGGTGTCGTAGGTGTAGGCCGGGTCGAGGGGAGCCGGGGCGTCCTTGGTGGCCGTGAACCTGTCGGTGGTGCCGATGACGATGGTGCCGGCCCTATTCCCGCTGTCGGAATCGCTGCACGCGGTGACAACCGGCGTGAGCAGGCCGGCGACTGCTGCCAGCACCCAGGTCTTGCGGTTCATGCTCTGTTCTCCAAGGGGCGTTCCGTTCCAGCCGCCCACATGTGCTGGCGGCGCGGCAGAGTGCCGGGCTGCGACTGTTGTTTTGCGAAACGCTGATGTGCAGTCACAGGAAGGCTCGCAGTCGTGCGAGTTGACCCCTGGGCATGCGGCGTGAGCCGGCATGGGAACGACACCGGCGATGTTTTGTTGATACTTCAACATTAGGGAGGGCTTTGAATGCCTGTCAATGCGCCCAGAGTCATGCCTGATTCGCCGGTCGGATCTTAGAATCGCCGCCGGCCGCAACAGCGGGACAGCTGCTCAATGGTGCTCGATCGGGTAGATGGAAAGCATCAAAGGGCATACCTGCGGACCGGAATCTGCGGTCCCGATTTTTTGGTGACGGCTTTCGACGGAGACCGGGCAGGCCACCTCGGCCAGGGCGTGTTTCGAATGAGGCCCAAGGTGTGTTTCGAAAGAGCGGCGACGGTCTCGCGGTCACCGGCTCGCAGTCCGGCTTCGGCCTGCTGCGCAGCCGGAGTCCGTGGATGAAGACCACGGCAACGGGAAGCGGGGCGGTCGTGGTGGGAGCCTGCTCGCAAGGGAGTGCCGACCCGGCATGTGCCCACGGAAGCGGGAACCCCGGTGCTCTCGCACCGGGGTGACACCCCTGTGATTCAGGGCCGGACGCCGAACGGCCCGAGAACACCCGCGTCGATCCGCAGGGACTCCAGCAGGGTCCAGGCGTTGTCCTTGGTGAAGACGTCGGCGGCGGCGAGGACTCCGGCGTACTTCGCGGCCACCGGGGCGGCCGCGGTCTCCGCGACCGCGTCGAGGAACGTCCTGAAGATCGCCCACGAGTTGCCCTGTGCGCCGTACTTGGCGAAGTACGGGCTCGGGTCGACGGAGTCGATCGCGGAGCGGGTGCTGGCCTCCAGATCGTTCATGTACTGGATCTGCAGGGTGCCGTCCGCGCGGACTCCGAGGCGCCCGAGGTGGCCGCCGACGAAGGTCTGCCACGGGTAGTCCATCGCGATGCTCTGAGCCTTGATCCAGTCGGGGATGTCCTGGGAGACCGCGAGGTTCTTGAAGGGCACCCAGCCCGGATACAGGACGTCGACCAGCATCAAGGTGGCGTACTCGGGCGCGTAGACGAAGATGTTGTCGGGGGAGTGGTTGGGCCCGTGGTATGCCAGCTGAAGGGTCTCTCCGCCGACCTTGAGCTGGTACTTGTCGCGGAACGTGACCGTCGGCTGCGGACGGTTGGGGTCCGCCGCACGGGCCAGCAGGCCGGCCGTCGCGGCGTGCGAGACCCGTATGACGTCTGTTCCGAACAGACCGGCCGCGCCGATGTGGTCGGCGTGCGAGTGCGAGTAGACCAGGTGCGTCACCTTGCCGGGCCGGCCGTTGGCCCGGGTGACGTCGTCGATCGCGCGGAGCAGGTTGTGCCCGATGGTCGGCGGCGCGTCGACGAGGACGACGCCGCGTGTGGTCGTCAGGAACATGGACTGGTAGTAGGAGTCGGTGACCCAGTAGAGGTTTCCGGCGATCCGGCCCACGTAGTAGCCGTCCGCGTTCGGGGTGGGCCCGACCGAGGCGGCGGGGATCGGGGCGAAGTCCGGCAGACCGTTGTCGTCGGCGCGGGCGGGTTGGGCCAGTGCGCCGACGAGACTGGCGGCGGCGGGGACGGCGAGGGCGCCGGCGGCGCCTTTGAGGAATCCGCGGCGGCCGGTCGGAGACGGGAGATTGGCAGGCATGGAGATCTGGTCGCCTTTCGGTTCGATGACAGGGGGAACGGAAGGGATGGGACTGAGGGACTGAAGGGGCGTCGCTCAGTGCGGCGAAGTCGGGGTGGAAGCCAGGGCGGAGGACCCCTTCCTCGAGACGGCCGCCGACGATTCCGCGCCCCTGGCCGCGCACACGGTGATTGCCGACGACGTCAGGACACCACCGTGTGCACAGCGTTCGCACCGGGGCTCCACCCCAGCAGGACGCCCCGTCGACAGCCGCCACGGACTGGGGTGAACACTGTGATGCGAGCCGCGCGGGGCCATGGCCAACACGCATGGCCCGCGTGGCGGTGTGTGTGGTGGGGGGTGAGAACCCGGCATGACGAAGATGCCGGGTTCTCTTCCTGCCGCGCCTTGTCCCCCCACGGGCCAGTGCGCGCCGGAAGCGGGCCGGGGCGGCCGAGTGAGGCGTGGTCCGCTGCCCCTCTTCATCCACGCGTGTGTCAGAAGAGCTCCGCACTGTAAGCACGTAGGAGTCCGGGGAAAAGGTTCACATCATGTGCGCCTGTTGTGCCGGGCGGGCGCGGACGGGGCGAAGGGGGATCCGACGAGGCTCGGGGTGAGCAGCCTGCGAGGGCGCCGACAACCGCAGCCGCGCGCAACGCGCGACTTGGACATGGACTTCAGGCGCGGCCTCGATCCGCCCGATGCCGTCGTGCCTGCCCGAAGGGGTGACGGAGGCCACTTCGGTTGTGGATTGAACGTTAAACAATTTCTGCTAGTATCGCCCTGCGGGGAGCGCCGGAGAGTCCGATCGGGCGGTATGGCGGTCGGGCGGATGTCTCCCGGCGGGAACATGTACGGCCCGAGAAGGGTGTCGACGCATGGCTGTCGACGCCTTCTGCGGGGGCGTACGCGGTAATTATGTATTGATCAATCCAGAAAGGGATCGTCATGGAACTGCACCTCAAGGGCAAGGTCGCCGTCGTCACCGGAGCCAGCAAGGGCATCGGCCTGGCCGTCGTCGAGGGCCTGGTCCGTGAAGGCGCGAAGGTCGTGGCGGGCAGCCGCACCTCCACTCCCGAACTGGACGCCCTGGCCGCCGCGCACGACGTGAGCGTGGTGTCCGTCGACCTGTCCACCGCGGAGGGCGCCGAGGCCCTGGTGCGTGCCGCTGTGGAGCGGCACGGCCGGATCGACATCCTGGTCAACAACGTCGGCGCGGCCGAGCCGCGCGAGTCGTTCCTCAAGGTGACCGACGAGGACTGGCAGAAGGTCTTCGGCGTGACCTTCTTCAGTGCCGTCCGCGCCAGCCGTGCGGCCCTGCCGCACCTGCTCGCCGCCGAAGGAGCGTCGATCGTCAACATCAGCTCCATCAACGCCCGGCTGCCCTTCCCGATGGTCGTGGACTACTCGGCGGCCAAGGCGGCGCTGACCAACCTGAACAAGGCGCTGTCCGAGGAGTTCGCCCCGCAGGGCGTGCGGGTCAACGCCGTCTCCCCGGGCCCGGTCCGCACCCCCTTCTGGACCGCGCCGGGCGGCTTCGCCGACGCCACTGCCGCGGCCGCCGGCACCACCGCCCAGGAAGCGCTCGACGTGGTCGTGCCGCAGAGCATGGGCATCGCTTCCGGCCGGATCACCGAGGCGCACGAGGTCGCCGACCTCACCCTCTTCCTGGCCTCCCCGCTGGCCGGCAACATCACCGGAGCCGAGATCGTCATCGACGGCGGACAGATCAAGACCCTCTGACCGTCCCCCTGACACCCGTGTCATCCCGCCCGGACGCCGTGACGGCCCCATGGCCGAGCGGTCATGGGCGGGACAGCGGTGACGGGGGAACGGGGACCCGGCCGCGCGCGACCGCGCACAACGAGCCGAACACCGTCGGCCGGTCACGGATCGTGGGCCGGGCACGGATCGTCGGCCGGTGCAGTCACCTCGACCGAGCAGTACATCCATGGTCTCGCGCCATGTGAGCAACATCGGAACCCCGAAAGGTAGGACGCCAGGTGAGCGACTCTGGACCGTCGCGCCCCATGCAGGTGACCGTCCTGGCAGAAGACAGGCTGACCGCGCAGGGCGTGGAAGCGCATCTCGCCGCTGACGACCGCGTGCACGTGCTGCCGGTGGGCGCCGAGGAAAGTCCGGATGTTCTGCTGGTCATCACGGCCGAGCTGGAGGAGAAGACGTTCACGGCGCTGAAGCGCTACTGCCCGGAGGACCCCGCAGCGGCACCTCGGCTCGTCCTCGTGGCCGACAAACCGACCGCCCAACAACTCGTCAGGGTGATCAGGCTGGGACTCGTGGCCTTCATGTCCCGCGAGAAGACCACCCTCGCGGACATCACCGAGATGCTGTGCGCGGTGGCCCGCGGCGCCGCGTCGCTGCCGCAGTCGATGCTCGGTTCACTGCTGGAACAGATCCGTACCCGCCAGTGGAACGGCCAGGGCCCCGATACCGAGGACGAGTCGTCGTCCTTCACCGCCAGGGAACTCGCGATACTACGGCAACTGGCCGCGGGCTTGAGTACCACGGAGATCGCCGCCGCTCTGCACTACTCGGAGCGAACCGTCAAATACGTCATCCACGAGATGATCGCGCGGCACGGTCTGCGCAACAGGGTTCACGCGGTCGCCTACGCGCTGCGCCAAGGTCTCCTCTGACGGGCCCGGCCATCGGCCCCCGGCGCCGAACCGTGCTCGGCCGAACCCGGGGCGCGTCCGGGCCCGGTCAGGCCGCCGCACGGTCCGGCGGTCCGGCGGCGGCTCCCGCGTGAATCCGACGACGGAGCTGCCGCAGTGCGTAGTGCTGCCGGGATTTGACGGTGCCCGCGGGGACTCCGAGAATCCTCGCGGTCTCCTGCACGGTTTTGTCGTTCAAATAGGTGTGGACCAGGACCTCCCGATGCTCCCGCGAGAGCTGCCGCAGCAGGGCCGCGGCGTCGACCGAGGCCAGCACCGTGTCGGCATGGTCGCTCTGGAGCACGCCCTGATGCTCCGCGCCAGGGGACTCATGACGGAAGCAGGCGCTGCGGATCCGGTCGATGGCCAGGTTGCGGGCCACGGTAAGCAGCCAGCCCCGTATCGAGCCTTCGTGGGTACACAGCCGTTCCGAGTGGCGCCAGGCGCGTATCAGGGTCTCCTGCACGATGTCCTCCGCCATGTGACGGTCACGCAGCATGCGCTCGACGTAGGCGAGTAGCGGCTTGGTGTGGTCGTCCACCAACACCTGCAGAAGGTGCTCGCAACGTGCTCCCGAAGGCTCGGCCGGACCAACTGCGGAAATCATGTCAATCCCAAAGAGGCCAGGTCACGCCCGTCGGAGCCACTCGCACGGCCGACGCCGGCCGGACAACGGCCGGGCGGGTGCGGGACCGCCGAAGAGCGGGGCAGAGGCGGTGCGCCGACCGAACCGCGCTCTGGGCTCGTTGCCGACGGGCACGACGCATTTCGTGCCTGCTACGGCGAAGTTCCTGTCGGAAGCGACGCGTTCGGTGATCGTAGGCAGACGCCACCACCGGAAAACTGACGAGATTCTGACCGCGCGCATGCCGAGGAGACGAGGGGGCGAGCCGGGCCGGTACCCCGGTCCGCCTCTTCCCGTCGTCCGCGCATTCCGTGACCAGGCGTGCGTTCCCTGCCAACGCCTTCGGGTGATACACGGTCCCGCGCCGCGGCAGGGTTCAGCCGTGTCCCGTAAGCCTGCCGCGGTCTCCGTCGGCATCCGGGTGGCCGATGCCCTCCAGGATGACCACCGCCTGCCTCAACGCCCGGGCCGAACTGTCCGTCCGGCCCGCGGCACGATGCGCGTCGGCGATGTGGACGAGGGCGTCCGCCTCCAGAGACGACTCCTGGATCTGTCGGTGAGCAATGCCGCAGCGCAGATCGGGTTCGAGCAGCCGGCGCAGGGCAGCGACGTGGCGGTGGATCACGTTCACCGCCGTCGCCGGTGGATCCTCGTGCCACAGCGCGTCCACGATCACGGGCAACGGCACCGGTTGACCGGCGTGCGCCGGCAACGGGGCCGGCAGAGCCTGCTGTTTGGGAGGGCCGAGCTTCACGCCGGCAGAACCCCGCCATGCCCGGAGGGGCCCAAGAATCTGAAAACGCACAGCCAGTCGATTCCATTGGCCGTCGGACGCCGGGCACGTCTCCGGCGCTCTCGGTGCGCGAGGTGCGCGGCGGAGTTCACGTGGGCACCCGGGTATGCCGCGGGCGTGGTGCTCACTTCAATTTCAGGACCTGCCCGCGGGTGGATTCCGTGATCTCCGAGACGGAAGAATGCGCCGTCCGACGATTCTTCTGGCCCCCGACCGGGGCCATGTGCCCCGGAGACCGTGATGACGACCCGATTGAGCAGCCCGCCGGAAACCGCCGAGACACCGCCGGTACCCCACTGGACCGTCCAGGTCGCCGGTGCGCTCACCGACGAGGCGAGCGGCGACGAGGGACCGGTGCACCCCGCCGCCGGGACGTCGTTCGCCGCCCTCCATCTCTGGCATGCCGGGACGGTGGCGGACCTGATCGGCGAGGCGGTCGCCCGGCACGGCGGGGATCCAGCTCCGCACGAGGCGCTGCGGGCGGTGCACGCACGCGCGGCGGCCGGCGAGGTGTTCGGCGAGAACGCGTGGTCGGCGGTGCTGGAACCGGCGTTGCGGGAGGTGTACCGGCTGGCCTACCCCGGCGAGCAGGTCCGCGCCAGGGCAGCCGCGGCAGCCTCCTCCTTCGCGCTCTCGCGCGGATGGGCCGAGGAGGACGCAGAGGACTACGGGAACTCCTACGCGCGGATGCACACAGAGGTGAGCGAGCGAGTGCACGCCGGGGCGAACGCCGTCGCGAACGCCGCCGCGTATGCCCTGGCGTTCGCCACCCGGGACGCGTGGGAGTACGCGCATGCCTGGCCGTTCGCTCTGGTGCAGGCGTGGATCGCCGCTTACGCGGGACCGGCCGACTTGGACGGGCCGGTCGCGCAAGAGGCCCGGGCGCGTCTGCGGGGCGGTCTCGCCGAGGCGGTGAGGTGCGCCATCGCGTGAACGGTGACGACGGATGAGGTGTCGTGCGCGGTCCCCCCACGGGCCGTGCACGACGCCTGATCCGCGTCGTCCTGTCAGCCCTTGACGGGGCCGCCGTTGATGGCGACGCGCTGGCCGTAGCGGGAGTAGGGGTAGTAGTCGTAGATCGCGTGGTGCTGGACGCAGCGGTTGTCCCAGAAGACGAGCGTGCCCGGCGTCCAGCGGACGCGCAGGTGCAGGACCGGCCGGCGGGCGATGGTGTCGAAGAGCATGTCGAGCAGGGCTCGGCTCTCCTGCTCGGAGAGCTGTGGGATGCGGCTGGTGTAGGCCTTGTTGACGTACAGCAGCTTGCGGTCGGTCTCCGGGTGCCGGGCGACGAGCGGGTGCTCGCTCTTGGGGATGACGTAGTCGGCCGGCGGGGTGTAGCCCGCGAGGGCCTGCGCGCCGTCGTGGACGGCGGTCAGCGGGTCCAGTAGGGAGCGCATGGCCGGGGAGAGCATCTCGTAGGCCAGGTGCATGTTGGCGAAGAGGGTGTCACCGCCGCAGCCCGGCTCGGGCACCTCGGTGATGTACAGCATCGATCCGAGCGAGGGTTCGGCGTCGGCGGTGCCGTCGGCGTGCCAGCCGTTGCCCGCCACGTTGGCCGCGGCGGAGGGGGTGCGGATCTCCAGGATGTACGGGTCGCCCTCGGGCGGTGGCGGGTTGACGGCCCGCAGCTCACCGAAGGCCGAGGCGAAGCGCTTGTGGTCCGCGGCGGTGATGGTTTGGTCGCGGAAGACGAGGACATGGTGGTCACGGAACGCGGTGCGTATCTCCTCCATCTGCTCGTCCGGGATCTCCTGCGACAGGTCGACACCGGAGACCTCCGCACCCATGACGGGGGTGATCCGCTCGACCGCGAGGGTGCGGTAGTCGTGCACGGGACGCGTGGTCACCGCTTCCAGCGCTGCGCGTTCGTATGACTCCATGACGTCCTTCCAGAAGGGAGTGGATTATCGGGACTCTTGCAGAAAGCCCCGGCGTTCACGCCAGGGATGAATGCATCTCAAGACTGCTCTGACGTGCACGTTAGAGCGGACGTTTTGCTGCTCGATGTACTGGCGCACGATCGCCAACGGTGCTCCCCCGCACGAGGCGGAGAAATACGAGGGCGACCACAGGTGCCCGTGCATGATGGCGCGGTTGATCCGGCCGGTGAACTCCTGCCGTATCCGGCGGGCGGAGACGCCCTTGAGGCTGTTGACCAGCTTGGAGACGGCGACCTTGGGCGGGTAGTACACGAGGAGGTGGACGTGATCGCGTTCCCCGTTGAACTCCTTCAGCTCCGCCTCGAAGTCCTCGCAGACCTTGCGCATGATCTCTTCGCAGCGTGTCAGCATCTCGTCGTTGAACACCCCGCGCCGGTACTTCGTCACGAAGACCAAGTACCAAGTGCACATGCATCGCCGCAACAACGTGCCTGCCACGTCTGTAATCGTTCTGCCCACCAATGAGATTCATCGTCGTAGGGTCTTGGGTGTGCAGCTTCGCTACAACTACCGGGCCTACCCGGATGCCACCCAGCGCCGTGCGCTGGCCCAGGCGTTCGGGTGCGCGCGGGTGGTGTGGAACGACTGCCTGCGTGATCGCAAGGAAGCGCACGCGGCGGGGCTGCCGTATGTGAAGTCGGCCGAGCTGTCCCGGCTGCGCATCACCTTGGCCAAGCGCACCGCCGAACGCGCCTGGCTCGCCGACGTGTCGGCGGTCGTCCTGCAGCAGTCTCTGCGGGACCTGGATGCCGCCTACAAGAACCTCTTCGACAGCCTCAAGGGCAAGCGGCAGGGCCGCAAGGCCGGCCCTCCCCGCTACAAGTCGAAGAAGGACACCCGGCAGTCGATCCGCCTGAACACCAACGCCTTCTCCCTCCAGGACGACGGCACGGTGTACGTGGCCAAGGTCGGCAACCTCAAGGTCAAATGGTCCCGCCAGCTTCCGGCCGCACCCACGTCCCTGACCGTCACCAAGGACAGCTGCGGCCGGTACTTCCTCAGCTTCGTCGTGGACACCGAACCGGACATCCTCCCCGGCGTGGAGAGCGACGCCGGTATCGACCTCGGCCTGTCCGCCTTCGCGATCCTGTCCGACGGCAGCAGAATCGACAGCCCCCGCTTCCTGCGCCGGGCCGAGAAGAAACTCAAGCGCCTTCAGCGCGAGCTGTCCCGCAAGACCAAGGGATCGAAGAACCGGGCCAGGGCCCGTATCAAGGTCGCACGTCAGCACGCCAAGGTGGCCGACCGGCGTCGGGACTTCCACCACAAGGCATCCACACAGATCATTCGCGACAAGCAAGCGGTGTACGTGGAAGACCTCACGGTGTCCGCTCTCGCGCGTACCCGGCTCGCCAAGTCCGTGCACGATGCGGGATGGTCCGCGTTCGTCGGCATGCTGCAGTACAAGGCGGCCCGGCACGGCCGCACCTTCGCCAAGGTGGACCGCGCCTTCCCGTCCTCCCAGGTCTGCTCGGCCTGCGGATTCAGGGACGGCCCCAAGCCCCTGCACGTCCGAAAATGGACGTGCAGCGCCTGCGGCACCGTGCACGACCGCGACCACAACGCAGCACGCAACGTCCTCTTCGAAGGACGCCGCATCGTCGCCACCGGACGGGTGGAGACGCCAAACGCCTGTGGAGCGCCGGTAAGACGGGCACACGTGCCCGCACAGCGCGTTGAAGCAGGAAGCCCCCGGAAGGGTCAGACGACCCAGGCCGGAATCCCTGGACTTTAGGCCAGAGAGCACGTCAAAGGCCTCGGTCGAGCAGTTCGGCGAGGACGATGCGGCCGAAGGCGAGGTTGCCGTGGACCTCGTCGTCGGCCTCGCACAGGTCGGGGCGTTGCAGTCCGTCCGGGCCGGTGGTCCGGTGGCGCAGGTCCACGACGTCGACACCGAGTTCCGTGACGGCCAGCCGGATGCGCTCCTGCGCCGCCAGGAAAACGGCGGCGTCGGACTGGCCCGGGACCCGCTGCGGAGGCATCACCGCAAGGACCCGCAGGCCCAGGTCCACGGCGTATTCGTAGAACGCGAGCGCGTCCCGTACGGCGGCGCGCACGACGGTGTCGAACAGGGTGCCGGCGAGGAGAGCGGGAGGGACGGCGCCGCCGCGGTCGCGGTAGATGTCCCAGTTCTCCCGTAGCGCGACGAAGTGCGCGCAGAACCCGAACGTCGCGACCAGCGGTATGCCCAGCTCGGCGAGGGCGCCCACGCCGAGTTCCTTGAGGAAGCGGCGGTAGTGTTCCTCGGCTTCGCCGGAGTGGAAGACCACGTCGCTGCCGCTGCCGCTGCCGCTGGTGCCGTGGCGGGTGGCGAAGAAGCTGTCGGTGAACTCCCGTCCGGCACCGATGGGGCCGCCCTGGAACGGGATGCCGGCCTGCCGGGCGGCCTGTCCGATCGGTCCCGCGTGGGAGTCGCCGAGCAGCAGGAACCTAGCGGGGGCTGTAGTAGTCAAGGACGGCATCCTCACAGGCGGCATCTGCCGAACGGGCGGGGGCGTTGTGACCGGGCCGCACCTGCGGTGCCCGGTGGTGGAGTCCGGCCACGAAGTGCCGCATCACGAAGTCGACTCCCTCGGGGGTGACGGTGCGGTGGTTGGGGCCGAAGAACCGGCTGCCGAACACGGGGCCGGTGATGAGCTCGTAGGAGGGGAAGTAGTCGATGTCCGGATCCTCGAGTGCGAGTTGCCCGGCGACCGCGCGCAGCACGGACTTGGTGTAGCCGTTGGCGGCCAGCGCGTGAGCGCCGGTGGCGGTCGCGGTCAGGGGCTGCGGTGAGACCGTCAGCAGGATCCGCAGGCCGGGATTGACCAGCCGTGCCATCGCGATCGCCTCGGTCATGTCCCGGTGGGCCTCGGCGAACGTGAAGTTGTGCAGGACGTACCGGGAGGCGTCGAAGGTGCCGCGCACGGTGCCGGGGCAGGTGGGGTGCACCGTGCCGTCGACGGTGTCGAGCCAGGCTTCGGTGAGCCCCATGGTGAAGACCAGGCAGCTCGCCTTCATGACGGCGGTGCGGATGGCGTCGAGCGTGACGTCGCGCGCCAGCAGCATCTCGGCCGGGGAGACGAACCCGTCGGGTTCGATCGCCGGCCGGTAGGGGTCGACGCAGCGCTCCCCGTCGGGCCACGCCTCCTGGGGCGGCTGCGTGTGATCCAGGGCCCACGACAGCCACTGACGCAGGACGGCGGGCGTGTAGATGTTGCCCGTGCGGAACGAGAAGGCGCCGTAGTTGCGGTACCGGCGCTCCTCGCGGGTCAGGCCCGGCGGGGCGGGTTCGGCGTCGAGCCAGTTCATGCCCGAGTCCAGCAGCGCCCGGCCGATCTGCGCGGCGAAGCAGGATCCCGCGGTGACGACCGGGTCGTCCTGGCCGAGGGCGAACTTGGGCCTCCAGACGTCGTCGATGTCCAGCGGGTCCGGTTCGGCGACGGCCGGCCGCCAGAACGACCGGACCGGCAGGTACTGGTAGGGGTTCACAGAGCGCGCTCCGATGTGTGCTCGCGGTCGGGCCGGGGACCGGCTGCGACGTCCGCGAGGGTCGAGGTGATGGTCTCGGCCACGGTGTGGACGTGCGGCGGTGCGACGACGCCGTAGTGGTCGGTGGGAAGCGTTCGCCGCAGGGCGGAGGCGGGCAGGCACGCGTCCCACTGGCGGGCCGTCTCCCGCGGGTCGCCGGGTGCGGGCACGCCCGCCGTGGGCTGTTCGGCCAGCCACAGGAGGGTGGGGGTGAGGGTGAGCGGCCGTACCCGGTGCTCGCCCAGAGCGTGCAGGTTGGCTCGGCAGCAGCGGGCCAGCCGCTCGGCGTACGCCTGCGCGTGCTCCGCCGACGCCGCCGAGGCTCCGGCACCGAGTTCGGCGGCGAACACCGTCTCGAGATGGGTCTCGTCGTAGGCGGCGACCAGCGCGTCCGCCCGCGGCGGCGGGGGATCGAGCAGACAGAGGGCGTGCACCGGGTCTCCCGCGGCCTCGGCGAGGGCGGCCATCTCCATGGCGACGCGGGCGCCGAAGGACCAGCCCGCCAGGTGCAGCCGGTGCTCCCGTGCGCCGAAGCGCTCGCGCAGGGCAGCGTCGTAGAGGCGGGCGCGTTCGGCCAGCGACCAGGAGGGCAAGCCGGGGGAGCGCAGGGCAGGGTCGGCGATCAGGCACACGGTCGGCTCGGGTCCCAGCGCCGCCGCCAGCGACCGGTAGGCCTGGATGTCGCCGCCGACCGGGTGCACCAGGCACAGCACTGCCGAGCCGGTGCCCTCCTGCCAGACGTCGACGGTGACCGGCGACGTGGTGAGGGCCATCCGGTGGGCGGGCGCGGGGGCGAGGGCCTCCTGGAGGTGCTTGAGGATCTCCACGAGACTGACCCGGTGGCTGAAGGTGGCCAGGTCGAACTCGACACCGTAGTCGTCCTCGATCTGCGCGATCAGACTGAGCAGGGTCAGCGAGTCCGCGCCGAGGTCGTACAGCGAGTCGTCCGGGGCGAAGTCGTCCACACCGAGCAGGTCCTGGATCACGCGGGTCATGACAGCGGCGCGCTCGGCGGACTCGGCGGCGTCCGCGGTCGCCGCCTCGTCGGCCGCGTCCCGCGCCGGTCCGGCCGGCACCCCGGCCGCAGGCTCCGTCCGCGCCTGCGGGGCAGGCGCGTAGAAGGCCCGGGAGGACTCGATGTCCGTGGTGGAGACGAGGAGCTGGGGCAGCTGCAGGGCCAGCGCCCGGCCGAAGACCGCCATGCCCTCCTCGACCGTCAGCCCCACCTCCAGGTGGGCCTGGTGGCGGCTGTCCGCGGCCGGCGCTCGCGTCGCCATTCCCGTCTCGCGCCAGATGTCCCAGTCGACGCTGATCCGGACCGTCCTGTCGGTCTCGGCGGCGCGGTGGTGGGCGAAACCGTCGAGAAGGCTCGCGCCGGCGGCGTAGTCCGTGTGGCCGGTGCCTCCGAGCAGAGCGGCCATGGAGGAGCAGTACACCGCGAGATCCGGGCGGAAGGTCTCGATCAGGCGTTCCACGACGAGGGCGCCGTTCTCCCTGGCGGCCGCGCCGGCGCGCATCGCTCCGGCGTCGCGGCGCAGCAGCAGGCTGCCGAAGCCCTGGCCGGCGGCGTGGATCACGCTGTCCAGCCGTGCGGTGTGCGCGGCGACGGCCGCCGCCGCCTCGTGCGGGGGCAGCGCCGCGAGATCGGCTTCGACGAGTGTGATGCGGCCGGCCCAGCGGGCGAGCTCCTCGGGCAGCCGAGGCTTCCTCGACAGCAGCAGGATCCGTCCGTCCGTGTGCTCCAGCAGCCACGCGGCGACGGCCCGGCCGATGCCGCCCGTCCCGCCCAGGACCAGGTGGACCGTGTCGTCGCCGGACGGAACGACCGGCTCGGCGGCGGGCATCGTCGGCACGGGTGCGATGCCCGGTCGCCACCAGTAGCCCTGCCGCAGCGCGAGCTGCCGGGGCAGCGCCGGGCCGGTCGGGTCCTGGGGCGCACGGCGCATCTGGGCGATGACCGAGGCGACGTGGGGTGCCCACCGGGCGAGGCCGCCGTCGGGGAGGTCCAGCCAGTGTCCGGCCAGGACGTTCTCCTGGTGGGCGACCTCGACCGGCCCCGCGAGGAGGGCCAGTTCGGGTCGCTGCACCGTGCCGTTCACCGGACGCGCGCCGTACGACAGCCACCACACACGGGGGGATCCGGTGTGGCCGGACACCGCCTGCGCCAGGGCGGCGGTGGTGTCCAGACAGGCGTGGCGTGCTTCCGCCAGCGCGCCCATACCGACAGGCCCTGCCACCGCCAGAGGCAACGCGTGTACCCACTCGGTGTCGGCGAGACAGTCGCCGACCTCCTCGGACAGCGCGTCGAACAGCAGGCGCAGGGACGCCGGGTCGGCCGGATCGGCCTCGTAGACGTCCGGCCCGCGGCGCGCGAAGGCGTCGGCAGGGCGCACCCGCACCACACGGGCCCCCACCGTCCCGAAGGCGTCGAACGCCTCTCGTGGCACCGTCCACGGAGCCACGACGAACACGACGCGGGCGCGCTGGGACCGTGGGACGGTGCCGTCCTGGGTCGCGCGGCGCAGTCGGACCCAATACGGCTGGTGCAGCCACTCGGCCTGCGGCAGCCTTCGGGGGCCGGTCGGTACGGCCTTCGGCGTACGGTCGAGCTCGTACGGCGCGAGCGCGAAGGACGGGGGTGGGAAGTCCCAGGGAGCCGGGGCCGGGCCCGGCTGCCAGTCGATGTTCCGGCCAGCGTTCCACTGCCGGGCGAGGTCGTGTGCCGCACGGTCCGCCGCGGGAACCGGGGGCGTGTCCGGGTCCAGTACGGCGTGCGGGATCTCGCCGGCGGCCACTGAGCTCAGCCAGCGCACCGCGGAGTCGACGCCGGACACGGGTGCCGCGACCCGCAGGGGGCGTGCCGGGCGCCCGGCCTGAAGGTGGCGCAGCGCCGGCTCGTAGTGTTCGGGACGCAGCCGCAGGTGCTCCGCGATCCGGGCGGCATCGGCCGTGAGGGCCCGGGCACTGGACGCGGAGAGCACCAGGCACTCCGGGACCGTCGCCGACGGATCCGTGCCGGCCCGGGTCTCCGGCTCCAGGACGACGTGTGCGTTCGTACCGCCGATGCCGAAGCTGCTGACCGCGGCGACCCGTGCGCGTCCCGCTGGCCACGCCGTGGCCCGGGTGGGGACGTGGAAGGGAGTGGGGTCGGGGCCGATCTCCGGGTTGAAGGCCCGGAAGTTGAGGTTGGGCGGGATGGTGCCGTGGTGCAGTGCCAGGGCGGCGCGCACGAGGCCGACCACGCCGGCGGCCGCTCCCAGGTGCCCGAGCTGGCTCTTGACCGAGCTGAGCGCGCAGCGGCCGGACTCGCCGACGTCGAACGCCTGGCGCAGCGCGCTCACTTCGATGGGATCGCCCAGCCGGGTGCCGGTTCCGTGTGCCTCGACATAGCCGAGGTCGGCGCCGGTGCGTCCAGCCCGGGCAAGGGCGGTGCGGATCACCTCGCGCTGCCCGGCCAGGGACGGCGCGGTGTAACTCATCTTGGCCGCGCCATCGTTGTTGATCGCGGAGCCGGTGATGACCGCGTAGACGGTGTCGCCGTCGCGGCGGGCGTGCCGCAGCGGTTTGAGGACCACGACGCCGATGCCGCTGGCGCCGACCGTGCCGGTCGCGTCGTCGCTGAAGGGCCGGCAGTCGCCGTCGGCGGAGAAGATGTGCTGCGGGCGGTAGCGGTAACCGCCGGTCAGTCCGGGGTCGATGAGCACGCCGCCGGCGAGCATCACGTCGGCGTCGCCCTGACGGAGCAGACCGGCCGCGAGGTGCACGGCGACCAGGGAGCTGGAGCACGCCGTCTGGGCGCTGAAGGCCGGGCCGGTCAGGCCGAGGTGGTAGGCCGCCTTGGTGGCCAGGAAGTCCTTCTCGTGGTGCAGGGCGAGCTGGAAGCCGTCGGGCAGCCGGGCGGGGTCCGCCTCGCGCAGCAGGGACTGGAAGTACGTGTTCTCCCCGGCGCCGGCGACCAGCCCCACGCGGGTGGCGGAGGTGTCCCGGACACCCGCGTGGGCCAGGGCCTGGACACAGGCCATCAGCAGGTGGCGCTGCTGGGGGTCCATCAGGCGTGCGTCGTGCGGGCTGATGCCGAAGTGGCCCGGGTCGAAGTCGAACATGCCGTCGAGCGTGCTGTGTGCGCCGACGACACCCTCGGGGGCGTCGAAACGGCGGATGCCGGTGCCGCCGGAGACCACCAGGTCCCAGAACGCGGCCAGGTCCGGGGCGCCCGGCACGCGTACGGCCATGCCGACGATCGCGATCGGCTCGGCGGGGTCCGTGCCGACGCCCTCCCCCGTGGCCTCCACGGCAGCCGTCCGGGAGCCGGGGACGTCCTCGGCGGCGAGGTGGCGGGCCAGGGCGCGGACGGTGACGTGCTCGAACAGCTCGGCGACGCCGAAGCGCAGGCCGAGTTCGGTGGTGCAGCGCAGATGGAAGCGCATGAGGGTGAGGCTGGAGGCACCCGCCTCGAAGAAGGTCTGGTCGGGCTCGATGCTCGCCCCGGTGACCGCCTCGAAGGCGGCGGTGAGCCGTGCCTCCTGGGCCGACAGCCTGGCGCGGGCGGCGACCGTGCGGCGAATGTCCTCGCCCGGCGCCCGCAGCGCCGCCTTCCGGTCCAGCTTGCCGCTGGGGGTACGCGGCAGGGCCGTGAGCCGGCGGAAGCGGTCCACGCGGACGTAGGAGGGCAGCAGCGCGGCGAGGTGGGCGGTGAGATCTTCGGCGGTCGGGGTCTCGTCACGGAACTCGAGACAGGCCGTCAGCCTGTCGCCGTCACGGGCCACGACGGCGTTGACCACCGCCGGATGACGCAGCAGGGCCGCTTCGACGGAGCCGAGTTCCAGCCGGTGGCCGCTCAGCTTGATCTGCTGGTCGTCACGGCCCGCGTAGTGCAGCAGGCCGTCGTGGTCGAACCAGGCCCGGTCGCCGCTGCGGTAGAACAGGCCCTCACCGGGCACGTCGAGGAAGCGCTCGTCGTCGAGGACGGGGTCGTCGAGGTAGCAGCGGGTGGTCATGGTGCCGCCGAGCAGCAGTTCGCCGGTGCAGCCGGGCGGGAGAGCGTCGCCGAGGGCGTCCACCACCCGCAGGTCGGCGCCGGCCACCGGCCGTCCGATGGCGGGCCGCTCGGGCCACTGCCGCGGGTCCCCCTCCAGACACAGGGCGCTGACCACGTGCGTCTCGGTGGGACCGTAGTGGTTGAAGAGGCGGGCGCCCGGCAGTCCCGCGAACCAGCGGCGGATGGTGTCGGTGCACACCAGCTGCTCGCCTGCGGTGACCACTTCACGCAGCCGGGACGGGTATCTGCCCAGGCGCACCCCGTACTCGGCGAGCAGTTGCAGCGCCACGTACGGCATGAAGATCCGCTCGGCTCCCGCGGACTCCAGCCGGTCCAGGAGGGCGGGGACGTCCTGGCGCCAGCCGGGTTGTACGAGCTGGAGCCTGCCGCCGGTGCACAGCGTCCCGAAGATCTCCTGGAAGGAGACGTCGAAGGACAGCATCGAAAACTGCTGGGTCGCCGCCGAAGCGGCCAGACCTCCGGGCCCGGACTGCCACTGGATCAGGTCGCACAGGGTGCGGTCGGATATCTGGACACCCTTGGGGGTGCCGGTGGACCCGGAGGTGAACAGCGTGTACAGCGGCCGGTCGCCGTCGTGCGTGCGTCCGTCGTACGGGGCCGTCGCGCTCTCGGCCGGCCGTGGTGCGAGGGCGACGGGATGGCGGACGATGCCGTCCGGGAGCAGAACGTCGAGTGCCGATGCGGGCTCGGAGGCCGTCAGTACGCACAGGGGGTCGACCCGCTCCAGGACGTGGCGCAGCACCTCGGCCGGGTAGGAGGGGTCCAGGGGGACAGCGGTGACGTTCAGCCGGGCCAGCGCCAGCAGCGCCACCACGTGCTCGGCCGACGGGTCCAGGTACAAGGCCGCCCGGCAGGGGGTGCCGTCGACCGGGATCGGGTAGCGGTCGGCCAGGTCCGCGGCGAGGGCCGCGGCGTGGGCGTCGAGCTCCGCGTAGCTCAGGGAGTGTCCGTCCGCGGTCACGACGGCGCAGGCGTGCGGGGTGCGCACGACCTGGTGTGCGAAACCCTCGGCGACGGTGGTGAAGCCCGGTTCGGGGGCGGGCCCGCGTCCGAACCGCGGCAGGGAGCGCCGGTAGGGGGCGACCAGTTCCCGCGGGGTGGAGCGCCCGCCCGCGGCGAGTGCGTCCACGCCCCGCCGCAGCAGGTCGGCCATCGCCTCGACGGCCTCGCCGGTGAAGCGGTCCTCGGCGTACTCCCACAGCAGGTCGAGCCCGTCGGCATGTTCGAGGACGGAGACCGTCATCGGGCACTTGGCCTCCGGGGCGGCCCACCACAGAGGACGCTGGGCACAGCCCGGCAGACGCAGTGCGCCGAAGTCGGTGTTCTCCAGGACGAACAGCACGTCGAACGGGGTGCCGTCGCCGACGGCCTCCCAGCCGGTCAGCACGTCGGCGAGGGCCACGTCCTGGCGCTGTAGCACCTGCCCGGTGTCGGCTCCGGTACGGGTGAGCTGGGAGCGCAGGCCCTCACCCGGTGACACCGTCACCGGCAGCAGCACGGTGTTGGCCAGCATCCCCACGCTGTCCTGGAAGTCGCGGACGGGGCGGTTGGCGACCGGGGCGGCGATGCGGGGGCGGAGCAGGCCGGTCGCGCCGTACAGGCTCCAGGAGAATGCGCCCAGCAGCACCTGGAAGCGGGTCAAGCCGAGCTCGGCGCAGAGCCGGTCGACCTCGGCCCGGCGCACCACGTCGAGGGTGGTGTGGAGGAGCTGAGCCCGCGGTGCCGGACCGCCGGCCCGGTCCAGAAGCGGTTCCTGGGGTTCCTCCAGGCCTCGGTAGTAGGCCAGAAGCTCGTTACGCCGCTCCTGGTAGGCGGCGGTGGCGAACCAGTCGGACTGCCAGGCGGCGAAGTCCAGCGGGGTGGGTGCCGCTGTCCTGCTCTCGCCGGCGTCGGTACCGGTACCGGTTTCGGCGTAGGCGGTGGACAGATCCTGGAGCAGGACGCTCAGCGACCAGCCGTCGACGGCAATGTGGTGCAGGTGCAGCAGCAGGGTGCCGCCGCCGTCGTCGGGCATCCAGCAGGCCCGCAGCATGCGCGGCACGGCGAGGTCGAAGGGTTCGGCGAAGAAGGTGTCGGCGAAGGCGTGCGCCTCCTGCTCGTCCCACGTGCGGCCCTCGCCCGGATCGTGCCAGGGGTCGTACGGCTCGTCGACGGTCTGCCGCAGCCCGTGCGGTCCGAGGGCGAAGCCCGTGCGCAGTGCTTGGTGGCGTGCCACCACGGTCCGCAGCGCCCGCCGCAGCGCGGTGGTGTCGACGGGTCCGTCCACACGGAAGGCCTGGTTGACGGAGTAGGCGCGGGACGAGGGAGTACGACGCTGCAGCAGCCACAGGCGTTCCTGCTCGGCGGTGGCGGCCGCCGACCGGGCGTCGGTCCTCTGCGGCGCCGGGTAGGTGCTCTTCTCGCCCGTCCCGGCCGCGGCGACGGCCCGCGCGATGCCGGCCATGTCTGCGTGGAGGACGTCCGTCTGCGCCACGTCGCAGCCCCATCGCCGGCGGATCGCGAAGCAGAGCCGCAAGGCCTTCAACGAGTCGCCACCACTGGCGATCCACCGGTCGCCGAGCCCGAGGCCCGTCGTCTGCAGGATGTCCTCGGCCAGTTCCAGGACCTCCCGCTCGGTACCCGTCGCGGTGCGGGCGTCCGTCGCGGCGGGCCGCCAGGGCCGGTCGGCCAGCCGCAGCAGGGCGGCCTGGTCGACCTTGCCATTGGCGTTGAGCGGCAGTTCCTTGAGGCGATGAATTTGGTGCGGGCGCATGTAGGCGGGCAGGTGGGCCGTCAGATGGGCGTCGAATTCCTCGTAGGACAGATCCTGTTGCAGGACCACGAACGCCAGCAGTTCGTTCGGGCCCTCTTCGCCCGCGCGCCGGGTGCACACATGGGCCCGCCGGATCGCCGGATGGGACAGGACCCGGCGTTCCACCTCGCCGGGCTCGATCCGGAAGCCGCGGACCTTGACCTGGCGGTCGGTCCGGCCGACGTACTCGATCCGGCCCTCGTCGTCGCACCGCACCAGGTCCCCGGTGCGGTAGTACCGCTCGGCGCCGCCGTCGAGCCATGCCAGTCGTACGAAGCGCCGCTCGGTCTCCTCGGGAAGGTTGCGGTAGCCGGCCGCGAGTCCCTCGCCGCTGAGCAGGAGCTCGGCCACCTCGCCGGGCGCGGCGGTCTTCTCCTGGCCCGGTACGACCAGGACGGCACCGGTCTGCGGCAGGGGCCGGCCGATGGGCACCACGTCACCGGTGAAGTCCCGCGGGATCGGGTGGCACAGGGCGAAGGTGGTGGACTCCGTCGGCCCGTAGATGTTGAAGAGACGGGTGGCGCTGTCCGCGTTGTCCTCGTACCAGCGGCGCATCACCCGGGGGTTGAGCTGCTCGCCGCCCACCAGTACCTCACCGGCCGCGGCGAAGCAGTCCGGCACGGCCGTCACCATCGCGTTGAACAGGGCGGTCGTGATGAAGACGGTGTCCACCCGCTCACGGCGCAGTGCCGCGGCCAGCCGCTCGGGGGTCTGCACGTCGCCGTCGCGCAGGATCACGCAGCAGCCGCCGGTCAGCAGCGGTGCCCAGACCTCGAAGCTCAGCGCGTCGAACGCCGGATTGGCTAGGCAGGAGTAGCGCAGGCCCGGGGCGATGCGGACGTATCCGGGCCGGGCCAGGCGCATGATGCCCGAGTCGCGGACCTCGACGCCCTTGGGCCGCCCGGTCGTGCCGGAGGTGTAGAAGAGGAAGGACACCTCGGGCGCGGCGGGAGGGGCGGACGCGGCGGAGACCGCGGACGCGGCTTGCGTCGGTGCGGGCACCAACCGGTCGACATCGAGCGACGTGACGCCGGGCGGCAGCTCCGTCGCCGTCCACGCGGAGGGGTGCACCAGGGCGGCCGCCGCGGAGTCCTCCAGGATGAAGCGGCGCCGGTCGGCGGGGCTCTGCGTGTCCAGGGGCACCACCTGGGCGCCCAGCCGCAGGACGCCCAGCATCACGCAGACCAGCTGCCATGAGCGCGGCAGCGCCACCGCGACCGCCTGACCGGCGCGCACGCCCTCGCGGCGCAGGGCCTCGGTCACGGCGGCGGCCGTGGCGTCGAGGGTCGCGTAGTCCAGCCGTACCTCGCCGTCGGCGACGGCCTCGGCCTGCGGGGTGCGCAGGGCCTGGCGGTAGACCTCCAGGGCGATCCCGGTCGGTGCGCCGTCGGCCGTCACCGTGCCGGTCGGGGATGCGGTGGCTCGCGTCTCCATCACGCCTCCCGCGCGGTGGTGGGGCGGGAGGACCCGGTGCCGGCACGGCCTGGGCCGGAGGCCAGAAGATCGAGTTCGGCGACGAGGACCGCGGCGACGTGCGGGAGCCCGACGCTCTCCAGCATGTCCCAGTGACCGCAGGCCACCGGCTCGACCAGGAAGTCGCCGCTGACGCGGTGCTGCCAAAAGGCGCGCAGCCGGGCGGCGGCCTGCTCCGCGTCCTCGTCGTCCACGGCCGTCGCCTGCATCAGCACGACACGGGCCGGCGAGTCGGGTACGACGTAGTCGCGGGCCGTCTCGCGGTGGTGGTTGTACACGGTCAGGTAGCGGGCCACCTGGTCGTCGTCGATGCCGGGGTACATGCCGTTGAAGCGGACCAGCTTCTCCCGGAACTCCGCCATGCCCACGGGTGCGAGCGCGGCGTGGCGCTGCGCGTCGTCGGCACCGTGGGTGTCGAGCAGGACCACGCTGACCTTCCGGTGTCCGGTCGCCATCAGACGGCGACCCATCTCGTAGGCGACGAGGCCGCCGTAGGACAGTCCGCACAGCACGATTTCCTCGTCCGGGCGGGCGTCGACGAGCCGCAGATATGCGAGGGCCATCGCCTCGACGCCGGGCAGGGTGGACTCACCGGGATCGATCCCGGGCGCCTGCAGTCCCAGCACGCCCACGTCGTCGGGAAGCGCCGCGGACAGCGGCAGATAGCAGAAGGCGGTACCGCCGGCCGGATGGACACACACCACACGCTGCCGGCCACGGCCGGCGCGGAACTCGACGAGACTGCTGTGCTCCGCGGACCGCGGGGGCCCGGATCCGTCGCCGCGCACCCGTTCGGCGAGCGCCTCGATGGTCGGGTGCAGCATGACGTCCCGTACCGGCAGGCCGACGCCGAACTCCTCCTGGACGGCGGAGGCCATCTTGATCGCGGAGATCGATGTTCCGCCGAGCTCGAAGAAGTCGTCTCCGACGCCGATGTCCGGGTGGACCAGTACGCGCCGCCAGATCCGGTGGAGCGCCATCTCGACGTGGTCACGGGGGGCGGCGGTGTTGACCCGTTCGGCGTGGGCCCCCGCGGTGGCGCGCAGCACGGCCGCGCGGTCCACCTTGCCGCTGCGGTTCAGCGGCAGGCTCGTGAACTCGGCGAACACGGCGGGGATCATGTAGTCGGGCAGGCGGTTCTTCAGGGCGGCGCGCCACTCGTACGCCGTCCGCGTCATGTCGCTGTCGCATCCCACACCCGCGACCAGGCGGGGGCCACCCGGGGTGTCACGGTCGGCCAGGACCACGGCCTGCCGTACCCCGGGCACCGCCAGCAGGGCCGCCTCGACCTCGCCGGGTTCGATGCGGAAGCCGCGCAGCTTGAGCTGGTCGTCGCGGCGGCCGACGTATGCGGCGTTGCCGTCCGGCAGCCAGCGCGCCAGGTCGCCGGTGCGGTAGACGCGCTCGCCAGGCACGAACGGGTCGGGCAGGAAGCGCTCGTCGGTGAGGTCGGGCCGGTGGAGATATCCGCGGGCCAGGCTCGCCCCGCCGAGATAGACCTCGCCGGGCACTCCGACGGGCACCGGGCGCATCCGGTCGTCCAGCAGGTACAGGCGGGTGCCGCGCAGCGGCCGCCCGATGGGGCAGGGGCGTTCGTACGGCTGGGGGTCGGTGTAGGCGGTGGAGTAGAGCGTGGCCTCGGTCGGGCCGTAGCCGAAGCAGATGCGCAGACCGGGCAGCAGCTGGCACATGCGGTGCAGGGCGCCCTCGGGCAGGGACTCCACCCCGGTCAGCAGCCGGCGCAGGCTCAGTCCGGACAGGCGGGTGGCCGGGTCCTCGTCGATCCACAGCACATAGGACGGAGGCAGGAAGGTCTGCGTGACCTTGTGCTCGCGCAGCCAGTCCATGAGCCGCGCCGGGTCGCCGCGCAGCTCGTCGGGGACGATGTGGAGCTCGGCCCCGGTGGTCAGCGGCATGAGGAGCTCGTGCACGGAGGCGTCGAAGCCGATGCTCGACCAGGCCGACGCCGCCTCACCGGGGGCGTCGCCCATGAGCTCGCGCCAGTGGTCGAAGAGGTTGACGACGCTGCCGTGGGTGACCGCGACCCCCTTGGGGCGGCCGGTCGATCCGGAGGTGTAGATGACGTACGCGAGCCGGCTCGGGTCCTCCCCGACCTCCGGTGCGTCGTCGCGGGCTCCTTCGGCCTCGACGTCGGCCAGGGTCTCCCACAGGTCCCGTCCGCCGGCGAGTTCCACCTGGTCGGTGAGGACCAGCGCCGGCTCGGCGTCGTCCACCATGGCCGCGAGCCGTTCCGAGGGCTGTCCCGGGTCCAGCGGCAGGTAGGCGGCACCGGCCTTGAGGATGCCGAGCACCCCGACGACGAGTCCGGCGGTCCGTCCGGTGTGCACGCCCACGACGTCGTCGGGCCGGACGCCACGGGCGATCAGCGCGTGGGCGAGCCGGTTGCTCCTGCGGTCGAGCGTCGCGTAGTCGAGTTCCGTGTCCCCGGCCACCACGGCCGGCTGGCGGGGCCGTTCGCGCACCTGTGCCGCGAACCGCTCCAGCAGGCCCGCCGCCGTGGGCGCGCCCGGTATGTCCGCGGCGGGTCCGTTGCTGAATGCGGTGAGGAGTTCTTGCCGCTCGTCCTCGTCCAGCAGTGTCAGGTCGGCCACCAGGGCCTCGGGGTTCTCGGTCATCAGGCGCAGTACGCGCAGGAACTGGCGTGCGAACCGTTCGACGGTCGCGCGGTCGAAGAGGGCCACGGCGTAGTCGATCTCGCCGCTGAGACGGGTCCCCTCGTCGGCCAGGGCCAGGACCATGTCGAACTTGGCGGGGACGTGTGCGGCGTCCTCCCGCAGTTCGACGTCGAGGCCGGGCAGCCGGAGTTCGTTCCGCATGGAGGGGACCCAGGCGAACATGGTCTGGAAGAGGGCCGTGTAGGCCGGGCTGCGCGGAGGGTTGACCAGTTCCACGACGCGTTCGAAGGGCAGGTCCACGTGCTTGAGGGCCCCGCGGATGCGGTGGTTGACCTGCTCCATCGCCTCGGTGACGCTGGGGCGGCCGGAGAGGTCCGCGCGCAGGGCCAGGGTGTTGACGAAGAAACCGATCAGGCCCTCGACGTCCCCGCGGCGACGGTTCGACGTGGGGGCGCCGACGACCACGTCGTCCTGCCCGGAAAGCAGCGACAGCAGCACCGACCAGCCGGTCAGCACGGTCGCGTACAGGGAGACCCCGGTGCGCTCGGCGAGGTCGCGCAGGGCCTGGGTGAGTTCCTCGCCGACGGTCACGGCCACCCGGTCGCCGTGGAAGACCTGCTCCGGCGGGCGGGGGCGGTCGGTGGGCAGGGAGATCACGGCCGGGACGCCGACCAGCGTGTCGGTCCAGTACTCGGCGTGCGCGGCGGGTTCCTCCCCCGACATCCACTCCCACTGCCAGCGGGTGTAGTCGCTGTACTGCCAGACCAGCTCCGGCAGCGCCGCGTCCTCGCCCTGCCGGAGCGCGGTGTACACCAGGCCCAGTTCGCGCAGCAGCGTCGAACGGGACCAGCCGTCGAAGACGATGTGGTGGGCCATCAGCAACAGGACGTGGTGGTCCGGTCCGAGGGCCACGAGACGGCCGCGCACCATGGGCTCCTCGCCGAGGCGGAACGGAGTGCCCTCCACCGCCCGCCGCGCCTGCTCGAACCGCCGGGCGGCGTCCGGGAGTCCGGTCAAGTCCTCGAAGGTCACCGGGAAACCGGTCTCCGGCGGATCGACGACCTGGAGCGCGCTGCCGCCGGAAGGCACCAGACGCGTGCGCAGGGCTTCGTGGCGGGCGGCGAGCAGATGAAGCGCCTGGATGAGCAGGTCGCGGTCCAGCGGGCCCAGGATGTCGAAGGGCATCGGCTCGTTGTAGGCGGCGCTGGCGTCTCCGTCCATGCGCGCCATGACCCACAGCCGTTCCTGCCCGAGGGACAGCGGCACGGGAGACGATACGTCGTCCGAGTGACGGGTGACTGGGATTCGGGCGGCAGACACGGAAAACCCTTCACGAGAAAAGAACGCGGTTCGGACACCGGATCCAGCGATTCAAGGGCGCCTGGATGCAGGCGCGCAAAGTACGGGGATGCCGGTTCCGCGATGCGGAGGAAATGTTTCCTTCAAGGCCGCCGGGACGCGCGAGGTCGGAATTGCTCGGCCGCGAGGGTTTTCCGGCGGAGCCGCAGCTGCGGCGACAAGGGACAGGTGGCTCGGCATAGGCCCTCAGCGGGCTGCCGGGGATGTATTTGCAGGTCAAACCCGGTCATGAGGCTAGCTGGGTGCGGCCGTCGCTCGCCGGACGCCACGAGGTCGCGTCAGGTGCGGGCGGATGAGCAGGTGAGGGGATATCGCCCTTTCCTGTTCGCCGTTTCGGGGGATCGGTACCGCTGACATTAATTCCAGTCTTGTTTAATGAGCAACGGTGACCCGCGTCACACTGCTATGTGTCGCCCTATCTCGTATGTACGGCGGGCGACTCTAGAGGATCTTGAGAAAAATAGTCGACGGGAATTCTCCGGTGATGGGCATTGGGGCAGTGTGAATGCCCGAAGGGGCATCGGCGCTCGGCGCCGTTCGGCCTCACGGGGGGACTCGCCGCGTCGCCGCGGCCGTGGCTTCAATTGTTGAACTTGAAACTATATGGGTGTGCCTGTAGCTCTGTCTGCACATAATCTCCACGAAGGGGCGACATGCACGGCGCGGTCAATGGATTCAGTTATGGGTGGATCACACCCGTCGTGGCGTACGTCATGGCGTGCCTCGGCGGCGCTCTAGCGCTGCGCTGCGTCGCCCGTTCTCTGCTGGTTGAAGGTTCCTTCAAGGCCGGCTGGCTCGTGCTGGGAGCGGCGGCGCTGGGGTGCGGCATCTGGTCGATGCACTTCATCGGGATGGTCGGGTTCCGCATCGTCGATGTGCCGCTCAATTACGACGTGCCGCTGACGGTGCTCAGCCTGGTCGTGGCCGTCGTGGTGGTGAGCCTGGGCGTCTTCCTGGTCGGATACCGCGGAGCGGGACGCGCCACCCTGGGCCTGGCGGGGCTGAGACAGGACTCGGCGTGGCGGCCATGCACTACATCGGCATGGCAGGCGTGACGTTCCAGGGAGGCCTGGACTACCAGCCCGTCGTCGTTGCGGTCTCCGTCGCCATCGCGGTGGTGGCCGCGACGGCCGCGCTCTGGGCGGCCGTGACCGTCCGCGGCTTCCTGCCCAGTCTCGGGGCCAGTCTCGTCATGGGCGTGGCTGTCACCGGCATGCACTACACCGCCATGGCCGGCCTGTCCGTCCACCTGCACGACCAGGGCGTGGTGGAGTCGGGTTCGTCCCTGGCGAAGATGATGGTCCCGATGCTCATCGGGCCGGTCCTCTTCATTCTGCTCGCCGGCGTCATCGTGATGTTCGACCCGCTGCTCGTCTCCGGCGAGGGCCTCGGCAACGCACCGGCCGGACAGCGGAGCGGCGAAGTCCCTTCGGCCTTCGAGAAGTCCGGCAGCCGCCACCGGCGCGACACGTCCGAGTTCTACGGCGGATAGCCGGCCGATCCGACAGGCGGCCGTTCGACGCCGTCGGCTCCGCCCGTGCCGCGGTCCGCGTGCGACAGCGCGGTCCGGGCGGCTCCTGCACCGCACACGCCTCGGCCCGTCCAGGCGCTGGTCGCACTGGACGGGCCGAGGTCAGTGGCTCGGCACCGCGTGGGGCGGCCGGGTCACGGCGGGGGTGGCGGGCGCCTGGCTCAGGCGGCGGAGAGGCCGGCCTTCAGGGCGGTCGCGATGTGGACGACGCGCTCGGCCTGGATGCGGGCGGCCTCACGGGTCGTGTCGTTCACGGGGTTGTTGCCCTGGGCGTCGACGTGCGAGGTGCCGTAGGGGTTGCCGTCGGCGAACTTGGCGGCGTCGGTGTAGCCGGGGGCGACCACGATGCCGCCGAAGTGGTGGAAGGAGGTGTACAGGGCGAGGAGGGTGGACTCCTGGCCGCCGTGGGCCGTGGCGGACGAGGTGAACCCGCTGTAGACCTTGTTGGCGAGCTTGCCCTGCGCCCAGAGGCCGCCGAGGGTGTCGATGTACTGCTTCAGCTGCGAGGCGATGTTGCCGAAACGGGTGGGGGAGCCGAAGACCACGGCGTCGGCCCACTCGATGTCGTCCGGCGTGGCCTCGCGGATGTCCGCAGTGGCGGCGGCGTTGGCGGCCCACGCGGGGTTGGAGTCGATGGCCGACTGCGGGGCCAGTTCGGCGGCCTTGAGCAGGCGGACCTCGGCGCCGGCCTTCTCCGCGTACTGGGCTATCTCCTTGCCGACCTCCGCGATCGTGCCGGTGGAGGAGTAGTAGATGACAGCTACCTTGATCGGGGTGCTCACGGCTTCGTTCTCCGGTTCGCTGGAGTTGTTCGTTCGGTTGCGGCTGAAGATGCCCATGGCGGGTCGCAATCTTGTGGTTCTGTGCCCGCACTCCGGGCGCTTGTTGAACATTAAACCGAATGATCGTTGAATATTGAACCATGTGAGTCTTGCCACACGACGGGCATGGAAGAGCCGACCCCGGCGAACGGCTCCCGACGAGGTGGCCCGGCGCAGAGTGCCCGATCGACCGGACCGCGGTGCCTCTTCAGGCGTCTTGATCGAATCGAGCTTGCCGCGCGCAGACGGTGGCTGCCACGCTCATGGAGCCGGTTCGCACCGACTGTCCTTGGTGCGGACGGGCAGGCGAACAGCCGGTCGGCATGGGCCGGTTGTCTGCGTGACCCCGGGCCGGAGCCTGTGTTCCATGGGGAGACCCGGGGGAGCAGAGCGCCTTGTCACCAGGACCACAGGCCGGCTGGTGCCCCAGGACCGCCCCTGCGGATCTGGTGCGCCCCCACTTGTTGCGTCCCGGCGGCTGTGGGGCGCAGGTGGCCGTCTCCCGCGATCCGGCGACGGTCACCTGCGCGCGCTCCGTCGTCGTGGCGGCGACGGAGACGTGTTCCAGGAGCGACCGGATTTCCGTGCCCGGGCGAGGTCCGGGTTCATGGTCGGGTGCCGTTGCCGAGCGCCGCCGGCAGCGGACAAGGGCAGATCATGACGGGTAGGCCACTTCCCCAGACGGTTTCGCACTGCCTCTCCCGCTGGTACGCCGGTTCCTCGCCGCTCATGGCGGGGAACCCGGCCGTGCCCGGCCGGTCATCCGGCCGACGGCGCGCCCCCGTTCACCGCGCTGACATGCCGGTCTCTCCTTCCCCCGGCTGCCGGCGCGGTCACCGGTGGTCTCTGCCTCACGCGCCCCCCTGTGCCGAGGCAGGGACCACCATCTGCCGTCGCAGGCCCGCCATTGACGAACTGCGCAGCGGTCTTCCGGGGCGTACCGGCGGACGCTCAGGACGATGCTCAGGTCGGGCGACGCTCCGCCCGCAACTGGCGGCCGACGAGGCCCGGCGTCGGAACCGTCCTCCTTGCAGGAGTTCAGTCGGCCTCGTGGCGCAGCGCGAGAAGCTGCGGGATCCGGCGCGTATGCCGTCCAGTGCGAGCGTGAGGCCCGCCAGGGCGCGGACAGCGCGCATGCAGATCAGGCTGTCGGCCTTGCCGGGCTCGAGGTCCTTGCGCTCGGCGACCCCGCAGTCTCGAACGCGATGCGGAGTTCGGCGGGCATGCCGGGGAGATCCGCCGCCAGGCCGAGGGTGTCGACGATGATCACTTCGACCTTCTCGCCGTCGACGGCATGGGTCCCGAAGACGCAAGGGCGGTGCTTGACGGGACTAGGGGACGCGACGGCCGGAGAGCGGGCACGCCGCTCGACGGGTGCGGCTGACAAGGGCGTCCCCGTCGTCATCTGTGACACACACCGACGCGACGCCGATCGGTGAAGGAACCGCTGATCAGCGCACAGGAACACGCGCCGGCTCCCGAGGAACGCCCCGCCTACCCGGAAACGACGTCCCGGAGGTGACGACGGGCCGCGGCCACGACGGCGAAACCGCGGCCGGCGTCGGACCCGCGAGGTCCGCACGGAACCCGAGGCGGCGGCGCCCACCCGTCAGCGGTTCGGCGAGCGGCTGATCTGCCCGGCCAACAGGTGCTCGGCGCGACCGCCGGTCCGCGACGATCAGTGCTCTGCAACGGGGCCCGCAGGCGGGGGACTACTTGAGGCCGATGTCCGCGCAGGCCGCCTCGTACTCGGCGGTGCAGATGTCGGAGACCTTGTAGAAGCCGTCTGCGATGAGCGTGCTCTTGATATTGTCCTTGGTCACGGCGGTCACGGGGACCAGCTGGGCCGGGATGTGCTTTTCGGTGGGGCTGTCGACACGATCCCTGGTGAAGGAGTCGAACAGGATGTTGTGGCCCTGGACCTTGGCGATGGCCATCTGCGCGACGGTGTCGGCCTCGTTCACGTACGGCTTGTAGACCGTCATGTACTGTTCGCCGGAGACGATCCGCTGCACGGCGTTGAGGTCCGCGTCCTGGCCGGTGATCGGTGGCATGGTGGTGACGCCGGCTTTCTTCAGGGCCTTGACGATGCCGCCCGCCATGGCGTCATTGGCGGAGTAAACGGCGGCGATGTGATCCTTGCCGATCGAGTCGATCGCCTCGGTCATGTGGTCCGCGGCATACTCCGGGCTCCAGTCCTTGGTGTCGAACGACGCCGCGACCGTCACCGTGTTCAGCTCGGTGAGAGCCCCTCGCTTGAACTGGGCGGCGTTCGGGTCCGTGGGCGAGCCGTTCATCATGACGATCTTGGCGGAGAGATCGGCGTTCTTGCCTAGGCCCTCCAGCAGCGTGCGGGCCTGCACCTCACCGACGAGTTCGTTGTCGAAGGAGATGTACGCGTCGATCGGACCCTCCGCCAGACGGTCGTAGGCGATGACCGGGATGTCAGCCCTCTTCGCCTTCTTCACCATGCCCGCGATGGCGTGCGAGTCGACCGCGTCGAGCACGATGACGTCGACCTTGTTGTCGATCATCCGCTGCATCTGCTGGTCCTGCACGCTCGCGCTCGCGTCGGCGTTGGCGTAATCGACCCTGCCCTGCTTCTGGGTGAGCTCGGCGACCTTGCTCTTGATGATCGGGTAGTCGAAGTTCGCGAACCGCGTGTTGGTCGTCTCCGGCATCAGCACCCCCACGGTGATGTGGTTGTCCCTTGTGGTTGGGCCGACGGGGTCCGTCGGCCCGTCCAGAGCGCCGCATCCGGCGAGGGAGAGAGCCATCGCGGGGATGGCCGCGAGGGTGGTGGTACGACGCATTGCGGAGCTCACTTCGGCTGTGTTCGGGACAAGGGGCGGCTTCGGGCCTGGATGTTTCAAGACGAATCGCCGACCGTGCGCGACATCAGGTGAACCACCCGTCAGGTGCCACACGCCGCGCCCTGCCCTGGTGAAGGCGGAAGTCGATCGACTACCGAACAGCCTTCACGAACTCCCCGCCCGATGGGAGCCACCGCAGAGCTCTCGGCCCGAACGGCCAACTACTGTGCCCACGAGCGCACAGAGCCGACCGCACCTCGTCAGGCGCGGACCGTCCGCGCACGCATGGTGGCGGGTCCATCACCATGAGCATGCGGAGACTCGGCCGATGTGGGGTTGTTGAACCATAAACCACGTGCTAGTGTCTTCAATGCGTGATTGCACATGGGATCGCCCAATATTGGATCGGTCGATCCAGTCGGGTTCGCGGCATGCGCCCCCCGGGTGGCGAACCTGCACGCTCGGCGTTCGGCAACGTGTCGTGCGCCCTGAAAATGGAATAACCAATCCATAAATAGGGTCCACAGATCCTGCCCCTGCACCTCAGGCCGCCGAGGGTTGCCGGCCCCCCACATGATGAGGAATCCCCCCATGAAGAAGACCCACGTCGCCGCCCTCGTCGGCGGAGCCGCCGCCGTCACCACGCTCGCCACGACGCTCGTCGGCGTTCCCGCGTTTGCGACGCCTGCGGCACACGTGCCGGCGTCCGCCCAGCGTGCGCACACCGCTGATCCGAAGGTGCCCGCCGGCTTCACGGAGCACAAGGTGAAGGTGGGCAAGGTCGGCATCGACTATGTGGAGGGAGGGCACGGCAAGACTCTGGTCCTGCTCCACGGCTACCCGCAGAGCTGGTACGAGTGGCACAAGGTGATGCCGGAGCTGAGCAAGCACTACCACGTGATCGCCCCCTCCCTGCGCGGCGCGGGGAACAGCGACGCACCGGCGTCCGGCTACGACAAGAAGACCATGGCCGAGGACATCCACGGCCTCCTGCGCAAGCTCGGACGCGACCACGACATCAACCTCGTCGGTCATGACATCGGCACGATGGTCGCCTACGCCTACGCCGCCGCGCACCCCGGCGACGTGTCGAAGCTCGTCCTCAGCGAGGCCCCCCTGCCGGACAAGAACCTCTACAAGTTCCCCTCCCTCACACCGCAGGGGCCGGGCTTCTGGAACTTCGGGTTCTTCAACGTCACCAACGGCCTTCCCGAAAAGACCATCAAGGGCCATGAGACGGAGTGGGTCGACGGGTTCTCCGACCTGCTGGAGCACAACAAGAACGGCGTAACGCACGAGGACGCGGCGGTCTACGGGCACTACCTCAAGGACAGCGCCCATCTGCGGGCCAGCTTCGAGTGGTTCCGGACCCTGAACAAGGACGTCGCCGACAACGCCGTCAACAGCCAGAAGAAGCTGAAGATGCCCGTCCTGGCCCTCGGCGCCCAGTACAGCCTGGGCAACCTCGTCCCGGACCAGGTCAAGCAGTACGGGACCAACGTCACCGGCGAGGTCGTCGCCGGCTCCGGCCACTGGCTGTGGGAGGAGAAGCCCGCCGAGATGACCTCGCGCCTGCTGAACTTCCTGGGCCACTGACCCGGACCAACCGACCCGAGCAGGCTCCCTCCCGTCCTGGACACGGACAGGCCCTGGTCCGGCACCGCTGCAACGGTGCCGGACCAGGGCCTGCGAGCGTGACGGGGACCGAGCGACGGACCCCTTCCCCCTCCGATGCCGGGGCGCTGAGAGAGGACCGCGCGACGATGCGTGGTTCATGCCGGGATACGCGTTGATCGTGCAGAAATCCACTCGTCCTCGACCCGCAGGCTGGGAGGCCGACAGCACCGCGGCGTGGCTGACGACCTGGATCCCCCTGGCATCCGGCCGGGAACCGGTCAGGCCATCGCCTCGGCGACGAATTCGCCGGCGGCATGGCGTGTGCGTTCTCCTCGTGGCCGGGCATCAGTACCGTGCGCACGGCCGGAGGTTCGAGCGTGGAGCTCGCCGAACTGTGGGCTCGCGTGCGGTAGGAGGTCCCTTCTGCTACCACCCTGCTACCATGCAGGAATGGCTACCGCGAAGAAGCAGACTCAGGTCCGGCTGGAGGAGGACGTGCTGGAGGCCGGCAAGGCTGCAGCACGCGCCCGTCAACTGGACTTCAACCGGTACGTGGAGCGGCTCATCATCGAGGACACCACCGGTGCCCGCGCCGCCGGCATGGCGGCCGCGCAGCGGTTCATCGACGAGCACGGCAGCTTCCTCGACGATCTGGAGCAGCACCTCGACGCTCCGTACGCCGATCGGCATCCAGGCGCCGCCGCGTGATCCTGCACGTCGACGAATCCTGGATTCTCGAAGTGGCGGAACGGGCCGGGCGCCGCGATCCGGCCCCCGACGACTACGGTGTGCCCATCGCCGCCGTCGCCCGCCATCGCGGAGAACTCCTCGACACCGCCGTCTACGACGGCCCGTACGCCCGTGCCGCCGCCCTGGTGCACACCCTGGGTCGCTGCCGCTGGCTGGAGCGCTCCAACCTCACCGTCGCCTGCGCTGTTGCCGTCATGTACCTCGAAGCGAGCAACATTCCGGTCGGCCCGACCCGCGAACAGCTCACCGCGCTCGCCCACGAGCTGAACAGTCCGCGCTGCAGCGCCGACCGGATCGCCGTCCTCCTGCGGACCTGGAAGCCATGACCGGGACCGGTCATAGGCGTCGGCAGGGGAGCCTGTCGGTGCGGTGATGAGCCATTCAGGGGCGCGTTCGTCCGTGGGCTTGCGAGGAGCCGTCGGTCGGCGTGCGAACGGCAGGTCCGCACGGTCAGGGCCTGCCGGGAAGAGGCACCTCCTCGTCGGCGCGTACCGGCTTCGGAGGTGTTCCGTCGCCGAACGGGCGGCCGCCCAGCTCCTGTCTGTGATGCGGCATGAGCCATTCGGACAGATCAGGGCCCAGCGGCACGATGCCGCTCGGGTTGATGCCGACATGGACTTGGTAATAATGGCGCTTTATATGATCAAAATTGACGGTATCACCGAAGCCGGGCGTCTGGAACAGATCGCGGGTGTAGGCCCACAGTGTCGGTATCTCTGACAGTTTCCGGAGATTGCACTTGAAGTGGCCGTGATAGACGGCGTCGAAGCGTACGAGTGTGGTGAACAGCCGGATGTCCGCCTCCGTGATGGTGTCCCCGACCAGATAGCGCTGTCGTTCCAGCCGGGGTGTCAGCAGGTCCAGGCGGCGGAACACTCCCGCGCAGGCGGCCCGGTATTCCTCCTGGCCGATGGCGAAGCCCGCGCGGTAGACCCCGTTGTTGACGTCCTCGTAGACGCCGGCGATGACCTCGTCGATCTCATCGCGGTGGGCGTGCGGGTAGAGATCGGGTGCGCCCGGCCGGTGCAGCGCTGTCCACTCGGTCGCGAGATCGAGAGTGATCTGCTGGTAGTCATTTGTCACAAGCTGCCCGCTGGGCACGTCCACGACTGCCGGCACGCTCACCCCTCCCGAGTAGCCGGGCTCCCGCTTTTCATAGGCTTCGCTCAGGAAACGGATTCCGAGGACAGGGTCAAGACCGTCCGGGTCGAGGGTGAACCGCCAGCTCCGGTCGTCCTGGATCGGGTCGGTGACCGCCAAGGACAGAGCGTCCTCCAGGCCGAGCAGACGTCTGGAGACCAGCGCCCGGCTCGCCCATGGACAGGCACGGCTGACCACCAGCCGGTAACGGTTCGCCTCGACGGGCCAACCGTCCCGGCCGTCCGCGGTGATCCGATCCGCGAAGTGGCTCTTCGACCGCTTGAACGGCTTCCTGCCGTACTCGCTGTTGCCGCGTGTCCCGCTGTCGCTGCCGTTCATGGGGCGTGCCCTTCCGCCGTCGCAACGTGTGCCCAGTCTTCTACCGGGATCGCCGGTGAGCTACTCGACGTTCGCGGGGGCGGCATCCTGATCCGCCGGAGCTGCGGTGGTGCGCGATCACAGCGGCCTGCGTGGGGGCCGGGGCGACTGGCGTGGGAATGGGTCGGGGCGCGATGGAGTTCTAGTTGAACATTCAATGAAAGCGGGTCGCTGTGCGGCCCGAGTGACCTTTCTGGGAGCAGACAGATCATGGGCCTCTTCGGACGTAAGACCAGCGCCGCGAACACCGCCACCGCCACCGTTGCCGCGAACCCGCACACCGCCGCAGTCGGCGGCGCGTACACCATCGACCCGGCGCACTCCACGTTCGGCTTCGTCGCGCGGCATGCCATGGTCACCAACGTCAAGGGCAAGTTCAACGACTTCACCGGCAGCCTGCACCTGGACGGCCGCAACCCGGCCGCCTCCACCGCGACCATCGACATCACGATGGACAGCATCGACACGGGATCCGCCGACCGCGACGGTCACCTCAAGAGCGCCGACTTCTTCAAGACCGACGAATTCCCGGTGATGACCTTCCGCTCCACGAAGGCCGAAGCGCTGGGCGGGGACGCCTTCAGGATCACCGGCGACCTGACGATCCTCGGCGTGACCAAGCCGCTGAGCATCGACCTGGAGTTCAGCGGCGCCGCCAAGGACCCGTTCGGCAACGAGCGCGTCGGGTTCGAGGGCAAGGCCGAGATCCTGCGCTCCGAGTGGGGCCTGACCTGGAACGCCGCCCTGGAGACCGGCGGCGTGCTGGTCTCGGACAAGATCAAGCTGCACTTCGACATCTCGGCGATCAAGAACGTCTGACACGTGATGCATCGCGGCCGGACCCGCGCTCGCCAGGTGTCCTCGAAGCCCCGCTCCTGCCGACGCCAGGAGCGGGGGAAGCGGAGGCAGGCCCACCGGATGTCCCCTGATCATCACCTGCTGCCCGTGATACGCAGGGCCCGCCGCCTCGGCGGCAGGTTCCGCCGCCGGCCACCTCGACACCTGGTGTACGGGATCAAGGCCCTGATGGCGGCGCTGCTCGCCTGGACCCTTGCGCGCGCGTGGGCTGCCGATGGGCGCCCGTACCTGGCGGTCGCCACGGCCCTGCTCATGGTCAACGCGGACACGGTGTACCGATCAGTGGCCAAGGCGCTGCAGAATGTCGTCGCGAAGGTCGCCGGTCTGGCCCTGGCCCTCATGACGGTCCAGCTCCTGGGAGCGACAGCGGGTGCCATCGCAGTCATCGTCCTCGGCACCGTCCTGGTGGGTCCCCGCCGCACAGCCGACAGCCGCCGACAGGTCGCCTCCACCGCCGTCGTCGGGCTGGCCGCCACGGCGGGCGATCCCATAGGCGGCCTTGTCTCCCCCCTGCTCCAGACGCTGAGCGGCGCGGTGGTGGGCATCGTCGTCAACGCGCTCGTCCTGCCCCCGCTCCATCTGGACGAGTCCGACTCCGCCGTACAAGAACTCGCCCACGCCATGGGAAACCTGCTGAGCGACATGGGCACCGGTCTGGCCCGGGAGCAGCTCGGATCCAAGGCCCATGTCTGGCTCCACCGGGCGCGCGAACTCGAGAAGCACCTGACGCATGCACAGGAGCAGGTACGGCAGGCTGACGAGAGCCTGCGGTGGAACGCGCGCGGCGTCGCCCGAGCGCGACGCAGCGATGTGACCTATGGAGAACTGTTCGGCGCCCTGCGCGGAGTGCTCCTCCAGGTACGCGGAATCGCCCGGGCCCTAGCCGACAACGCCCACGACCGCCGCGCCGATCACCACCTGGGGCATCAGTTCCTCGATCGCTACGCCGAGACCCTGCAACTGGCCGGTGCGGCGGTCCGGGGACTCGTCGAGCCGTACGCGGCAGGGGACCCGTCGGAGACGGACCCTCGGGAACGGCTGCGCAAGGCGATCGAGGGTGCGCTGACGTGGCACGAGACCATGACGGAACTGATCCACCAAGGGACTCTCACCAAGCCGGGCGCCTGGCACGTCTACGGCTCGCTCATGACGGACGTGGAAAGGCTGCTGTTCGACCTGGACTACGCGGGCACACGCCGGACGCATGGTCAGCGCGACGCCGCGACATGGATCTCGGCAACGTAGCCAGGAGCTCTGCGGTGACGCCATGACGGCCTGCCGAAAGACGACGATCGTTCCGGCTGCTCCCCGTGTCGCTCCGTATCGGCCTGAGCCAGGACAGAGCCACAACGCACGACCCCGTGCAGGCAGGCGCGCACACGATGCGAAATACGACCGGCGCATGACACATGAGTCTTTAGCGGTAGGGCCGGCGTTGTGGGTATGAGTCTTGATGAGCGGGTACGGTCCGCCGCGGCCACGTTCCTGTACGCGGCCGGCGAGTCGCAGACCGGACCCGCCGCTGCTCCGGGGACGAGTCAGGATCAGGTGAGCTGCCGTCAGTCAGTGTCGCCGTTGCGGACCTTTCCGGGGGTGTGGCTGAAGGTGTCCCAGATCGACGGGGCGCGCCCGTCCGCGGCGGCGGCGCCTTCCACCTGGTAGGCGGCTGTGGCCGCGCCCCAGACGAAGTCGGTGGGGAAGGCGGTGGCCGGAGCCGGACGGGTTGCGGTCTCGGGCTGTACGGCAGTCATGGTGAATCGCTCCAAAATTACGGATGGTGGACCGAGGGTTCGGTCGATGACCCTGGTGTCAGCCCTTGACGGCGCCGGCCATGATGCCCCCGACGATCTGCTTGCCGAAGATCACGAAGACCAGGAGCAGCGGCAGCGTGCTGATCAGTGCGGCGGCCATGACCCACGATGGCACCTTCCGTGATGACCGCCCGGCACAATCCACTCCCGTGGCGGTGAGGGGTGACACCAGCACGGTGCAAAACCGTGAAGTCATCGACTCCGGGCGCACAGCTGATCGCACGGAAGGGGCTGGTCGCCCTTACGGGCAGGATTGAAGCACGAAAGACGCCCAGCTTCCGGGACGACGGAAATTATCAGGAATTCCAGATATAATCCGGCGAAAATCTGCGGGCTCTTCCGGGCGCCGTCCGGTGCCGGTACATGGTGACTCGCCGGCCAAGGAGGCGATGATGAACATACAGAGAAAGATCTGCTTTGTTCCCCCGCCCGGAGCTGACGTCTGGCAAACCCTGGCACATATACGCCAAGCCGTCGACGTATATGAAGGTGCCGCCAAAAAGGCGATCATGGGGATGACGTCGGAACAAACACTGGAAACCTTGCGGCTCGTCCCCTCGCACCATGTCACCACGGCCGCCGCGACCCCTGGCGGCCTGGAACGCCTCATCGCCAGCCGCACCACGAGCACCGAACCGACAGCTGAGTGGTTGACCTTGCCGGAAGGGGAGGTCAATCCCGAGCTGCAAGCCGTTGGCTCGCCCGAACGGACAGAAACCGATGCTGTGCAGGGGTACAGGAGGAATTTTTCTTCTCACTCCGGGAAACAACCTCCCGGACAACAGGGCGCAGAAATCGCTCATCACATCGCCAATCGCGGTGAGTCCGACGGCCCTCTCGAGGGAGTTCCCCTGACCTCCGGGGAAACCGCAGCCACCGAACGGTACGACACCATACTGGATGCGATGTCGACGGCCCTCCATGGCAAGCCGGCCAATCAACATGAGGACTATGCGAAGTGGATAGCCGATCTTGAGGGCCTGGAAAAAATCTGGGACACCAGAGCTGGAGAGTTCGACCCCTATGTTTGGACCGATCAAGCGAAACTTCGGCCCGACGACGGCAACTCAGATCATGAGCTCTTGCTTTCCTTGATGAGCACATACAGGGAAGTGGAGGCGGAGGGTGGCGCGATAAGTATCGCGAAAATCGCAGCCAGGTATATCATCCAGGATCTGAAGGCCCTGGACTCGAAATTCACGGTCGGTGATCCAGAAGACAACGACTGGATTGTCCGCAACTGGGATACCGAACTCGACGAACTCGACATGGAATGGGTCGGATTTTCGAAAGCGGACGGCTCCTTGATCGACGGTCGCAAGACTGTAGCCCAATGGGATGGGTCAAAAATCTATGCGGTGCGAACGAGGATGGCCGAGGGGGGTCTCATCTCGGTACGTACAGAGCGAGGCACCATGAATGTGAACCGGTGGGTATTCGCTGAAATCCTCAAATGGGACCTGGATAATGCTCTCGATCGCTTGGACGTACCGGACGCACCGGAAATACCCATTGTTCTGGCCTTCTCTCACGCAGGTTCCGGAGGACTCGAGCTTCCTCGCACGGTTGCCGCCATCACAGGCCGGAAGGTGTGGGCAGCCAGTGGCGAAGTCATCGTCACCAAAGATCCCTTCCCTATGCTTGCCCTGATCGACCATCAATCCATCGACAGCACCCGGGGTGAGTGGATCGAATCCGGCCCCTACGACTTGCTCCAATCGCCGGCGGGCTCGCCTCTTCTGATGGCCACCGGTCATGTGCGTACCGCCGACGGCGACGAAGTAGCCGATGAGGACATTCACAGCCACACAGTCATCGACGAAATCACAAAGGAACTCGTTGGCCGCATGTCCTATGCGGCCTCAGGCGATCTCGCCAGGGCGCGAGAAATTGCCTACGCAAGATGGCGGAACATCACCGACTCCGGGCTTCAAGATGCCGACGGCAAGGCAATAGACCCCCCGCAGACCGCGCCCGTCCCCTGGCTGGGCCAAAAGCCATACTTCTTCTCCGCCCACGGCACACCGGGTTTCGCATACCTAACGCAGCGCGATGGCAGCACCATCCACCAAGTGGACGGCAAGGAACTCGGCGGCTACCTGAAGCGCCGCCCCAGCTTCAGCCAGAACACGAAACCCCTGGTACTCCAGGTCTGCTTTGCGGCTGCTGCCCCCATCGAGGGAGGGCTCGACAATGTGTCCACCGCGCAGCACGTGGCCAACGCGACAGGCCGTAAGGTCTTCGCCCCCACGACGAAGGTCACGGCTTACACCGACAGGTCGATGGTGCTGACCGATAACAGTCCCGACGGGAAGCCACCGCGGTGGGAGGCGTGTCTGCCCGAACCGGAGGGAGTCGAACTGGACAGTGTGGCTCGCGACGCCGGACTCCACAGGGGCACGGGCCGCGCTGATGACACGGTTCGTGCCCAGACTCTGCGCGGAGTCCGAGCCCTGCGCCAGGTCTTCGGCTACAACATCGGTCAGGTGCCCCGCGATTACGCAGCTCTACTGTGTGGTGCTACGGCCGTCGAAACGATGTGGCGCGGCAACGGCCTTACTGAACCGTTCTCATCACAGAAGCTTGAAAACATCCTCGACGGATACGTGCGAACCGTCCTGGGTTCCGGCAAAGTCACCAGCGAACTCCGCAAGAGAGCACTGCTGGCCGCCGCCAAGGACCTCAGCGGGGGCCCCAGAGAACGGCAGCGTCCCCAATCCACGCACAACAGCCAAACCCCCAGGTCCCCGGCTGCCCCGGTTCGTAGGCCGAGCCCGAACACGGTAAAACCCACCAACCGCATCTGGGCCGAGTTGATCAGACAGGCCGACCAGACACGCTCGGCGCACCACCTCCCCAGCGCCGTACGCAACCAGAACGCGAACTCACGCGCCAGCACTCAGGTCCACCCCTCGGCCACACACATCCAGCGCCACAGGGCTGCGCCCTCGCAGGCACACGCAAAAGGCTCTCACGGCGCATCGAAGGCGCACCTCGACGCCCCACTGGGCCGGCGCAACCCGCAGACCCTCTCCGAGGGAGGGCTGGAACGGCCCGCGCCCGGCAGGGAACTCGAAACCGATGTCGACAGGAGCCAGCGCCCCGCAGCAGTGAGAGGGCTCGACAGCGGCAAGCCCGGTGAATCGCCCCGGAATAGCGCGCCGGATGTCACCGAAGCCGTCACACCGGCTCCAGTACCAAGCGCGCAAGAATTGACAACTGCAGAAGCAGCCGCGTCGGCGGCGGTCGCTAGCAACGGTGAGCCTGCAACACACGGGAGGTCACAGTCGCTCGGACCGGCCGAAATCGAGAAGATCACTGTCCCAAAAGCTCCCGGAATTGCTTGGGGAGAACCTTGGCGGACTCTGCCGGTGGCGCCGGTCCTGCACGAGATCAAGTTCCGCATACAGGGCCTGCTCGGCGACCAGGCCACCACCCACACCATGGCACAACTGGCCGATCTACTGAAACAAACGCCAGCCGGTACCGACGTGGCGCGGGAAGCACACACCGGACTGGTCAATCGGACATTCGGTGAACTCGCACAGTTGGCAGCCCAGCACATCCGCCATCACCTCGATGACCGCAGCACTTCCCGGAGCGTCCTGGGCATGGCCAACTCCGATTTCGTCCTCACCGCCATACAGGACCTCTACGTCGGGATTACGTTCGCCCAGAAACTCGCCGACGAACTCAATCACCGCATTATGCTGGAGATTACAGCCACTTCGCGCCTGACCATCTGTCCTTGAGCTATTTCCAACCTGGCTTCGTGTGACGGGAGTTGGGGTGAGGGGCAGTGCGGAGACGTAGAGAAGCTCCTGGTAGACGGGTGATTGTCGAGATCAACTGTCCAGCCAGGAGCTTCCGCGTGCTTGTCTACCCATCGGGGATCGATCTGTCCACCTCGTCCCTGCGATTTCTCGCCCGCCAGCTGAGCACGCGGCATCGAGAGCAGGGCACCCGGTGGCGTCGTCTGTCCGCAGGGCGCCAGGCGCTGCTGGTCCTGGCGCATCTTCGCTGCGGTGACACCTACGCCCGCCTCGCCGCCGGCTTCGAAGTCGGGATCGCGACGGTGTACCGGTACGTGGCCGAGGCCGTCGAAGTCCTCGCCGCGCTGGCTCCCGACCTGCGGACCGCGGCCTGCACCGCCTCCACCAAGGCATTCGTGATCCTGGACGGCACGCTGCTGCCGATCGACCGAATCGCGGCCGACCGGCCCTTCTACTCTGGGAAACATAAGAAGCACGGCATGAACGTGCAGATCATCACCGATCCCGCCGGGCGACTGGTGTGGGCATCGCCTGCACTGCCCGGCGCGGTCCACGACATCAAGGCCGCGCGAACCCACGGCATCATCGACGCCCTGGAGGAAGTCGGCGTGGAGTGCTGGGCCGACAAGGGTTACCGGGGCGCCGGCGGCACCATACGGCTGCCCCATTGGGGTCGCTGGGAGACGCTTTCCGCAGGTCAGCAGGCTGTCAACCGCTCGCATGCGAGGATCCGTGCGCTCGTCGAGCAGGCCATGCCCACCCTCGAGACCTGGCGACTCCTGCGCAAACTGCGATGTTCCACGACTCGCATCACCAGCCTGGTTCAGGCCGTCCTCACCCTGCATCTGACCTGCTCAAACTGAGGTTGGAAACAGCTCACTGCCCGAAATTGCTTCGGAATTGCTCGATCGGGCCAACCATTGGCCTATCGATCCAGGACCGCGCGTCCAGCACCGTACTGTGTCGCGATTCGGGCGAGCCATCGTGCAATATCGATGGTGTAGGACGCTATCAGTGCCACCTTGCAACGAGGCCCTGAGAGTTCGCAGACCTCGGGTGGGCAGGTCTCGAACGGTGAGGATGCAGTGATGATGGCCGAGATTTTCAGTGTCTGTTTCGAGGTGGAGCCTGATGTCGCACGAGAGATGACGACGTTGCGCTACCCCTTGGATCGACTAGCAGTGCTGGCTCCGCACTTCTCAGCCCTGAGATAGACCTGATTGCCTCGATTGACATGAGGCCCCATGGCCAAGTGATTGGCCGGCAGCACACTCACTCAAGTCGACTGGAACGGCAATGTCCGACCAGGTGAGAAGCGCGTGCTGTGTCCTGATTTGAGCACCGGTCTACATGGGGTCCTGGGCTGGAGCCCGGACCATTATTTGAGTGGCTTTACTCCGGTCGGACTTCTCCGTCAATCCTGATTTCCGGTCGTGCCGCTATAGTGTGCATGTCGTGATTATCAGTCGTGTCTGTACGCGACCGTAGAAAATGACCTGGCCTATGAAAAAAATTGAAAGAGGTGTTCTAGCGTGAGTCCTCTCGGTGGCGTCTTCCCTGGTGCCGGTTCTGCTGTCCAAGCGACGCCGAATAAAGTGTGCTTCGACGTCCTGACGGAAATCAGGGATCTGCAGAAAACGGGGGTCCTGGATGCCGCGGATGTCCGCAGGGCTGCTACAAAGGTGATCGACGCATTGCGTTCGACCTACGCTCGCGAAATCCGCCAACTTTCCAAGCCGGGTGCAATGCCGCAAGGGGGCGCTAAAGAAGAAATTCGCCGCGTCGAGTCTGTTCGGCGTCCAGATGCCGAACTCACTGTGCGACTCACACCTGATTCGCGCTCTTTCGACGTCACTGCGATTACAAACCGCCTTGAGCAAGGCAAGGGCGGTGTTGAATCCCCTCTCTTCTCCGAAGCTACTGAGATAGTCCAGCAGTACTTTGGACGGATGCCAGACGCTGACCTCAGGGAGGACACGGGGTTGGAGACGCTGCCGCCGGCGTGGCAGGCGGTGCATTTCGTGATGGCACACCTGGAGGATGCCCAGGACACGAACGCAGCTCGGGAGTCGGCAGCTGATCTCGCCCTCGTCATGTCTGCGCTTATGCCGTCCGACCTTGAGGAGGGATTGCTCCGAGCCGGTGTTTCGGGGACATCTGCGGGTTGGCAGGGACAGCCACAGGTTCCGGCGATCCTGCAGGAGAAGGTTGATGAAGCCATTGCGGAGGCCGTTGCACGCGCTGATGTGACGATGGAGGCTTTCGCTGCTGAACCCACGTTGATCGGCTGTGTCCCGCTCACGGAAGCCGTGATTAGGGTGTTGTACCGGCAGAAGAAAACTCCTGTCGAAGTCCTGCTGCCGGGCCGTTATCTGACCACGCTCGCCGGTGACCTGTCAGCCAAGGTGCCTGGGACCACCGCGGGTGCCGAATGGACCCGAGTTTCGGACTTGCAGATGGTCACGCGAGCTCTGACCAACATCGGCGACGGTGCCAGCGCAGTCGTCCTCACCGAACACCCCACGCGAGCAGGCCACGCCTTCGCAGCAACGAAGACCCCCTCAGGCGTATTCTGGATCGACCTGCAAGCTGACACACGAAACCGCATCACCTCCGACGCACCCCACCGGGCCGCGACCCGCACACGTGCCACGGTCCTCGATCCCGAGGGCCGCGTCGTCGAAAATGCACTCCTCGAATGGCCACCGGCCCGCGCTCACACCCTTGCCGAAGACCTCCTGGACCCCTCACCCACTCCCAACCAATACGGTGCCATCGGCGTGGAGATCGAATATGCGTGGCCCCTCGGAAGGTATAGCGGGAAGTTGTCCGCAGGCCTGCCGTTGGCGTGGAACGACACGTACGGGCTGCGACTGGTGGTAGATCACAAAACCTTTTACCGCGTTACCGATGGTCGACTGTTCCTCACACCACAAATAGCTGAGAAGAAGACCGGCGAAAAGCCAACGAAACAAAAAGAGGCCATCATCGAAGTGGTGACCGATCCGATGCGGGTCTTTAACCAAGAACAACGGTATCCAGGTCGGCAGCTCGTGTTGCCCCAAGCTTTGAGAATCCGCCACCTGCTGAGCAGGACCAACCATGAAAACTCGGAAATTCTGCTGCGAAATCTTCTGCCCGTACAGGAAGGGTGGGTGTTCTCCCCTGAAGGACAGTCTGTATCGGTCCGTCCGTCTCCGGATCCGAGTCACCGCGCCTATACCCAGTTGAATGTCGGTGTTCCCATAGGGGGGGTTCGCCACCTGCTGGAACTGGCGCAAGACCGAAACGGCCTCGACTCCTTGAACGATTCCCTGGGTGGTGCCCGGGCTTTCGCGGCCGATGTTACAACGTTGTACGCAGCACGGACGCTGAAGCGGAGCATAACGGAAGAGAATCTCCCCTTTCTGTCTGAAGTTCGCGGGCTCGACGAATTGTATGGATATGCCTGGCTGACGTTCCACCACGTTGCTGCAGGGCCCATTGTGACACGGTTCTTCCGCCAGCGCCTCACAAAGAACATGCTTATAGTGGCACTACGTAACTCATTTCACGTTGTGCGCCGATTGCTTCTCCCGGAAGCCAGGGAATTCCTTACTGATTATCAAACTCAAATCGCCGAAATGTTCACAGTGCGTCTCGGGCAGGCGATCGCCACGCATGGTGCACGAATGCCGGCGAACATTATGGATGAATCCTTTTCTGGTGGTGCGACATATCGCGACTATCTAATGACGGCAATCGCCGGGAAGACACTGCAAGGTCGTCGGGTGACCCAGGGCGAGTCGGTCGGAGTTGCAGATATGGACGTGGATCAGGGCGATGCCGGGCTGCCGAAGGTCGTGCTGGAATTGAGACAGTTCACCGGGGGACTCCAGAGCGGTGAAAAGTTTGCGGATATTCCGCATATGGATGATCAAACGATCAGCCGTACGGTGGGTGAGCTCGAAGCCGTCTCGCGCGAGGCAAATGCCCTGGCGCAACGCTTCCAGGATCCCCGTGTAGGACTCACGACCCGCGAGGCAACCACAGTTCTCGGCCATCAACTCGTGCGCCATGTGGGACCTCTCTTGCTGAAGCTAACGCCGCTGATGGCGGTTATACCTCAAGTCACCCAAAAGCGGTGGCCGGTGCTGGGGCACTCCGAAGCTCGCAAGATTGCAAATGCGCTCGTCCAACATGTCAAGGCCCCCGAAACAGCGCTGCCGTCATGGGTCCTGACACGGCTCACCCAGGTCCGTGAAACACTGATGGCGGCGGTGAATATGCAGACGCAAATAATGCCGGCGGAGCAGCCGTACTTCGCCGCAGCCGTACTTGACTTGAACGCCGTCCTGCGCGAGCTTACGCCGCGAGCAACTGGCTCGACATCAGCACCTCGAAGCGGTTCACAGCGGAATCCGGAGTATGGCGCGCCGCGAGCGTGGTCTGTCGTCGATGCAACAGCGGTATCGCCGACGGACAGGCCAGCGGATTCGTTGCCTGCCGCATCTTCGGGGCGTGAAAGCTTGGCATGGGGCGTTCGCTGGGATGCCCGGAAGTGGGACGAGTCTGCTTGGCCATACCGATTCGAGCGACTGAGTGAGCAGGATCGGAAAACCGTCGTCAGGCGTGAGGCCGAATTGGCCAGTCGGCGTCCGTTGGCGCGGGCTGCACTGCTGAACACTGATCGCTTCGAAGCATTTAAGGGCAGCACACGCGACACGAGTCGTCTGGACCCGATCGGCTTGGACGGCACGATGACTCACATTCGGGCTGACCTCCGACGGATCTGGATCCCCGACGAGACCAGTCAAGGGAGCGCGACTGGCAAGGCCGGCACGTGGTATCTGGATGTCACCCTACGGCTTCACCTGGAGGCAAAGGAAGGCGTCACACGGCAAACAGTCGAGACACTCGAAGAAGAACTGACAGAGGTGACTCGAGCAAAGCTCAACGCACACGCGTTTGAGCTTCCCAGCGGCGACAAGCTTTTTGTCAATCCCGAGTTCGTTAGTAAGTCAGACAATCCTCACCAAATCGTGAGCGTACACGCTGGCCAGGGCCAGATGACGGCCACCGACTTCTATCCGATAAGCTCCAAAGACGGGTCGCAGACCACCATGGGGCAGGCCCTTCACGAGTTCTTCCATTTGCTCGGAGCAAAAGACGGCTACCAAGACGAAGAAATGGCTCTCGGGCGATCAGCCAGTCCGTCCATCATGACCCATGATTCCCGTTTCGCTGCTTTGCTTAGCAGCGTGGACCTGGAAGTCCTTGGGAACCTGTACAGCTCAGGTCCCGTCATCTACGACTACCGGGACGGCGCACAGCAGCATGGCGAAGGGGCGCCCGGACGTCCGACGGCATTCTTGAACGCCCCACGCGCCAAGACCGACACCCTCCGATCGCCCCAGGTACTCGCCGAGCTTGAGACAACAGGCGAAGCGGCTCTCCGCACCCACTCCCAATCCGGCGAGCTAGCCGTCCCGGCTGAAGCCACCCCAACCAACAACGATGCCATTACTGGTAGTGAGCCCGGGCGGCCGAGCGAACACGAAATGACGCCCGAGACCGCCTCCGAGGTGCATGCAGCAGAAGGGTCCCCATTCCCTCTGGGAGGAAAATGGCAGCGGCAGCCTTTGCAGGTGCAGGCAGTCCTGCATACGAGAAAGTACCCCCTGACCACGCTGCTCGGTCAGGATGCGCCCCAGGTCACCACACAACTGGCAGAAGCCATGAACGCGCCCCAGGGCGATTCTGAAACCGAACGGAAGCAACACATCCAGCGAGTTAAGGCGGCGTTCGCCCCGATCGTGGCAGAGGCAGCCAGCCACATCCGCCGTGACCTCGCCGGCAACAGCACCCCCTCCAGAGTCTTGAGCCTAAACAACAGTCGCCTCGTGATTACCGAAATCCGCGACGCATCCCACGTCGCCCTGGCGCTCACACAAGAAATCGCCGACGCACTCAACAACCGCGTATACGTCGAACACACGCCCGGGCAAAAGATCCCCATCTGCCCCAGCCAAGATCAATCCACCCCCTGAAACCAAACGATTCCAGGGCCAGAGAACATGCCTTACCCCTTACCGGGTCTTCGAAGTTGAGCGGTGTGCTTGGGCTGGACGACTAAGTCCTGTCGCGGTCGGTGATGGAACCGATGGCTGGTAGCCCGGATGCAGGAGGCCCGTGGCCTTGAGTGATCATTTCTGTTCACAGAACTATCATGCAGGAGCCACGGGCTTGCTCAACGATACGACGTTGCTAAGTGTGTCCCGTAAATGATCTTTGACGCGCTGGACGACCTGCTCGCTTCTCCGTCATCCGGTGAGGGTGAGGTTGTGCAGGCGGGCGATGCCGAGCATGGCGTAGTGGACGCCGTCGCCTTTGAGTCGGCAGTCGCGGAGGATCTTCCAGCTCTTCATGCGGGCGAAGGTGTGCTCGACGCGTGCGCGGACCTTGCGGTGGGAGGCGTTGTGTTCCTCTTTCCAGGGCGGAAGTTCGGTCTGGCCGCGTTCGCGTCGGTGTGGGATGACCAGGCCGGTGCCGCGGTAGCCGCCGTCCGCGATGACCGTGGCGCACCTGACGGCGTCCTTCGCGCCGGAAAGCTCCCATGCCTTGCAGTCGTTGCGGTTGCCGGGCAGGGGCTGGCCGACGGCGACGACGAGTCGGGAGTGGGCGTCGATGACGACCTGGTGGTTGGTCCTACGTTGTTGATGGGTCGGATGGGCAGTCGTAGAGTCCGGAAGAGCCAGTGGTCCGGGTAAGGCTTGTGGTTGGTTGCCCGCGATGGCTCGCTCTACCTGGCCGCCCGGTCCACACGACGACTCGACCACTGATGAGGAGCTGCGCACCCCTGGTGATCGCTGAGTAGGACCATGCTGGCGAGGTCGTCCGGATGAACCGTATAGGTCGAACGACCGGAGGCAGCTGTGGCCCAGAACTGGGCGGGAACCGACATCGGCAAGACACACCACTACTGCGCGGTCCTGGACGCGGGCGGCGTGCAGCTGCTCTCGCGCCGGATCCTGAACGACGAGTCCGAGCTGCTGGAGCTCATCGGCGACGTCCTGGCACTGGGCGAGGACGTGGTGTGGGCGGTGGACGTCGCAGATGGCATGGCCGCCTTACTCGTCTGCCTGCTGCTCAACCATGGCCAGAAGATCGTCTACATACCTGGGCTGGCGGTGAACCGGGCCTCGGCCGGCTACCGCGGCATGGGCAAGACCGACGCGAAGGACGCCATTGTCATCGCCAACCAGGCTCGGATGCGTCGTGACCTGCAGATTTTGGAGCCGGGCAATGACTTGGCCGTGGAACTGCGGGTCCTGACCGACCGCCGGGCAGACCTGTCCGCGGAACACACCCGGAAGATCAACCGGATGCGAGCCCAACTGCTGAGTATCTTCCCTGCGTTGGAACGGGCCCTGCAGCTGACCAACATCGGTCCGCTGCTCCTGCTCAGCGGCTACCAGACGCCCTCCGCGCTGCGCAGGGCCGGTCGCAAGCGACTCGAGTTGTGGCTGGCCCATCGGAACGTCCGCAACGCTGAAACCCTGGCTGCCACCGCAGTTGAGGCCGCTCATCGGCAACACACGCAGCTTCCAGGCGAGAGCGCGATCGCTCAGGTAGTCCACGACCTGGCGTTGGAGGTGATCAGCTGTCGGCGTACACAGTTACGTCCCCAGCTTCGTACGGATGAATAGGGACAGTTGTTGGTGCGGTGAGGCGTGTTGCTCGGCACTCTGCTGCTTGTCGGTGTGGCAGTGGAGAGGGGCCTGGCGATGCTCTTGGACTCGGAGCGTTGGTTGGAACTGCGGCGTTTCCGTGGGTTGTTGGAGTCCGGAGCGCTGAGTTTGTCGGAGATCGCCCGGGAGACGGGGCTGGACCGCAAGACAGTCCGGAAGTACCTGTCGTCGGGCTCGGCGACGCCGCCGCGGCGGTCGCCGAACGGACGGTCCCGGGCGAGGGTGATCGACGAGTTCGCTCCGCTGGTCGATGCGATGCTGAGGGCCGAGATCCTGATGAAGGCCGCGGTGATCCATGAACGGCTGGTCGCGGAGTACGGGTTCACCGGGAACTACCAGCGGGTCAAGCTCTACGTTCAGGAAGCCCGCCCCAGGATCGCCGAGGAACTTGGCATCACCCCGAAGGAGCTGGCGGGTCTTCACCGCCGGTTCGAGGTGGTTCCCGGCGCGCAGGCGCAAGTCGACTGGGGTGACGAGGGCAGGATCCTCGCGCATATGGGCATCGGGAAGGTCTATTCGTTCCATATGACCCTGTCGTACTCCCGCGATCCGTTCTGCTGTTTCACCACGAGTCAGGATCTGGAGACCTTCTTCGATTGCCACCGGCGGGCGTTCGCGCACTTCGGCGGGGTGCCGATGACGATCGTCTACGACCGCACCAAGACGGTCGTGCGCCGGCACGTCGCCCCTGGTGAGGCGGTGCCGCTGCATCCGGAAGCGGTCGGATTCTCCGGGCACTACGACTTCGATATCGACGTGCTGGCCGCTTACCGTCCCACCGGCAAGGGCCGGGTCGAGCGCCAGGTGCTGATCGTCCGTGACCACGTTCTCTCCGGGCGGGCCTTTTCCTCGGTCGAGGAGATGGACGCCGCGTTCACGGCTTGGGTGCCCAGGCGGCGGGCTCAGATCCACAAAACCCACCGTGAGGTGATCGGGCACCGGGCCGCCCGGGACCATGCGGCTCTCAAGACGCTGCCGCCGACCCCGTATCTGGTTGCCGAACGGCACCTGCGGCCGGTCGGCAAGGACTGTCTGATCGCGTTCGGCGGCAACCTCTACTCGGTGCCCGCCCGCAAGGTCCGCCCCCGCCAGCTCGTCGAGATCCGGGCCACGAAGTCGCAGGTCATGCTGCATTCCACGGTCTCCGACTCTGGCGGCGAAACGCTGCTGGCCATGCACCCGAGGGCGGTCGGCCGCGGGGTCCGCGTGGTCGAGGAAGCACATTGGGACGGGCTGCCAACTGGCAAGGGACGCCGGACGACCACCGGCGAAGTCCCCTTCCAGCCGCGTCACCATAGCTCCCCGGGCGAGGAGGTCGGGCCCTTGCAGGCCCTGCTGAACCGGGCCGCCGCCGCCCAGGTCGAGGTCGGCCGCCGGCCGCTGTCTGTCTATGACGAGCTGACCGGCACCCGCCCCTTCACCACCCACCGCATCCCGAAGGAATCGTCTTGAGCGAGCTGACCGGCAACCGCATCCGCACCACGGCCGCGAAGCTCGGCCTGCCCCATCTGGCAGAGACCATCAACGAGTTCACCCGTCGCGCGGACGAGGGCAAGCTCGGCTACCTCGACTTCCTCGACCTGGTCCTCTCCGAGGAACTCGCCGTCCGGGACGACCGCCGATTCCGCCAGGGCCTGCGACTTTCCCGGCTGCCGCACCACAAGACGCTGGATGAGTACGACTTCTCCTTCCAACCGGATCTCGACCCGCGCAAGGTCAAAGACCTCGCCACCCTGTCCCTTCGTCGAGGCCAAGGCCAACGCGGCCCTGCTCGGACCGCCCGGAGTAGGCAAGACCCACATCGCGATCGCGCTGGCGGTCGCGGCCTGCCGGGCCGGCTACTCGATCTACTTCACCAGCCTCGACGACATGGTCCGCAACCTCAAAGCTGCCGAGGCAGCCGGACGTCTGACCAGCAAACTCGGCTCCTACCTGCGGCCGAGCGTCCTCGTGGTGGACGAGGTCGGCTACCAGCCTCTCGAACGCGCCGAGGCGAACCTGGTCTTCCAGGTCATCTCCAAGCGCTACGAGAAGGGCTCGATCATCCTCACGTCGAACAAGACCTTCAGTGAATGGGGCCAGGTCTTCGGCGACGAAGTCCTCGCCACCGCGATCCTCGACCGGCTCCTGCACCACTGCGAAGTCGTCCCGATCAACGGCCCCAGCTACCGCCTCAAGAACCGCCTCCAAGCCATCGAGCGAGAGACCGACGTGCCTGACAGGTGGGGACGAGGAAAGGTACGCGACTGGGGATCTAACTTCGTACGCCGACATCAGCCTCCACGAGAAGATCCACGCGCTGGACAAGCTCATTGCAGACCGGTTTCGGGAGCACGAACTCGCCGCAGTGATCTCCAGCATGCCCGGCATAGGTCCACTGCTGGGCGCCGAGTTGCTGGCCGCCACCGGCGGCAATCTCAGCCGTTTCACCAGTGCCGACCACCTCGCGGCCTTCGCCGGCGTTGCGCCGGTGCCGCGCGACTCCGGCAACGTCAGTGGCAACCTTCACAGGCCCCGCCGTTATCACCGAGGGCTCCAGCGCGTCTTCTACACCTCCGCGCAGATCAGCATCCGCAGCTGCCCAGAGTCCCAACACTTCTACGAACGCAAGCGGGCCGAGAAGAAACAGCACAAGCAGGCCGTGCTCGCCCTGGCTCGACGACGTGTCAACGTCCTGTTCGCCATGATCCGTGACGGACAGTGTTACCAAGCCCCAACTCCCGTCACTGCTGCGGCTTGACAACAACATGAGGAGGCCGAGTAACGGTAGTTCTTCGACTGCTCGGCGATGGTGTGATCCCGAGTGGGCACCAAGGTGCCGTCCACGATCAGCACGGCGTCCTTGCGGAACCGCCTGCGCTGTTGCAGAGCCAGCGAGGGCCCGAGGTGGTCGATGATGCGATCCGCTGCCGACTTCGAGGTGCCGAAGTGCAGGGCAAGCTGCCGCAATGTCAGGTTCGTCCGCCAGTATGCGGCGATCAGCAGGACCCGGTCCTCCAGTGGCAGGCTCCATGGCCGTCCCTTGCGAACGGGGTCTGCGCCCTCGCGTCGTAACGCGGTGATCAGCTTGCCGAACTGTCGCGGGCTCAGCCCGCTGAACGGGGCTCTCTTGAAAATCGCCTGACCCAATGTGTGATGGTGGGGGTCAGGCGGTCTCTTCGCGTGGGGTGGCGGTGACGTCGAGGCCGAGGGCCGCGAGTTGGGCGAGTAGACGTCGGGTCTGGCGTTCCTGGCCGAGGCGGTTGGTGAAGTGATCGGGTCCGAGATCGCGATAGGGAACGAGGTCGTGCAGGATGTGCCAGGCGGCGACCAGGATGGAGTGCCCGACCGCGACGGTCGCGCGTTTCGCGCCGCGGTGCGGGACGAGTCGTCGGAACTGTGCGCCCAGGTAGGTGCTCCTGCTGCGGGCGGCACTGGCGCCCGCCATGTAGAGCGCGGTCTTGAGCCAGGTGTCGCCCTGGCGGGTGCGCCCCGACAGGCGCTTGCCGGCCGACTCTTTGTTGCCTGGACACATTCCGACCCAGGAGGCAAGGTGGCCTGCGGTGGCGAAGCGGCTCATGTCCACGCCGACCTCAGCGATCAAGATCTGGGCCAGCGTCAGACTGATACCGGGGATAGTGATCAGTAGGTCGACCTGCTGTTGCAGCGGCTGCAGTTGCCGGTTGATCTCCCCGCTCAGGCGGGCGATCCGGGTGTCGGCTTCGTCGATGGCCCGCAGCATCGAGGCCACCATGAATGCGTGGTGCTGGGTGAAATCGCCGGTCAGCAGGGGGATCTTGCCCTGCAGGCTGCCGAATTGTCGGCGTACTTGCTTGAATGGCCCTGGCAAGATTTCCGTGACGCTGGGGTGTGCCACCGTGCGCCGGTGACACTCCGTCACGGGTAGCGGCGTCGGCGTAGGGCCATGAGGATGACGCGATGGCGGAGCCGCGGGACTCCCGCGCGTCCGGCCGTGATCCGTTTCTGGAGCTTCAGGTCGGTTATGCGGCCTTCGTTGACGCCGGAGTTGAAGGGGGTGGTGATGCCCTGGACAACTGCGGGCTGGTCTTCGCGGATGGCTTTGGCGAGGCTGGACAGGGCCGGGAGGCGGGCAGCCGTGAGTTGGTCGAGCCAGTCCGGCAACGGTGCGGCGTCGCGGGTGTCGAGCATGGCGGCGAACTGACGCACCAGGTCGTGGGTGCGGGCCAGTTCAGGGCAGTGCTCGAACAGTCGTCTGAGGGCCTCGGCTGTGTGCAAGTTGCGGCGGGACGGCGCGGTGGTGATCCACCGGGCGACTTCGCGAGGCGAGGGCGGCCGTTCGCGCGGTGTGTCGATCGGCAGGCCGCGGCGTAGCGGTGCGATGGCCATCTTGACTCGTTGGTCGTGGCCGCTGTAGCCCTTGGCGGCGATCTCCTGGTGCAGCACCGTCGCGGTGTGCTCGCCTTCCTCCCACCGCTGCCGAAGGTACTCCAGGTATGGATTCCCAATGACGTTGTCAAGCGGCGGTAGCGACCCACTGTGGTCGGGTCATATCGCTGTCGCGCCTGCGCGGGCCGCAGCGGTCTCGAAGAGCTTGTGGTCGCGCAGGAGGGCCCAGAGCACGTT